>NZ_JBBMQZ010000033.1:0-45602 GCF_038900275.1 Pseudoalteromonas sp. AS71 | reverse complement strand
GGGTGCATAGCTCAGCTGGATAGAGTACTCGGCTACGAACCGAGCGGTCGGAGGTTCGAATCCTCCTGCGCCCACCACTTTCATAAATAAGCCGACATTAAGTCGGTTTTTTTGTGCCCGAAATAAAGTGAAATAGAGTGAAATAAAGTGAAGTAAAGTGAAGTGTAGGTTTAGCCGAATTGAGAACCAAGCAGTCGGAGGTTCACTCTTACAAGATACGTCCTGCGCCCACCACTTTCATAAACAAACCGACATTAAGTCGGTTTTTTTGTGCCCGAAATAAAGTGAAATGTAGATTACTACCCAGTAGATACCATCTCTCATTTTATCCTGTGTAGCCGCAGAGCTTGCTAGCGTGAGAAGCACCAGTTTCTATTCCCCCCTTAAAAATATAATTTATAAGATTTTATTCGTTGGCAACGCCAAAAATAAGTAATTTATTCACAAAGAGGTTAAGAGGCGCTGCGCTTTTAGAGATAGTAATAAAGCTAAGCTAAACTAATAAACCCGGGCTTATGTCTTCTCATTTACTTCTCTTTCGCTCCTCTTCGTGTAATAGATCTTTAAGTGGTTCATTGGCCAATAAATTAAATAACTAGAAGCGTTTAGCTCTAAGAAGGTTAAATACGGTCTTTAAGCTTAAAATGAGAGGTGGTATTTTAAAGTAAAACCAGCCTTCATCCTTAAATCCACACCCGAGTTTATTCATTTGTTGTAGACGCTGAGCTTGCTCGCGTGAGAAGCGCCAGCTTCTAATCACTATATCTAAGCCCACTTAACCTTTTCTAAAGCTGCTCTTTAATATTACCTATGTTATTTTAAACGCCTTGTTTAAAAGGATATTGCAGTATGTTTAAAACCCTATTTATTACGTTATTTTTTATTTTTAGCGCTATTTTTATTCCAAGCGTGCAAGCCAACGAAGCCAATAACTCACTTGTAGTAGGTGCGCAGCAATATGCTAAATATTTACCGCAGTTAAAAAATAAACGTGTAGGGCTAGTAGTAAATCAAACATCAACTATAGGGCAAACTCACTTAGTAGATGCGCTGCTGACTAAAAATATTAATATAACTAAAATTTTTGCACCTGAGCATGGCTTTCGCGGCGATCACGATGCAGGCGCACATGTAAAAAATGCCGTTGATAGCAAAACGGGTATTCCGCTTATTTCTATTTACGGTAAAAATAAAAAACCAAGCCAAGCTGCTTTAGCCGATGTTGATGTCATTATTTTTGACATTCAAGATGTGGGAGTGCGCTTTTATACTTACATAAGCTCTATGCACTACATGATGGAAGCTGCTGCAGAGCAGAGGATAGAATTTTTAGTACTCGACAGACCCAACCCAAATATTACCTACGTTGATGGACCAATATTAGAGCAAGAATTTAAATCGTTTGTAGGCATGCATCCAATACCTGTTTTACACGGTATGACCGTTGGCGAACTTGCCAAAATGATCAAGGGCGAGGGCTGGATCAATAAAGCGCCCGATTTAAAATTAACCGTGATCCCTGTTGATCATTACACTCGCAAAAGTGCTTATAGTTTGCCTGTAAAACCCAGCCCTAATTTACCTAACGATCAGGCCATTGCACTTTATCCGTCGCTTTGCTTTTTTGAAGCAACGCCTATCAGTATTGGTAGAGGCACCGACTTTGCGTTTCAGGTAATTGGTTACTCGCCAATTACATTGGGCGATTTTAGTTTTACACCGCGCGCAATTAAAGGCGCTGCTTTAAACCCTAAATTTAAAAACCAAACCGTGCAAGGGCTCGATTTAAGACAAGCAAATATTACAGGTTTAAATTTAACTTACTTAATAAATGCGTACACGGAGCTTAGTAAAAACAACATCTCGTTTTTTGAGCGCGCTGAGTTTATGGATAAACTAGCGGGTACTAATAAATTGCGCTTAGCTATTGAAGCAGGGCAATCAGAAGCGCAAATAAAACAAAGCTGGCAGGCGGGGCTTGTGCAATTTAAAGCGCAAAGAGCGCCTTACTTGTTATATAAATAAGGGCTAAGCATGTTTATCGCTTTAAAAAATCAAAGGTGTAGTTATATAAAAAAAGCATTTATAGCGGCGTTAAGCTTTATTATTGTGGGTTGTAGTACACCACCTGAGCCTATTAGCTCGGTGCTACCACTTACAAAGAGCCAACTTGTAGAGCTGCCTAATGCACAAGTGGTTGTAACGTTTCCTGAGGTAAATCCAAGTAGCCGGTTTTATGTAAATAACCGAGGAACGTTTAAAGCTTACAAAGGGCGCGGGCAATTATTAATACAAAACCATAACGCACAAAGCGCCGATATTTACATTAATAATCAAAAGCTCGACGTTAACCAACTTAGCGCCAACACTCTATACAATTACAGTTTGGCAAAAAATACTCACAATGGTGTTAATACCTTTAAAGTTGAAAATATTCTCCCTGCTGGCGCAAGCTTAACACTGCGTTTTGCATTTCCTACTTTAAGTGATGAACCAAAAAAGCATATAGATTTTACTGAAGTAGACACATTAATTGGACGCGATGTAAAAGCAGGTTTTCCTGGGGCTGTATTGGCTGTTGTTAAAAATGGCGAGCTAATAAAGTTAACCGCCTATGGCGATGCAAAACAATATCAGCAAAGTGACTTAATGCTACTTCGCCCAGAACCAATGCAAACTAATAGCTTGTTTGATTTGGCCTCAAACACCAAAATATTTGCCACCAACTTTGCACTTATGAAACTAGTAAGCGAAGGGCTATTAAATATTAATAAACCCGTGCAAAGCTACCTAAGCGAGTATAAAGGCGAAGGTCGAGTACAACGTACAGTAAAAGAGTTACTCACTCACAGCGCCGGATACCCGCCAGTATTTGACTTCCATCGCAAAGATGGCAGTTACGGCGATGCGTTTTATTCGCAAAACAGTAAAACCACTAAGCAGCTATTACTTACCAGCGTGCCTTTTAGCAGTAAATTATCTGGGCAGCATGTTTACTCAGATATTGATTACATGATTTTAGGCGTACTAATTGAGCGCGTTACAGGGCAGCCTCTTGACGAATACCTAGAGCAGCAAGTGTATGCGCCACTAAAATTAACTAACACGTTATTTAATCCACTTAAAAAAGGCTTTAAGCCGCAGCAATTTGCAGCCACTGAGCTTAGCGGCAACACACGAGACGGGCGTATTAAGTTTGATAATGTTCGCACCAATGTTTTACAAGGCCAAGTGCATGACGAGCGCGCTTATTATTCACTTGATGGCGTAGCAGGGCATGCGGGGCTATTTAGTAACGCCCACGACTTAGCCGTGCTTTGCCAGCTATTATTAAATAATGGTGGCTACGGCGACCAACAATTATTTAGTGCAAGCGCTTTAGCGCAATTTTTAACGCCGCAATCAAGCGATGAAACCTACGGGCTTGGCTTTAGGCTTGCCGGTAATAACCAAGCAAGGCGTTGGCACTTTGGTCCTTATGCAAGCGCGCAGGCTTATGGCCACACCGGTTGGACAGGCACAGTAACCGTAATAGACCCCGCTTACGACTTGGCTATTGTTTTACTTACTAATGCTCGCCATAGCGCAATTAAAGGCTCGCAAAAACGTTACGAATTTACAGGCAAACAATTTGAAACCGCGCAGTACGGATCGGTGGTCTCGCTTATTTACGAAGCGTTACTAAATCAATAAGCTATCGTATAGGTTAAAACGTACTAACTGTGCCACCTTAAGTGATTTATTTACAGGTGACTTGAGTAAGCCAATCCATTAAGCTAAGCGGTCTATAAAACTAAGCCGGTTTATGTTGTTAGGCTTAACAAATAAGCGTTAAAACGCGTACAAAGCGAGGTTTACTCGCTAATAACTAAGGTTAACTTTTTATGCATTGGTATTCTATTTTACCGCCGCTAATTGCGATTGCTATCGTGTTTTGGCGAAAAGAAGTGATTATGGCACTACTTGTTGCCGTTGCTTCTTCTGAGTTTTTACTCGCCTTTCAGGGCGAAGGTAATAGCGTGTTTGATACTTTTTTAAATACCATTGAACGTATTATTTCGGTTGCCAGCTCGCCAGGTAATACACGCATACTAATATTTAGTATTTTAATTGGTGCATTGCTTGCCTACATTCGCGAATCTGGCGGCGTTGCAGCAACTGTTAATATGCTAATGAACAAAGGCATTGCAAAAAGTAAGCGCCAAGTGGGCTTTTTAACCATGTTTACCGGTATTGCGGTGTTTATAGAATCTAACTTGAGCGTACTTACCTCAGGTATTTTATCGCGTGGCTTGTTCGACAAATTTAAAATGAGCCGAGCGCGTTTAGCGTACATTATTGACAGCACCAGTGCGCCAGTGTGTATTTTAATACTACTTAACGGCTGGGGTGCATTTGTACTTGGTTTGTTAGGTAACTACGAGCTAGGTGAGTCGGCTGTATCGGTATTGTGGGGCAGCGTAGGGTATAACTTTTACGCCATAATTACCCTTGCCATTGTTTTTTACACAATCGCGTTCGATAAAGTGCACGGCCCAATGAAAGAAGCCGAAGAAAAACTAGAGCTTCAAACAACCGACGTAAAAGATGAAATAAAAGCCTCTAAAGCGCGTTACATGTTAATCCCGCTTATTACGCTTATTACCAGCATGGTTGGCTTTATGTATTACACCGGTAATGGTGTACTTGCCGAGGGTAGCGGTTCTAAATCAGTATTGTACGCAACGGTTTTAGCCATTGTTGTGGCTTACTTTTTAATGATTGGCTCACGTAAATTTACCCATCATCAGTTAGTTGATACCGGTTTTAAAGGCATGGGCGAATTAATGCCATTGGTCGCCATTGTATTGCTTTCGCTTACACTTGGCGCAAGCTTAAAAGAGCTGGGTACTGGCGTATTTGTAGCATCACTTGTTGGCGACTACTTACCTATTTACTTAATCGTACCGGTGCTGTTTTTAACTGGCGCGGTAATGTCGTTTACTACAGGTACATCGTGGGGTACTTTTGCTATATTAATCCCAATTGGTGTGCCACTTATTCAAGCGCTAGGTTTACCGCCGTCGCTTGTTGTTGGTGCTATTTTGGGTGGTGGTATATTTGGCGATCATTGCTCGCCTATATCCGACACCAGCGCTGTATCGGCTATTGCATCGGGGTGTGACTTACTCACCCACGTTAAAACGCAGCTACCGTATGCCTTATTTGGTGGTGGCCTTACGTTTTTAGCGTACTTAGTAACAAGCATAATTGTTTTGTAAGAGCGTACTATAGAAGTAATGCTTTAATAAACGAGCAATAATAATTACCTAAAAGCCTGCAACTATGCAGGCTTTTTTAGAGCATAAAACAAGGATTGTTTAAATGAAAAATAAAGCTTTTGTCTTTTTTAGTTTTTTATTATTTCTGAACGCATGCTCTTACCTAGAAAGTGAAATAGAACAAGCTAATAGACTAGCAAAAACATATCAGCTCGATATTAAGGCTGGCGAAACTCGTTTATTTTTTCCTGAACAATTTTTAGGAAGTGAAGGCAAACGACCTTCGCTTGAAATGGAAAGTACTTCTTTAGAAGATTCTTCAGAGTCACTTGATGGTATCGAAACTGCGCTGGAGGTTTATCCTGAAGGCTTTGTTTCCAAAGTGATTGATGCTATTTATATTTCAGGACCTATGCTTATGGAGGGGGCTGAAGCGGGGGGAACATATTCAAGAAATTTTATAATACTAGCAAATATCTCAGATAAGAACGGTACTAACTTCAATTATGGAAATTCGTTACGGGGAGTTCATCACGAGCTTA
The DNA here is from genome assembly GCF_038900275.1 of Pseudoalteromonas sp. AS71. Taxonomy (NCBI): domain Bacteria; kingdom Pseudomonadati; phylum Pseudomonadota; class Gammaproteobacteria; order Alteromonadales; family Pseudoalteromonadaceae; genus Pseudoalteromonas; species Pseudoalteromonas sp. AS71. The sequence goes on along the minus strand of NZ_JBBMQZ010000033.1, from coordinate 39,799 downwards.
GTTCTTTAATTTATTTACGCTCCCCTTTTGTTAATCTTGCATGGCAAGGTCTGTTGCCTGAAAGTTGGAGTCCTGCTTCCTCAAACTATGAGGCGTTAACGCAAGATAGGAATATAGGGCCTGATTATAAAAATGGCTTTCTATCTACCTACGGTAAAACTAATATTGAGAATGACTTTAATATTTTCGCCGAATTTGCTTTTTCTGAGCCTGAAAAGCTACGAGAACTTGCTGTAACGTATCCGGTTGTAGCTAAAAAGCTGAGTTTATTTATTACTGCATATAAGCAGGTTTATCTTGAGTATCGGCAGAGCTTCGAAGAGTATTTTACTAGTACAGGTCTAAGCGATGTTGCTATAAAACCTGATAATGTAGAGATTACGATTAACAGTGATATTAGTAATGTTAAGCCGCACATAATTCACTAAGTTAGCCTAGTGAAGGGCTTATTTTTACAGATAGTGATTGTTTAAATATAAGGTATTTCTCAGTTAAAGAAACTCAAGTTAAATACTCAAAAAGTAATTTTTCTTATACCTAAAATCATTACAGAAATTAACTTCTTAGGATTTCTCTACCTAACTTTAAATGATATGATTTCGACAATTAAATAATAAATAAGGACATTTTTATGGATATTATTGTCGGACAACATGCGCTAAAGAAAAAAACACAGCTAACGCAACTTTCTGAACGTGCAATTGGTAAAGCCTTTAAAGATCAAGCTGCTTTAGCAATACAAATGACGCAATGTAGTGCAGCTGTTTATCGTCGATTACAACGAACTTATAAATCAACTGTAACACCACGCGATGAAAAAAGAGTTAAAGCAGGTGGCTTAAGTACACAATCAGTTACTTTTTCAACAAGTAATAGTAGCCAAAAATCCTTTAATAGCTTACTTCCTGCAATGCGAGGAAGAGGTGCACCTACAAATACTTCAAAAACGTCAAATGATGTTGCAGTTGCTTCTAATCAGCCACAAGCAGTTAACTTGTTGGCTTTGCTACATCCTGTTATAAGCGGCGACATAATGAAGACAGGTAATGCTGTTGAAAAAACAGCGACTATATTAGGGCTAGTAACAACGACTGTTGGTTTTGTAGTTCCAGGCGGTGGAGCTGTTTCATCAATTGTTAGTTGGGTAGGAAGTGGTGCTACGTATTCAGGTTTTTCAATGTCTAGAATTCGCTCTGATGCGCCAGACCGAGCTTATCACCAACTAACAAATTATATTACATGGCTAGCCGCTTGGAATAAAAAAGCGTGTGAGTTAATTGATATAGCAGATCCTAATGGTCAATGGACCTTTAGGGATATCGAGCATGGACTTTCATAAGATTAGACTGTAAGCAGCGTTTTAAAAGAAAGTGTAAATACGTTATACCTGTAACTTACGATTATTGAAAAGCCTGCTTAATTGCAGGTTTTTTGTTTTTAAAAACAAATAAAATTAAGTTGAATGGAGCTAAGCTAAGTAATATTAAGTTCAATAACACTCTCTCTATTATCTAAACCACTTAAATATAGACTTAATTACCCGTATTTATATTTTTTAGGTTATTGTATAGCATGAGCTTTAAGCTTTTTAATAGCTATAAATTCTTACTTTTCAACTCATATAAGGCTGTAAATCCACACTATGTTTGCAATTGATAATATCATTCTCGTTAGTGCCATATTAATTTTACTAGGAGTGATCTCGAGCAAGTTATCTGCACGCGTTGGCTTACCGGTGCTGGTGCTATTTTTACTTGTAGGTATGCTCGCAGGTGAAGACGGTATTGCAGGTATTTCATTCGACAACGCAGAGGCCGCACATGCTCTGGGTACTCTAGCGCTTGCCATTATTCTATTTGATGGCGGCTTACAAACGCCTACCAGTTCAATTAAACAAGTGTGGAAACCCGCGTCTGCTTTAGCAACCGTTGGGGTGTTATTTACCGCCGTAATTACAGGCCTTGTGGCCACTTATATTTTAGACCTGCCCATATTACAAGGTGTTTTACTAGGCGCTATTGTTGGCTCTACAGATGCTGCCGCAGTGTTTGCGCTTTTACGAAGTGCGGGTATTCACTTAAATAAAAAGCTTAAATCTACCCTTGAAATAGAAAGTGCCTCGAACGATCCAATGGCTATTTTTCTAACGGTTGGATTGCTCGAAATGCTCGTTAACGACATGCCAATAGGGCTGGATTTACTACAGTTATTTGCTCAACAAATGGGTGTTGGCGCTATTTGTGGTCTTTTAATTGGTAAGGTATCGGTTTGGTTTATTAATCGAATTAAACTAAATGCATCGGGTTTGTATTTAGTGATGGTAACCGCATTTGGACTGCTTTCTTTTGGCCTTTCTGCAACGCTTGGTGGTAGTGGATTTTTAGCTGTATTTATAACGGGTGTTATTTTAGGTAACAGCAAATTTGTATATAAACGCGGTATTTTTCTGTTTCATGACGGCTTAGCATGGCTTGGGCAAATAACCATGTTTGTTGTATTAGGACTCCTTATTAACCCGTCGTCGTTGGTTGACGTATGGTTAGAAGGGTTGCTTATTGCACTGGCACTTATTTTTGTTGCTCGCCCATTAGCGGTAGCGCCTATTTTAAAACTGTTTGGTTTTAACAATCGCGAAACCTTGTTTGTATCTTGGGTTGGCCTTAGAGGCTCAGTGCCCATTATTTTAGCTATATTCCCATTACTATTTGGTCTTTCAGGGGCAGAGCTTATTTTTAATGTTGTTTTTTTCGTGGTGTTAATTTCAGCCACGTTACAGGGCTCAACAATGCCGTGGATGGCTAAAAAACTAAATTTAGTAGAGCCGCCACCTGATTTGGCTGCTGCAACGCTCGAAATCACAGCACTAAACGATATTGATATAGAAATTGTAGAATACACTTTAAGTGACGTTTCTCGGGTTTCTGGGCGTAGCTTGTCACATGCTGCACTTCCTGAGAGTGTGGTTGTTGCTATGATCACACGGGGTCCGTCAATCATACCGCCACGAGGCTCAACTAAGTTAAAACCAAACGATCATTTATTTGTTGTTTTAAAACCAGATAACAGACCTTTTGTTGATTTAGTTTTTACAGCAACAGATAAAACAAACCATCAAGACAGCCACTTAGCCCACAACGAACTTAAAGTGAAAGGTGTAACGCTGGTAGGCGATATATTTTACTCTTACCACATGCAAATAGACGCGCCAGAAGATATAAGCTTGGAAGAAGTGATTAATCAAAAGCTTTCAGGAGAAGTCAGTAAAGGCGATATTGTTGTTATTGGCAATGTGCAAATACGCGTTATAACAATGGTACATACACGCATAGTTACCATTGGCTTAAAGTATTTAAACAATCCAGAAAAGCGGCTTTTAAAGAAGTAACTATTTACAGTAATTTACAAGGTGTAGGCTGTACGTTTATAGCGTACGTAGGTTGGGTTGAGTGACACGAAACCCAACGGATCGCCAATGCAATGAGCGCACCTAAAGTTATATATGTAGTGTTTGTTGTAGGCGCCTAGCTTGCTGGCGCGTCGGTCGCTAGCCAAAAAAGTTAGGTTCAGCATAGGAACAGTATTCAATATTTTTGCGCTAGCGGCAGCCTCTAAAAATTATATCCCAGGCCGTGCTGGCACACTGATAATCATGCGATTTTTCCGAACATCAATTGACTACTTTTAGGCTAAGGTTTTTCTGCTTTAGGTGGTTTCAGGTAAACTAACTATATGAAATACGCAAAGGAATGTTTATGAGCCAGATTTTTGGTGATACAGATGATAAAAGAGCTTTATATGAAGCTCTAACTAGATATAACTATTTTCCAAATCAACGAGCAAATATAGGTGAGTTACCACCGAGTCTAGATACAAGGCAATTTACACCAGAGGTGGCAGAGGCTATTTCTAAGCTTGAAGAGACTAAAGGAAGATCTGGTTATGACTTAGTTGAATATAAGGCTACAAGATATAATAACGTGCCTAGAGTATTGGGACTTGTTCATCCCAGAGCTTACTCATCACTAGCCAAGTGCATACACGATAATTGGGAGTATCTGAAATGTGTTACCGAAAATGAAAATAGTATAATTAAGCCTGAGTTTCATCACAGTGAAAAGCGATTGGTTGTAATGAATTATGAAGATTCATTCGTAAAAATTAGTCGCTCGCATACTTCTTCTTTTGCAAAACGATTTAGAGTTCACACTGATATAGCGAATTGTTTTAATAGTATTTATTCTCATGCGATTGCATGGGCTGCTGTTGGAATTAAAGAGGCTAAAGATCAGCAAGGTAATAAACGTGCTTGGTTTAACCGTTTAGACACCTACCAGCGAAAAACTAAGCGTAATGAAACTCAGGGAATATCAATAGGTTCGGCAGCCTCTAGTATTGTGAGCGAGTTAATCTTAGGTAAAATTGACGAAGCCTTAATAAGTAAAAATTATGAGTTTCATCGATATATAGATGATTATACTTGCTACTGCTTGACTAGCGAAGACGCTCAAAACTTCATCCAAGATTTATCTAACTCTCTTGCTCTATATAAGCTGACACTGAACTTAAAGAAAACATCGATAATAGAGTTACCTGCGGCTTTTGAAGATGAATGGGTGTTAGATTTGAGAAGTGCACTACCAAGTCGCTTAGGTAATGCAGGCGAAAGCGAGCCCCAACTATCTGCTGACGAAGCGCTTACGTTTTTAAATAAAGCTATTGGGATAAATAAAAGTACGCCTGATGGAAGTGTATTAAAGTATGCAATATCATTAATCATTAATTACTTAGATGAAGGTGCTAATGTAAGTTTATTGGAAGCTCTTCTGAACCTATCGTGGCACTACCCAGTTTTACTCCCGTTATTTGACAAATTATTAGGCAAAGCAGAGATAAATGCAGGGATTTTCGAGAAACAATTAAATGTAATAATAAGAGAAAATGCTGATAAGTTCCGATCTGATGGTATGTCTTGGCCGCTTCACACGATGTTAATTAATAACGTCATCCCAAAAACAGAAACGGCTGAAAAGGTCATTGCGAGTGGTGATTGTGTTGCAATTACTTTGTTATTAGAAATGCATGACTTTAATGAAATGATCGTCGAGTTCGCACAAACTATAATTGATGATGGTGATAACTACGAAAAAGATAACTATTGGTTATTACTTTACCAACTATATCTAAAGGGCCTAATTGATAATCCGTATGATGACAAAGTATTTGAGTGCTTGAAAAAATACAAGGCTAATTTTATACCTCAAAATACGCTTACTGAAGCTGAAAAAAAATGTGATGAAATTCATAGTGAAATGGGAACTAACGCATTCAAAAAAGTATTTTCAGAAATTAAGGGGATACCGGTTAATGAAAAACCTAATGAGGACTCACCTGCTTTTTAGTTTCTAATAAACAGTTACGACCTAATTCTATTAGGTCGTAAAATTGAATTACTACCTAAGCCCCACACTGCCTAACCCCATTACCCGCATGTTTTAGCGCAATAATTTGCCCTTTGCCGTTATGTGCCATAGCGAGCATATCACCGGTATTTATATTACTTTCTACCGCGTGTTTACCTTTTAAGTCACTCAACAGCGAACGCTTAATTTGCACTAGCACCTCGTCATTACAGCTGGCTATGTACCAGTCTTTATCTACCTTTACGAGTGTGCCGTATTCTATGTGGCGTTGTTGGTGGCGGCGTAAATCGTTAGCTAATTGGCTATCGAGTGCGTGCTTTTGCTCTGTAAAGGTGCTTGCGTAGCTACCAGCTTGATTTATTTCATGTGTTTTAATAAATGAATAGTCGTGAATGTCTATAGTGTTAAATACGCTGTTAAGTACGGTTTTAGGCTCTGTATTTATTACGTTGTTATTATCAAACACAATAAAAGCAAACACACCTAGTGCGCAGGCAAGGCTGGTTAGCTGTAGCGTAAAGCCGAACTTTTTAGGCTTTGTGTGCGTGGCCTTTTTAAGTAACGCTTTTTGCTGAGTGCTTGTAAGTGTTGTGCGCTCTTTTCGCTCTTTGTAGTGTTGTGTGAGCTTTTGATCAAACGGCTCATCAGGCTTGTTCATTGTTTGCTCCTAATAAACGCTTAAGGTTTTGCTTGGCGTAGCGCAGCCTTGTTTTAATGGTCTCAAGGCTGCTTTGCGTTATAAGTTCTATGTCGGCGAGCGAAAAGCCTTCTTGTTGCAAGGTTATGGCTTCGCGCTGTACAAAGCTAAGTTGTTTTAGGGCGGCGTCGAACGCGTCGTAACTTATGTTTGAGCTGCCTATAGTTAAGTCTCTTTCGTTTTTATCATTTTGTGCTGCTAAATGCGTGTTTTCGTCAAGCTCTACAAAGTGCTGTTGCCTGCGGTATTCGTCAATGAGTGTGTTGCGGGCAAGTTTAAATAACCACGCTTTGGGTGTGGTTTGTGCTTGGTAAAGGTGGCGTTTTTCGATTACTTTTAGCCATGTTTGTTGGCTTACGTCGTATGCTAAATGCGTATTAGATTGCGTAACAAGGTAGTGGTATAAGTCGTTACTGTAGAGGGCAATAAGCTGCTCTAAGTAACGATTGTCGCCACTTTTTGCGTAACTTGCCATGCAGTCCTTGCTTGGCGTTTCAAATAACCATGACTTAATACTTAGTAGCATAGGCGTTTAGTCCGTTAAATAGAGTTATCTAATTTAAAATCGAGTTGTACAGTTTGACCTGTTTGTAATTGTGCCACACCTTCAATTACTTTGGGGCGATATTTCCAGCGTTTAATAGCTCTTATTGCTTCGCGATCAAATGTACGTTTTGGCTCGGCGTTAATAACGACTGGGTCGATTACTTCACCCGTTGGCGAAATGCTAAAGCTTAGTTGCACCCAACCTTCAATGCCATCGCGCGCTGCTGTAGTTGGGTATTTAGGGTTTATGCGCACTATAGGTGTTGCATCCCCTGTTGGGCGATTAATGGTGTTGTTAATGTCGCCACCAAAATCGTCAATCGTAACTGGCGTAAAGTCGCTAATTGCCAGCACAGGATCCGCTGATGTATCAAGCGGTGGTGCTTTTTGCGGTACTTTAGGCATCGGCGGTGGTGGCTGTATTTTTTGTATGTGCCTGACTTTTGAATCCTCAGGTGCTTGAAAAATCTCTACTATAATATCGTCCCCTGGTTTAACCGGTGCGCGTTGCTCGCCACTTATTAAATATTGCATAAACGCAAAAGCTGCAAAGGTCATTGCGGCGCCGCCAATAACGGCAGTAGATGTTTTAATAAATACTGGGTTGTTAGGTACTTCAAGTGTGTGCATAAGCCGCTCCAAATTTTATTGACCACTACAATTAGGGTGTTTTCAAAGCTATAACGGGTGGCAAATCAAAAAGGGGTGAAATAATTTTATAAAAAATGTGGGGTTTAGTTACAATAGCCATTCGCAAATATTAAAACTTAACTTTTTAGGCTGTTATGCAACTCATTGAAATAAATAAAGCGCGTTACCGTAAACATTTAAACCGTGTTATTGCTGGATGTGGTATTGGTTTGGCTGTAGGCAGCTTGGCTATATCGCAAACGTTGATTGCTTTATTTCCTGATGAAAGTGGCAGCCACTTTCATTGGAACTTAATAGGTGTTGCTATTACAAGCCTTGGGCTTGCGTGGTTACTTAATAAATACCGTACACATACGTTTATGACAGAAGTTGTTTATGTGTGGGAGCTTAAAAAAGCACTTAATAAAATAACCCGTAAAATGGCTAAGTTAAAAGCCGCTGGCCGTGAAGGCAATGCCGATGCGTTATTAGCAATTCATTATAGCTACGCGGGCTCTCGGTTATTGTGGCAGCTAGACGATAACCTAATCACTATGGACGATTTAGCCATTAAACAAGCTGAGCTTGAATCTGTTGCTGCGCAACATAACGTAACGCTTAATGTTGAAGATTACGACGCAAGTATTTTAAAACAGTTTTAAAACATAGGTTTTTAAATTAGTTAGAGGAGCCTTAATGAAAAAAGTACTCATAGTGTGTTTAGGTAATATTTGTCGCTCGCCAACCGCAGAGGCGGTATTAAAAGCCCGAGCTAAAAAGCTAGGTGTTAACGTTAAAGTTGATTCGGCGGGGACTATTGGTTACCACGAAGGTAAAACGCCTGATAGTCGCTCAATGGCAGCAGGGGAGAAGCGCGGTTACAGCTTTAAGGGTATTTATTCACGTAAAGTACGTACAAGCGACTTTACTGAGTTTGATTTAATTTTAGCGGCCGATACGCAAAATTTAGCTGATTTAAAAGCCCAATGCCCTGAGCATCTACAGTACAAATTAGCGTTGTTTTTAGAGTTTGGCGAACAGAGCGTTAGTGCAATTCCTGATCCTTATTACGGCGGGGATGACGGCTTTGAAAATGTACTCGACTTAATTGAAGCGGCGAGTGATAAAATACTATCTAAACTTTAGGGCGTGTTGAACTTTGTGGATTGAAATTTGTTCAATCTTCGGTCGGTTAAATCGCGGCGCGAGGTTTGTAACCTAGTGGGCTCGATAACTGCTCCGCGTTATCGCCTATTTATGGCGAATAACCAGATTAAGTAGGTTATTTCTTGCCTAAAAATCAAACATGCTGCTGTAAATTCAACCACCAAAGATCAACACGCCCTAGTTAATATTTAATACCAACCAGCATAAATATCTAAGCAACGTAACGAGTTCAATTACTCTATAACGTTTCTAGAAATTATTTGTATAGAACAATTATATGTCATGATTTCGCCTTTTTAATGAAACGCTTTGAGTGGTGGTTAATTTTAAAGTTGAGATGTATTCAAATTATAACGTTAACGTTTTTGAATAAATGTCACGGATTAATTTATTGCTAATAATCATTGAAAATAAGGGTCGCCGTCGCCATATATTTGGCATAAACAGTGTTGTACTACGGTGTACTCATCCTATTTTGTGATATTATCACTTTATTGTCGTGTCGTAGTTACTTAAATATTTGGATTTGTCGTGGCGCAAGTAAGAGCAAGAGTCCAGCTTAATGTTGGCAAAAATAGTGATATTCCTGCAGAAATAATCTCGTTTACTGATTTAAAAGATGGCAAAGAACATGTTGCTATGGTGTTTAACAACGCCGATACAGAACAGGATGTTCCACTTATTCGTATGCATTCAGAGTGTTTAACAGGTGATGTGTTTTACTCATCGCGTTGTGATTGCGGCGAGCAGCTAAATGAATGTATTGAAATGATGCACGAGAAAGGCGGTGTTTTATTGTATTTGCGCCAAGAAGGTCGTGGCATTGGTTTGTATAACAAAATTGATGCTTATGTTTTGCAATCGCAAGGGATGAATACTTACGAGGCTAATAATCATTTAGGCTTTGCTGATGATTTGCGCGATTTTTCGGATGCGGTATTAATGCTTAATGCGCTAAATTTAAACCACGTCAAACTAATGACCAACAATCCTAAAAAACTTAATGCACTAAGAGATGCCGGTATTACGGTTGACTCAGTTGTGGGCACACATGCGCACATTAAAGCGGGTGTTGCGGGTAATAAAGCGTATTTAGAAACTAAAATTAAGCATGGTGCGCACATGTTAGATATTAAAAAGATTAAAAAACCTTAATATTAATACTCCAACCCTGTGATCCCACCCAGCGCCAAGTTATACTTGGCGTGTTTCGTTATAAATTAAGAGTTAGTATGTCTACACAATTACGCGTTTTTAAAGCCGATGCCGGACTAAAGTGGTTTAAAGCAGGGTGGCTTATTTTTAAAACTCAGCCAGCAACCTTTATTTTTATGCACCTGTTTATTGGCATTGTAGGACTACTGTCGTTATTTTTACCGCTGCTACAAGTGGTTGCAGCTCTTGCTACGCCATTTTTAACCGCTGGGTTTTACCAGGCGGTGCTTACAAAGCAGCAAGGCGGAAAAATTATGCTTGCCGATATTCTTAAGCCGTTTACGGCAAAGGGAAATAGATTAGGGCTGTTACGTTTAGCTCTGTATCAAATGGGTGCGGGTATTTTAATGGCGTTACTCGCTAATGGCTTATTTGCCGATGCAGTGGCTATTATGACTCAACCAAATGTTGACCCTAATGTAGCTCTTGAGCAAATGGTTGAGAGTATTTCGGGTGCTAACGTAATTTTATTTTTAATGGCAATGTCGATTTACTTTACGGCGTTTGCTTATGCGGTTCCTCTTGTTTATTTTAATAAAGAGAAACGTATATTAAATGCGCTTAAAGACTCATTTATGGTGTTTTATTATAATATTTTACCACTGAGCGTTTACTGCGTTATTTGCGCAATATTTATGTCGCTTTCGATGTTCTTATCGTTCTTACCACTGTTGATTTTAATGCCGATTTGCTACATTAGCTTTTTTGTATCTTATCAAGCCATTTTTATGCCTGTTGTGCCACCAAGTGACGATAGTAATGTTAAGCCTCTTAGCAGTGAAGAAAGCGGACGTTTTGACGCTTAATGGATGATAAATTAAAGCAAAAACTAAAAAACTATGTACTTTGGTTACTAGGGCGCCAAGAATATTCGCGTCGTGAGTTAACGCTTAAGCTACAGCAAAAAGAAGCCACAGAAGAGTTTATTGAAACGCTGCTTGATTGGTGCGAAAAACACAATTTTATTAACGAGCAACGATACTGTGAAGGCTTTGTAAGAAAACACATATTTAAATGTCACGGGCTTAAGCGAATACAAAGCGAAGCTATGGGCAAAGGGATTGATCGTTCGCTACTTGAAATGGTAGTTGAAGAGCTTGAAGTAGATTGGTTTGAGCTTGCGCAGGATGCGTACAATAAAAAATATTCAAATACACAGGCAGATCTCGATTACAAAGATAAAGCTAAGCGCGTGCGCTACTTAATGTATCGGGGTTTTAGCTACGATGAAATTAATTTTGCAATGCAAGCACAGTAAATACAGGTGAGACTTTCAAATGCAGCACATGACTACCGCACAAATTAGGCAACAGTTTTTAGACTTTTTTGCCAGTAAACAACATCAAATAGTACCTTCTAGCTCGCTTATTCCGGGTAACGATGCCACGTTGTTATTTAATAACGCCGGCATGGTGCAATTTAAAGATGTATTTTTAGGCGCAGAAAGCCGTCCTTATACACGGGCGACAAGCTCGCAGCGCTGTGTACGTGCTGGCGGTAAGCATAACGATTTAGAAAACGTAGGCTACACTGCTCGCCACCATACATTTTTTGAAATGTTGGGTAACTTCAGCTTTGGTGATTACTTTAAGCAAGACGCGATTAAGTTTGCATGGGAGTTTTTAACTGAGGTAGTAAGCCTACCTAAAGAAAAACTTTTAGTAACTATTTATCACGATGATGAAGAAGCGTTTGGTTACTGGGCTAACGAAATTGGCTTACCTGAAGACCGCATTATTCGTATTGCGACTTCAGATAACTTTTGGTCTATGGGTGATACTGGTCCGTGTGGTCCTTGTTCTGAAATATTTTATGACCATGGTGAACATATTTGGGGCGGACCTCCAGGTTCACCAGAGGAAGATGGCGACCGTTTCATTGAAATTTGGAACCTTGTATTTATGCAGTATAACCGTCAAAGCGACGGCACTATGCTGCCACTACCTAAGCAATCTGTTGATACGGGAATGGGCCTTGAGCGTATTTCTGCTATTTTGCAGGGTGTGCACTCAAACTACGAAATCGATTTATTTCAAGGCTTAATTGCCGCTGCTGCAAGTGTTACTAATGCACAAGACATGGACGACAAGTCACTACGTGTAGTGGCGGATCATATTCGTTCGTGTGCATTTTTAATCTCAGACGGTGTTATGCCATCTAACGAAGGTCGCGGTTATGTATTGCGTCGTATTATTCGTCGTGCTGTGCGCCACGGTAATAAGTTGGGTGCGCAAGGTTCGTTTTTCTATAAATTAGTTGCTGCGCTAATTGAGCAAATGGGTCAAGCGTACCCAGAGCTTGCTAAGCAACAAGAAATTATCGAAAAAGTATTACGCATCGAAGAAGAGCAGTTTGGTAAAACACTAGAACGTGGCTTAGCTATTTTAGAAGAAAGCTTAAGTGACCTTAAAGGCGATATTATACCGGGCGACTTAGTATTTAAGCTTTACGATACGTACGGTTTTCCAGCTGATTTAACGGCCGATGTTGCGCGTGAGCGCCAGATGACGATTGATCATCAAGGCTTTGAAGAGTGTATGGCTGTACAACGTAAAACAGCGCAGCAAGCAGGTAAATTTGGCGCTGATTACAATGACCAATTAAAATCAGATAAACACACTGACTTTAAAGGTTACGACAGTACGCACCACAGTGCGACAGTGGTTGAAATTTTTGCCGGTGGCGAAGCTGTACAGTTATTAGAAGATGGTCAACAAGGTATTGTAGTACTAGACCGCACACCGTTTTACGCTGAATCAGGTGGTCAAACGGGTGATACGGGTACTATTACGGTTGCTGGTGGCGAATTTAATGTTACTAATACAACTAAGCTTGGTAATGCTTTTGCTCACCACGGTACTGTACAAGGTCGTATTGGTGTTAACGATAAGGTTGACGCAACTATTGATGATACGCGCCGCGATAGCATTAAGAAAAACCACACAGCTACGCATATTTTGCACGAAGCATTACGCCAATTATTGGGCGATCATGTAGGTCAAAAAGGCTCACTTGTTCAATCTGATCGTTTACGTTTTGACTTTTCACACTTTGAAGCGGTTACTAAAGATGAGCTACGTGAAATTGAGCGTGTAGTTAATGACGAAATTCGTCGTAACTTTGCACTTAATACTGAGCTTATGGCTATTGATGATGCTAAAGCGAAAGGTGCTATGGCGTTGTTTGGCGAAAAGTACGATGACGAAGTACGTGTAGTTACTATTGGTGACTACTCTATTGAGCTTTGTGGTGGTACTCACGTTGAGCGCGCTGGTGATATTGGTTTATTCAAAATAGTATCTGAAAGCGGTATTGCTGCTGGCGTTCGCCGTATTGAAGCCGTAACAGGCGCAGATGCAGTTGCTTATGTTAGCGAGCAAGAGCAACAATTACATGATGTAGCTGCTTTAGTTAAAGGCGATAGCGCATCGGTACTTGAAAAAGTAACTGCATTGCTTGAAAAGTCTAAGGGTCTTGAAAAGCAAATTGCGCAACTTAACGATAAGTTGGCAAGTGCAGCGGGCGCGTCTTTACTTGACTCAATAGTAGAAATTAATGGCGTTAAGCTGTTAGTTGCAAACGTTGAAGGGACTGAATCTAAAGCGCTTCGCGGTATGGTCGATGACCTTAAAAACAAGATTGGCTCAGGTGTTATTGCACTGGGTGTTGCCAGTGGCGACAAAGTAAGCCTAATTGCTGGTGTAACTAAAGACTTAACAGGCAAAGTAAAAGCCGGTGAGTTAGTTAACCACATGGCAGGCCAAGTAGGTGGTAAAGGTGGCGGTCGTCCAGATATGGCACAAGCCGGTGGTAGTGAGCCACAAAACCTAGCTGCTGCACTAGATAGCGTAACAGCTTGGTTAACTGAGCGTACTTAAGCCTAAGTGGCGCTTATTGTTCAAAAATTCGGTGGCACTTCGGTAGGCTCAATAGAGCGAATAGAAGCGGTCGCCGACCTTGTTGTTAAAACCAGACAACAAGGGCATCAAGTGGTTGTGGTGCTCTCGGCTATGTCGGGAGAAACCAACCGCTTAATTAACCTCGCCAAACAAATCGATACTCGCCCGAGTAGCCGTGAACTAGACGTACTTATTAGCACTGGAGAGCAGGTTTCTGTATCACTACTTGCTATGGCTATAATAAAGCGTGGCCACTCTGCTGTGAGCTTGTTAGCCGATCAAGTCAATATTCTAACCGACAATATGTTTGGTAAAGCTCGTATTGCTGAGGTGGCTGCTACGCGTTTAAAGCATGAACTTGAGCATAACCGTATTGCTATTATTGCTGGGTTTCAGGGGCGCGATGTTGAGGGCAATATTACTACGCTTGGGCGCGGTGGTACCGATACATCGGCTGTAGAAATAGCTGCTGCAATAAAAGCCGATGAATGTCAGATCTATACAGACGTTGACGGCGTATATACTACAGATCCTCGTGTTGAACCTAATGCACGGCGAATGAGCCAAGTAACCTTTGCTGAAATGTTAGAGATGGCGAGTTTAGGGGCAAAAGTTTTGCATATTCGCTCGGTAGAAGCTGCAGGCAAGCATAATGTGCCACTTAGGGTGCTTTCGAGCTTTAATCCTGATGAAGGCACATTAATAAGTTTTGAGGAGAACGATATGCCAAGCAAGGTGGTATCGGGGATTGCGTTTAATCGTGACGAATGTTTAATTAAAGTCGATGGTGTGCCAAGCGGTACACAATATCTTTCAAAAATATTGAAACTTTTTGCTGATAATGGCATCGAAATAGATATGATTAATCAAGTTAATCATATCTTTGAAAAAATAGACTATGCTTTTACTGTGCACTCGAATGATTATCTGCAAGCACTTGAATTATTGAGCGAAGATCAAGCTCAACTCAGTGCTCAAAATATAAGCGGATTACCAACAGTCGCTAAAGTGTCTGCTGTTGGAATGGGTATGAAATCGCATTCTGGTGTAGCAAGTTTATTTTTTGATGCATTAGCGCAGGAAAATATTAATGTGGTTTTAGTCTCGACTTCAGAGATTAAAATTTCAGTTTTAATAGATGAAAAGTACCTAGAGTTGGCTGTTCGTGCATTACACAAAGCATTTTTAACAGAAAATGGATAGATTGAGAGTTTTTACTTACTTTTCAGTCTAATTTTCATTAGTATGTTTAAGCGGAATCTTATAATTTTTATTGGAACATGGGAGCAAGAGAATGCTAATACTAACTCGTAGAGTAGGTGAAACCCTAATGATTGGTGACGAAGTAACAGTTACTGTTCTAGGTGTTAAAGGAAATCAAGTTCGAATCGGTGTTAATGCACCAAAAGACGTATCAGTGCATCGTGAAGAGATTTACATGCGCATACAAGCTGAAAAGTCGAACCCTAATCCGGGCAATGCTTAATCAACACGTATACGTAGTTGAGTAATTAACTCAACTAGTCAAAAGCCACTCACTGAGTGGCTTTTTTGTTTATAAAAGCGAGTGTTTCTGGGGTTAATATCTGTTTTGAAATATACTGCATTCCGCTTTTATTTTTAATAATAATACCTTGCTGCGTATCTATTACTTCGCTTATGTCTTGCCAAGTTAGCTGAAAGCTTTTGTAATGATTAGCCGATTTAATACCTTCTTCATCAAAGGTAAGTATTACCTCAGAGCCTGATGCTCTGCTGAGCATTTGTCTGGTTACCCACCAAGGTCTGCGATAGTAAAAAGCGACGCACTCTAGTACACCTAGCATGATCATAAACGATCCTAAGTAATGATCGTTTAAAACATAAATGCCAAATAAACCAAGCGCAACCAGTAGTACAAGTAAAAAGTACTTAGGTTTGGCGCGTTTACTGTACGGGAGTGACTCATCAAAGCACTCATAAAAGTAGGGTTTATCTAGCGTGTAGGTTGTTGTAAATGCCATATTGCCTTGCTTTAAATATCGTTTTTTTTATTTTAACAAGCTAACCGCTAAATGAGCAGCTTTATAGTCAGTGATTTTATTACAGACACAAAAAAACGGCCCTAAGGCCGTTTTTTAGCGATACAAGAAGAATTAACAGTTAGTTTCTTCAGCGTTTACGCCTTCTTTAACATTTTCACATGCATCTTCTACTTTGTTTTGCACGTCAGTTACTGCTTCGTCAATACGTTCGCCTGCGTCTTCTGCATGGTTGTCTTCACAACCCATGATGAAAAAACTTGCGAATAGACCGATTAGTGCTGCTTTTACAGTTGTTGAATTCATAATGTAATTCCTTGTAAGTTTTAATTAAATTTTAGTGTGTTAGTTGAATGCTTTATCTACCTGGGCGATTTACCACGTAGTGCACCTGAAACTAATGAAATCACTAAAAGTACTAAAAAGATAAAAAATATAATTTTTGCTATACCAGCTGCGGCACCTGCGATGCCACCAAAACCTAACACTGCAGCGATTAAAGCAATAACTAAAAATGTAATTGTCCAGCGTA
The DNA here is from genome assembly GCF_038900275.1 of Pseudoalteromonas sp. AS71. Classification (NCBI taxonomy): domain Bacteria; kingdom Pseudomonadati; phylum Pseudomonadota; class Gammaproteobacteria; order Alteromonadales; family Pseudoalteromonadaceae; genus Pseudoalteromonas; species Pseudoalteromonas sp. AS71. The sequence goes on along the minus strand of NZ_JBBMQZ010000033.1, from coordinate 23,672 downwards.
ACATTGTTTTCTCCTTGGTTATCAAATTTGCTCATAATAACTAATGCCAGTTACATGCCAAAGTTTATTTTTTATTAATATCAATTGCTTATGTTTTTTGGTTGTGTTTTTAGTTATTTGTTAGTTAGTAACTTTTACGCTTTGTTATGTAAGTTATTCACACTGTTACAAATTGCTGGCAAAAATCCACTGAGAATAAATTTTTTGGTAAGACCAATTAACAATTAGTGCATGTTTTTGTACTTATTATAAAGTTTGGTGTGTATTTTTATTAAGTTGAATAGTTAATTAACAACTTCTATATAACTATTAGCTATAGTCGTTATTTCCCACGTGTATTGTAGGGCGCATGGTTGCTGGGTTATGGCATGTAAATAAGCTGAGTGTTATGTTGTTTATAGTTTAATTGGTTTTACCAATTTACAAGATGTAGACAAAGCGACTAGTTTTGTTATCATCCAGTGAATAAATATTTAATTAAATCGATTTTTTATTTTCGATATGGGTTTCAAGGGGGAGAAAAATGGATATAGGTGCTCTACTCACAACGGCTGGTAGCTTAATGCTAACTGGTATGGTTGGGGTGTTTGTATTTCTGTCGATATTAATTGGTGCAGTAACGCTTATGTCTAATTTGGTGACGCGCTTTAGCGAACCAGAGGCATCACCAGTTAAATCACCGTCTTTTAAATCTCAAGGTGTGCCTAATGAGCACATCGCTGCTATTAGTGCTGCCATTGCTCAGTACAAATCAAATAACAAATAAGGGGCACACACATGGCTAAATTAAAATTAACAGAATTGGTATTACGCGATGCGCACCAATCATTGCTCGCAACACGTATGCGCTTAGACGATATGCTACCTATTGCTAGCAAGCTAGATGATGCAGGTTATTGGTCTATTGAATCGTGGGGTGGTGCTACATTTGATTCATGTATTCGTTATTTAGGCGAAGATCCTTGGGAGCGTATTCGTGCGCTTAAAAAAGCGATGCCCAATACTAAACAACAAATGCTATTACGCGGTCAAAACCTATTGGGTTACCGCCATTACGCTGATGACGTAGTTGAAAAATTTGTAGAACGCGCGCATAAAAATGGCGTTGACGTATTTCGTATATTCGATGCAATGAACGATGTACGCAACCTTGAAACAGCGATTAAAGCGGCTATAAAAGTAGGCGCACACGCTCAAGGTACTATTTCGTATACAGTTAGCCCTGTTCATACGCTTGAAATGTGGCTAACTCTTGCTAAGCAATTAGAAGATTTAGGTTGTCACTCAATTTGTATTAAAGATATGGCGGGTTTATTAAAGCCATACGATGCTGAAAAACTAATTAAAGCACTTAAAGAAACGGTATCGGTTCCTATTGCTATGCAGTGCCATGCTACAACGGGTTTAAGTACTGCTACTTATCAAAAAGCGATTGATGCAGGCATTGACATGCTTGATACCGCTATTTCATCTATGAGTATGACTTACGGACACACTGCTACTGAAACTATTGTATCGATAGTTGAAGGTACCGAGCGCGATACTGACCTTGATTTAAATCACCTAGAAGAAATTGCTGCTTACTTTAGAGATGTACGTAAAAAATATGCGGCATTTGAAGGTAGCTTAAAAGGGGTTGATGGTCGTATTTTACTAGCTCAAGTACCTGGTGGCATGCTTACAAACATGGAAAACCAACTTAAAGAGCAAGGCGCGGCAGATAAGCTTAATGAAGTTTTACTTGAGATCCCACGCGTACGTGAAGATCTTGGCTTTTTACCTTTAGTAACACCCACGTCGCAAATTGTAGGTACTCAAGCAGTACTTAACGTGCTAACTGGTGAGCGTTATAAAACAATCACTAAAGAAACTGCTGGCGTATTAAAAGGTGAATATGGCTTAACACCAGCACCAATGAATAAAGAGCTACAAGAGCGTGTGCTTGATGGAGCTGAGGTTATTATTTGTCGCCCTGCAGATAACATTGCACCAGAGCTTGCAACGCTTGAAGCTGAATTATTAAAAGAAGCGCAAGAGCAAGGTTTAACACTTGCTGATGATCAAATTGATGATGTACTAACTTATGCATTGTTTCCACAAGTTGGTTTGAAGTTTATTAAAAACCGCAACAACCCAGATGCATTCGAGCCAGTACCTTGTGTTGAAGATAAAAGCAGTAAAGCACCTTCTAAATCAACTTCAAACAATAACGGCGTAAAAGCTGAGCAGTACAGCGTAAAAGTAGATGGTAAAGTTTACGACGTAGTAGTGGCGCAAGGTGGTGAACTTAAAGAAGTAACCTTAAAAGACTCTGAGCACATTCCCCAGTCGGCTTCGGTAGCATCAGGCGAAACGCTTAACGCACCTCTAGCCGGTAATATTTTTAAGATTAAAGTAAAAGCTGGGCAAGTTGTTAACGAAGGCGATGTAGTGATTATTATGGAAGCCATGAAAATGGAAACTGAAATACGCGCTACGCATACCGGAACAATTGCTGAAGTGTTAGTTAGTGAAGGCGATGCTGTAACTACCGGCGACGCTATGATTGCATTAGCTTAGGAGTAAATAGAGGATGGAAGGTATTTTAAACCTCTGGAATGCGACAGGCATTGCTAACTTTACAATCCCATCGTTAATAATGATTGCGGTAGGGTGTTTATTACTGTTTTTAGCGATAGCTAAAGGCTTTGAACCACTATTATTACTACCTATTGGTTTTGGTGCGATTTTAACAAATGTACCAGTGGCAGGTTTGTCAGACCCAGGTGGGCTTTTGTACTACGTTTATTATGTGGGTATTGATACGGGGATTTTTCCGTTATTGATATTTATGGGAGTAGGGGCGCTAACCGATTTTAGTGCGCTTATTGCTAATCCACGTATGTTGCTATTAGGTGCGGCTGCACAGTTTGGTATTTTTGCGACTCTGTTTGGTGCGATATTATTAAACTATGTGCCAGGCTTTGAGTTTACTTTACAGGATGCATCGGCTATTGCGATTATAGGTGGAGCAGATGGACCTACTGCAATATTTTTAGCGTCAAAACTGGCACCTGATTTACTTGGTGCAATAGCGGTAGCCGCATACTCATACATGGCACTTGTGCCAATTATTCAGCCGCCAATTATGCGTGCGTTAACAACTCCAGAAGAACGTAAAATAAAAATGCCAGAGCTTCGTAAAGTATCTAAAAAGGAAAAGATTATTTTCCCTCTTATGGTGCTTAGCTTAACGGCTATGTTTTTACCGGCTGCTATACCGCTGGTAGGTATGTTTTGTTTAGGTAACTTAATGCGAGAGTCAGGTGTTGTTGATAGATTAAGTAACAGTGCTCAAAACGAAATCATCAATGTTACAACTATATTTTTAGGCTTAGCTGTAGGCTCAAAGCTTGCTGCAGATAAGTTTTTAACTGTTGAGACGATTGGTATTTTAGTACTTGGCGCACTCGCGTTTGCAATTGGTACGGCATCTGGCGTATTTATGGCAAAAGGACTTAATCGCATATCTAAAACACCTATAAACCCATTAATAGGGGCGGCAGGTGTATCGGCTGTGCCAATGGCGGCACGAGTAGTAAACAAAGTAGGTCTTGAAAGTAATCCTCATAACTTTTTACTTATGCATGCAATGGGACCAAATGTTGCGGGCGTTCTTGGTAGTGCAGTTGCTGCGGGTATTTTATTAGCACTTGTTGGTTAAATTAATTTTAATCCAACCGATTAGCGCAGTTTACTGCGCTTTTTTTTGTTCTTAATTTCTTCGCCGCTAAATGGTTTCTTGTTCAGCGCTTTTTGTTTACAGTAACAGCTCTTCAAAATTTTAAGGATAGTTATCATGCTTCACACACCTTTAGCAAAGCACTTACCTCATGTTAGTAAACTTGTATTCGGATGCATGGGTCTGGGCGGCGGTTGGAATAAAGACGCAATTACTGATGCACATGTTAAGCAAACTCATGAATGTATAGATAATGCTATTGAAGGTGGCATTAACTTTTTTGACCATGCTGATATTTATACTTTTGGTAAAGCTGAGCAGGTTTTTGGTAAAGCATTAAGTGAGCGACCAGAGCTTAGAGAGCACATGTATATTCAATCTAAGTGTGGGATTCGTTTTGAAGATGACTTAGGACCAAAGCGCTATGATTTTTCGGCTAAGTGGATTGAGCAATCAGTTGAAGCATCCTTGAAGCGATTAAATACAGAGTATTTAGACGTACTTATGCTACATCGTCCTGATCCTCTCATGGAAGTTAACGAAATTGCTCGTATATTTAGTTGCTTAAAAGAAAGCGGTAAAGTGCGCAATTTTGCAGTATCTAATATGCAGCAGCACCAAATGAATTTTTTACAGCACGCACTTGATATGCCTATTGTGGCTAATCAAATTGAGGCTAGTTTGCAAAAGCATCAGTTTGTTGATGAAGGTGTATATGCCGGTAACAGTGACGGTAAAGATCTTAATTTTACACCAGGTAGTATTGAGTACTGTCGCCATTTTGAAATTCAAATTCAAAGCTGGGGCAGTTTATGCCAAGGTTTATACAGTGGTAGTGATTTATCAAACGCATCGCAGGCCGATATAAACACGAGTCTTTTAGTTAATAAACTGGCTGCACTTTATGATACTTCTGCTGAGGCGATTGTAATTGCCTGGTTACTTCGCCACCCCGCATCTATTCAGCCTATTATTGGAACAACTAATGCTAAGCGTATTAAAGCCTCTTGTGATGCTGTAAACGTAGAGCTAACTCGTGAGCATTGGTATGCACTTTATGTAAGCGCTAAAGGGCATGAGCTACCATAAGTAGGGCGCTAATATGAATATATTCGTTATTTTAATTGGATTGTTTGTCGCGCTGGCGATACTCATTCCACTGCTTGAAAAATATCAAAGTAAAATAGGGCTTGCTGGCGCAACCAAATACAGTAAATATATTTGGCCGCTAGTGATGGTATCTTTAGTTATTCAGCTCATTTATGTATTAATGAATTGATGGTTTATAGCGTATACAAAAAAGCCTTTGCAGATTTAACCTGCAAAGGCTTTTTTAATGTTTATTAATAAGCTTTATTTTAGTGCTAACTGTAGCTCGCGATTGCGCTCAAGTTGGGCAATAAAGTTATCTGCAATCGGTTTAAACTTAGCCAGTTCTGAGCGAGGTAATGGCTCTGACTTAGGAAGTTTAACGGTTTTAGGATTACGATGAACGCCATTTACTAAAAACTCATAGTGTAAATGCGCGCCAGTAACACGACCAGTAGAACCTACAGTACCAATTTGTTGGCCCTGTTTAACTTTTTGGCCTGTTTTAACCAGTTTCTTATTTAGGTGTAAGTACTTAGTTACATATTGTGTGCCATGGCTGATAAATACGTAGTTACCGTTGTACTTGCTGTAACCCGCTTTAACTACCTTACCGTTACCTGATGCGACTACTGGTGTGCCAGTGCGTGCTGCAAAGTCGATACCACGGTGCGCTCTAACTTGCCCAGTAACAGGATGAAGTCGCTTAGGATTAAAGCTAGAACTAATATACTTAAAGCTTACAGGTGCACGTAAAAAGGCTTTTTTCATGCTACGCCCTTCAGGCGTATAAAAATTGCCGTCGGTATGGCGAATCGCTGCAAAGCGCTGACCTTGGTTTACAAATTCAGCGGCAATAATTTTACCGGTACCAATAAACTCGCCATCAACATAATGAGACTCGTAAATTAAGCCAAATAAATCGCCTTTACGAATATCATTTGCAAAATCAACATCCCAACCAAATATGTCAGCAAAGTTCATTATTTGGCGCTCGCTTAAACCTGCCGCAATTGCTGAAGTCCAAAAGTTATTAGATATTTCGCCGCCAGCGGTTTTAGTTAGCGTTTCAATTTCTTTACTATCGATAGCTGTATCGTAATTACCTTCGTCGTTTAAGGTAACAAATAAAGTATCTGTTTTTGAAATTACATAACGCAGTTGAGCCAAAGAGCCATCTTCAGCAGTAGCAAAACTGAGTACTTCACCTGGATGAATTTTAGTTAGCTTGCGAGTCTCTGCATTAGTGTTAATTAGTTTATGAAGCGTTTGAGCTGAAAAACCAGCACGCTTAAAGATAATTGCTAAATTGTCGCCATTTTTAACTTTATGATCGACAAAGTCGTATTCTGGTAACTTTTCTGCTGCTTGCTCTGAATTTAGCTCAGTTAATTTTTCGTTGTCATCAACTTTAACTTGTAACTCATAGCGCTTACCAATTTCTAGTGCATTTGCACTATTGTCTTTGGATGCAGTGGCTTTTTCAGAAGGAAGAAAGGCTAAGCCAACAATAGCAGAAACCAAACCTAGAATAAGCAATTTGTGTTTTTTGGGGAGCGTGTGAACCACGTGAACCATAACGTGCCTTTTCTGCTGTCAAGATAATAAATACGTAATATTGCAGGATATACTTAATAATGTGCGAATACTAGTGTTTTGTAGATTTAAACTACGCTAAAATCAGGGGTAGAAAGCCTTTTTTAACGTCCTATCTAACTAAGACTCAATTCATTTAGTTTAGTTGCCCTAATAACTTAAAAAGTTATTTTAATTAGATAGAAATTTGTTATGTTAGCTACATATATATGTTCGGTTTAAACCTTAATAAAAACCGTGATTACAAGTAACTAGTCGCCCCTTCGTAGGCAGAATTTTGGAGTAATACAAAGTGGATTTACAAACCGCTCTAGCAGAGATAAAACGCGGTGCAGAAGAAATATTAATTGAAGACGAACTAGTTGAAAAACTAAAGTCGGGCAAAAAGCTAAAAATAAAAGCAGGCTTTGATCCTACAGCACCTGATTTACATTTAGGGCACACTGTACTAATTAATAAAATGAAAACCTTTCAGGATCTAGGTCATGAGGTTATTTTCTTAATTGGTGACTTTACTGGCATGATTGGCGACCCAACAGGTAAAAACGTAACGCGTAAACCACTTACTCGCGAAGACGTATTAGCCAATGCTGAAACATATAAAGAACAAGTATTCAAAATTCTCGACCCTGCTAAAACCACTGTTGCATTTAACTCTACTTGGATGGAAAAGTTAGGCGCTGCAGGTATGATAAAACTTGCTGCAAACCAAACCGTAGCGCGCATGCTTGAACGTGATGACTTTAAAAAGCGTTATGGCAGCGGTCAACCAATTGCAATTCATGAGTTTTTATACCCTCTGGTACAAGGTTGGGATTCGGTTGCACTAGAGTCTGATGTGGAACTAGGTGGTACTGATCAGCGCTTTAACTTACTAATGGGTCGTGAGCTACAGAAAGTTGAAGGCCAAAGGCCGCAAACAGTATTAATGATGCCATTACTTGAAGGTACTGACGGCGTTCAAAAAATGTCTAAGTCACTTGGTAATTACATTGGTATTACTGATGCGCCAAACGATATGTTTGGTAAAATAATGTCAATTAGTGATGTGCTAATGTGGCGTTATTACGATTTATTAAGCGCGCTTTCTATTGAAGAAATTGCAGCTCAAAAAGAGCGTGTTGAGCAAGGTACTAACCCGCGCGATATTAAAATAGAACTAGCTAAAGAGTTAATTGCTCGTTTTCATAGTGAAGCTGATGCACAAGGTGCACATGATGATTTTATTCAGCGTTTTCAGAAAAAAGCGTTACCAGATGAAATCCCTGAGCTGACAATCACTATTGCAGAAGATACTATTTTAATTGCTAACTTGCTTAAAGAAGCAAATTTAGTAGTTAGTACGTCAGAAGCAATGCGCATGATTAAGCAAGGTGCAGTTAAACTTAACGGTGAAGATAAAATCACTGATACCAAACTTGAAGTAGCAAAAGGTACAACGGCTATTTACCAAGTAGGTAAACGTAAGTTTGCAAACATCACTGTAGCTTAAATACAGTATGAAACTAAAAAACCAGCCTAGGCTGGTTTTTTTGTGCTTGTATTTTGGGTCTGTAAATAGTTACGAGGTAGCCACTAAATAGTCACTAAATCACTTTTAATATTTCAATACTTACAATTACTAACAACCAAAATACACGGGCCTGATTTAACCTATTAATTATTACAGGCACATCCTCGGGGGTAGGTAATCTATCAGCACCAATACGCATTTTATTAAAGCGAGTACCCAAATAAACCGCAGGCCCGCCTAGTTGTACTCCAAGTGATGCAGAACATGTACTGAGTAGCCAACCAGTATTAGTTTGATAAAAGTGCCTGCCGTAATGCTTTATGTAGTGCATGCTTTGTTTGCTCGCTCTACTTGCTGCAATAGTTAAAGCCAGCAAGCGCATTGGAATATACTCAATAATAAACAAGAGAATTTTAAGCGGTTTTAAAAAGTAGCTATTTGGGGGTATATCACTACGCCAGGCTTGTTGTATTAAAGTAAGTAATCGATAGGCGAGAGCAGCAATAGGGCCAAAGGCTAAAAATATAAATATAACTACGAAATAGTATCGAGCAGTGCGCAGTATTAAACTCTCAATTAATGCTTTGATAATACCAGGAGATGAAAGCCTATTAACTTCACGGGCAAGCAGTGGTTTTAGTAATTCGCGTGCCGTCGATTTTTGATTTTGTTTAGTTAGCTTTGCAATACGGAGCGCTTTTTTATCAATACTCTTACTTTCTAAGCATAAGTATAAAATAAGACCTGCGAGTAATTCAGGGTAAAAAGCAAACTCAAGCAATAACACGACTATAATGAGAATAACACTTAAAATGAGCGTGCTTGCGAGTATAGCTGCTAAATATTGATAGCTTTTAGGTTCTTTGCGTTTGTATATACGCTTGCCAATAGCACTAAAAACCGCGCTTAACGCTGTATTAGGATGATACCAGCTAACAAGAGGAATAAAGCGCTCAGCAAGGAGCGCTAGTATGAAGGCAATAAAGTCCAAGTGGTTTTGAACAATATTGCTAAGCATTTAAAGAGACACTGCAGTTAGCTTTTCTAAAAGTGCGACAACCATTTTAGATGAGTTGATTGATGCTGTTTCTAGGTATTCTTCAAATGATTGTGGTGACTCTTTACCTGCAATATCAGACATTGAGCGAATAACAACAAATGGCGTGTTAAGCGTAAAACACGTTTGTGCAATTGAAGCGCCTTCCATTTCAACGGCAAGCATTGTAGGAAAATCACTGCGTGCTTTATCAATACGTACCGGATCACACATGAAGGTGTCGCCAGTACAAATTAAGCCAACAAGTGTTTTAACATCACTGATTTGTTCGATTGTTTGTTGTGCTGCTTCTACTAATTTTGGGTGAGCTGCAAAGCCTGCTGGCATTTGAGGTACTTGGCCAATTTCGTAGCCAAAAGCAGTAACATCTACATCGTGGTGACGTACTTCTGACGAAATTACTACGTCGCCAACACTTAGTGATGGATCGAATCCACCGGCAGAGCCTGTGTTAATTACGCAATCAGGTTTGAAGTTATCAATCAGTAAGGTGGTTGCAATCGTTGATGCTACTTTACCAATACCAGATTGAACAAGTGTTACTGTGTTACCAGCCAATTCACCAGTATAAAAAGTGAAACCTGCTTTAGTTAAAATTTTTGGGTTTTGCATCGCTTCACGTAAAATTTTAACTTCTGGCTCCATTGCGCCAATAATACCAACATTCATAATGTTTAATTCCTGAGTTTGAATCACTTGATTATACGTGAAGTTAGCAATAAAAAACAAAAAAGCGAGCTTGTTTTTGAGCTCGCTTTAAATACTTTTTAGGAGAGTATTTAATTTGGTTTTTAAATTTCAGCTAAAGCAGTTGTTTGTGCTTTAGCTTGAGAAGGTGAAAGTACCGCTGGCTTATGTGAGCGATTACGAACAGGGCGCTGCGTTTGTGTTGCTGCAGGCTTACCAAGTTTAAACATAATTGCATCGCGTACTTCAGAAGGACGGTAGCCCGATTTAACTTTCATACGAATATGTGGAATACCCGCAGACTCTAATGCACCGTTTACAAACCAGTCGCGTTGAGCTTTGTGGCCATCTTTATTGGCATTGTTAACTAGGTCAACAGCCGCAACAATAGTAAGTTTTTCTTTGTCGATTAATACAAAGTCGAGTTGCTTATTTTTAGCTTTAACTAAAGCAGCACGTTTAGATTTAACAGAAAGACCTTGCTTACAGTCAATAACGTCAATTAACTTAACGCGACTAACAACTTTATATTGATCGCCAACAGCTCGTTCTAGAAGATTTAAAAAAGCGCCTTCAACCTGAGTGAAAACAGTTTGCTTGCGGGTAAAAGGATACGGGTTTCCGCCATCGTCATTAAATTTTGACGCAACAACAGAGGCCCCGACAACTAACACTAAGATTAATAATAAAGCGAATTCCATACGGTAACTCCATAACAACAAATTGACACTGCTCAAATAAAGCAATTTACGTGCCTAAAAAGTATGGGTTATAAAATAAATACCGTTTGTTTTTAAAAGTGAAACTACGCAGCAATTAAGCTTTGTAGCCACTTTCAATGCCTTTAACCGCAATAGCTACAGCATCGTGTGCATGTAGTGATTCATAATGGTTTATTTGCAGCCAGTAGTCGCTGTAATTACCATCCTCCAGCAATGCTTTTATTTTACGTGCGGCATCTTCACAAAACATAAGGTTTTGGCCATTTAAACGGGCAAATTCTTGCTCGTCTTCGCGTTTTACTGCCGCTTGTACAGGCGTTTTAAGTTCAGCTTCAAGGGTATTAATTAGCGTCACAACGTCAAACTCTTGAATATTGCTATCAAGCTTTACTTTTACGTTTGCAATAGAGCGCTGCGAGTGAGGTGTCGCTACAATACCTTGTGTAGTGCCTAGCCACTCGTGGACATCTTTTTGGCTTAAGGTTTCTTGGTTAAACTTTTCGTTAAACGCATTTTGTATAAGCTGGCGCGCAAGTGCCGCAGAGCATGGGCACGTTGAAGAATAGGTAACATCTACGGTTAGCTCGTAGCTAATAATGTTATTTTCAATTGTACTGGTAAGTACAACTGGGTAGCTTTTCCAGCCCGCTTTACCACTTAATAGTGATTTACGGCGTAGCGGTAATTCAAATTTAAATTCAATTTGTGCTTTATCGCTTAGCCCTTCGTGGCTAGTTATAAAGGTATCGAGTGCTTGCGCTATTGTTTGCGGATTAACTTGCTGCTCGGTTGAAAGCAGGTCAAGTGCCAAAAATAGGCGTGACATATGAATGCCTTTGGCATCTTCTTTATGCAAATTAACAAATGCACGGGCTTTAGCGTTTACTGTTACCGGTGATAAGTCTCGCGATTCAAAAATAAATGGCAGTTCGATTTCGCCCATGCCAACCCAGTCTAATTTACCTGTTTGTAAAGCGGGTGCTGTGTCTGCTATATCTGGCATATTGGTTTGCATGTGCGCTACTCGTATTTGGAGATAATAAAGCGGGGCATTTTACACTAAATAATTTATTGCTGAAATGATGAGTTGAGGAGAGAAGCAAAATCAAACATGAAAAATTCTGTTTTTATCGCACAACATGAATATAGGGAGAAGAAAAATGCTAAAATCTGGGTAAATGGTATGTTTATACATGCGCATTGCCTTCTTTATATTTAAGCACACAGCTAAGAGATAAAATTACGTATGACCGATTATTCTTTGAGCCCATGGGCTCGGGTACTTTCCAGCTCAATAACGCGATTTGGTGAATTTAAAACCGCAGCTATTTGTTACACCTTATTTTTAACTGTATCTCTTATTTTATCGAGCATGTTTTATTATGTCGCGATTGGTGAATTGCATCTTGTTGATATTTTGGCTGTGGTGTTTTTTACTGCTGTGGTTTCCCCTTTAATTATAAGTGTATTGCTTAATTCAATTCGCCAATTAGATGCATCGTATGCTTATTTAGATAGCGCAACCAAACAAGAAAAGCTTTTAAATCAAACATTAAAAGATAATATTAGTCGTCTAAATATTGAAATTGACGAACGTAAAATGGCGTTTCATGCCAAGCACCGTGCTATCGAAGAGTTGCGCCGAGAAATTGCTGAACGTAAAAAAACTCAACAAGAACTTGCTCAACAAAGCATGTTGCAACGCTCAATCGTTGATTCATCTCCCGATTTATTTTATTACCGCGATAACAACGGTGTATTTGCCGGCTGTAATAAAATGTTTGAAGAAGTAATGGGTAAATCAAGCAGCGAACTGATTGGTAAAACGGTTGAGCAAATATTTCCGAGTCATTTTTTAGCTGAAGTTTTGGCAACCGACAAAGAGGTAGAGCAGAGCCATAAAGCACTAACTATAGATGTAGGCTATGAAGTGGACGGTGAAACACGTTGGTTTGAGCTGCGTAAATTACCTTTTATAAATGATGACGGTGACTACATTGGTTTATTGGGTTTTGGTCGTGATATCACTAGCCGTAAAGAAGCAGCTCAAGCACTTGAAACTGCCTATAAAGACAAAGGTAAGTTTATTGCTACGCTGAGCCATGAACTACGTACACCATTGAATGGTATTGTTGGTTTAACGCGTATGTTATTAGATACAGAGCTTAATAAGCAACAGCGTAGTTGGGGCAATACTATTTTTTCGAGTGCTGAAACACTCGGTAATATTTTTAACGATATTATAGACTTAGATAAAATAGATAGAGATCAGCTCGATATAGCAACCAATTCTATTAATGTGTCAGACTTTATAAACGATGTAGTTAATTTTGCAGGCTTAATAGCGGAGCAAAAAGAGCTTGAGTTTGATATTAAACGCAATGGTATGCTGGATATTTACGCGCAGCTCGATCCAACTCGACTACGCCAAGTTGTTTGGAACTTAATTAACAACGCAGTTAAGTTTACTCAACAAGGAAAAGTAACACTCGAATGTAGCCGAGAAAATCGTGTAGAAGGCCCATGGTTAGTTATTAAGGTATCGGATACTGGTCAAGGTATTCCACCCGAGCAGCTTGCCCATATATTTGATATGTATTACAAAGCACCGGATTTAAAAGGGACTAACGCGATAGGCTCAGGTATTGGTTTAGCTGTAACCAAGGCACTTGTAAGTGCAATGAAAGGGATAATCACAGTCAATAGTACTGAAGGTGAGGGAAGTTGTTTTACAGTGCAAATACCGCTTAGTTTATGTATTGCACCTACAGAGCAAAGTTATGTTGGCCGAGGCTTGTATATTTTACTAGTGGAAGATGTGCCTCTTAACGCCGAAATTGCTACAAACTTATTAGAGCAACGCGGCCATGAAGTTTTATGGGCTGAAACCGGTGAGGATGCACTTTCGTTTGTTGAAACCGAAGATGATCTCGACTTAGTTCTACTTGATATGCAGCTACCAGATATAAACGGTGACGTGGTTGCTAAGCAAATACGTTCAGATAGCCATTTTGATAAATTACCAATAGTTGCTTTAACAGCTAATGTACGTAGTGCTGAAAAAGAGCTTGAGGGTATATCAATACAAGGCGCACTGGCTAAACCAATTAACACAGTTAAGCTTGATAAAATGCTGGCTGACTTATTTGGCATTAAGCAAAGTGAATGCTCAGAACCACAACTTAAAGTGAGTGAAGAAGCACTTGAAGGTATTGATGCACACCTATTAGATATTGAAACAATAGAAGACTTTGTAAATTCAATGGGTTTGGTCGTATTTAGGCGCAGTAGTCAGTTATTCGAAAAGCTAAGTCCACAATATCAGCAAGAATTACTTACTTCATTAACTGCCAGTGATAGAGAAGAATATGAATCAGTGGCACATAAACTTAAAGGTGCGGCTGGCTCAGTAGGTCTTAATGATGTGCAGCTTCATGCCAAAGTAATGGAGCATGGTGCAATAGATGAATCTGATGAAGTATTAAAGAAGTGGTTAGATGTTCTAGCAGATAAAATAAATGAAGGACAAAAAGCCCTTCATTTATTTTTACAGCAATTAGAGTGAAACTAATTAGCTCTCATTAAGCGTCAATTTTACCAATGAAACGGTAACCTTCACCATGGATGGTGCTGATTAACTCTGACGTTGAGTTATCACTTTCAAAATGCTTACGAATTCGACGAATAGTAACATCAACAGTACGGTCATTTGCACGAAGCTCACGTCCTGTCATGTGTTTAATTAATTGCTCACGGCTAAAGATACGACCTGGAGAATCAAGCATTAAACGAAGTGCTCTGTACTCACCTTTTGGTAAACGCTTAGCGTCGCCATTTGGAGAAGTAAGACAACGGCTATTTTCATCAAGTTCCCAGCCGTTAAATGTAATAACACCATTTGTTTCTAGTGCTGACTCTTCACCGCCTAAAGCAGTACGAGTAATAAGGTTGCGAGCTCTAATAGTTAATTCACGTGGGTTGAATGGCTTAGTAACGTAGTCATCTGCGCCAATTTCAAGACCTAAAATACGGTCAACATCATTGTCACGACCTGTTAGGAATATAAGGCCCACTTTACGCTTTTGGCGTAATTCACGGGCTAAAATAAGACCGTTTTTACCAGGAAGGTTGATATCCATAACTACAAGATTAACGTCATCGTTATTTGTAAGCTTGTCATGCATATCATCGCCATCAATGGCTTCAATAACTTTGTACCCTTCAGCTTCAAATAAACTAACTAGGTTCAGTCGAGTTACGTCTTCATCTTCTACGATTAGAATGACTGGCGTTTGCATTATTAATTAACCTTTTGGAATATTTTATTTATAAAAAACCGGTGACGAATTTATAACCGATTACTAGAGATTATAGGATTATACCCATTTGTTAACAAGGAAAAAACAAATTGGATAAAAATAAAACAGTAGGGTGTCCAAAGTCTACTAAAAAGGGCAGTGCAAAAACTACTGTTTAATTGATATATACGTGGATGTAGCTATTTGAATCATAAAGTCGAAGCCATTTTCCTTTAATAATTGATACATCATTCAATCAAACAAGGTACTTAAAATAATCAGACTAATTCAAAGCAAAACTATATCACTTTCTAACCTTTCATCAATGTATGTGATACAGCAAAGATAAAAAAGTTCATAAATCGCTTAGTAATATTTATTTAATGTAATTAAATAGTATTACACGCTTATCACATGCCTCATTAATGAGGTCATTAAATGCGAATTCAAGGATAAATTTTAAATATATGTACTTTTTAGTGATCTTTATTTAAGGAATAGTAATTATAAAGCGAGCACCGTGTTTTTCTTCAAGATCAAACATAACTCTTCCGCCGAGAGCCTGTGTTACTAAGTTGTATACTAAGTGCATCCCTAGGCCGCTTGCGCCTTGTCCTCGCTTTGAAGTTACAAAAGGGTCAAAAATTCTATTTTTAATATTTTTATCAACGCCTTGACCATTGTCAGAATAAACGATTGTTAATTTTTTCCCTACCAGTTCTACATCAAAGCGAATTTCATTATTTTCTTTACCTATAAATCCATGGATTACAGAGTTCATAAGTAACTGCTGAAACACCTGCTGTAGAGGTTCGGACTTACTATGAATGGCCAAATCGATCGGGCAGTTAATGATAACGACAGGCTTTTTAGGCAGTAACTCAGATTGAATTGATATTAAAACATCGCTAATTAATTTATGCACATTAATGTAGGTATTAACACCGTCGTCTTGAATAACGGCGACTTTTTTAAAATTAGAAATAAGGTCAGCGGCACGATTTAAGTTACGATAAATTAAGTCTAAGTTTTCAATACCTTCATCTATAAATCGTTTTAAGTGGTTAGAGGTTAGTTTTTTATCATTAAAGCTTTGTTGTATATCTGCTAGCTTATCTCGTAGTAATGTAGAACCTGTAATACCAAGCCCTATTGGTGTATTCACTTCATGGGCAACACCTGCCACCATTTGCCCTAAAGACGCCATTTTTTCGTTTTCAACAATTTGTGTTTGATACTGGTGCATTCGCTCAAGGGTTGATAATAGCTCTTGATTTGCCTCTCTGAGAGCAATAGTTCGTTGACTTACTTTTTCTTCAAGACTTTGGTTGAGCTGTTTTATTTCTTGTTTATCTTTTTCGTGGCGCTCAAGCTGCTTTTTGGTACGTGCAAGCATGATATTTAAACTATTTGAAAGGGCGGTTATTTCTTTTACATCGGTTCCTGGCGCGCGTGCATCATAGTTATGATTTTTAGATACATCCTGCAATAGCATGCTTAGCTGTTCTATTGGCTTAGCTATACGTCTTTGAACTTTTATAGCAATAAAGTAAACAACTACCAAAATTAATAGCGTTAATAGCACATCTATTAATATTTTCCTTTCAATATAAGTTTCTAAACTTTCCAGACTTCCTCGCATGTATACATAACCGACCAACTGTTCGTTATCGTAAATAGGGCGGGTTAGTTCAATATTATCGCTCGTAATTCGTGGTGTTTTTAGTTCATCAACACTGTCTATTCTTAGCGGTACTGGAGGCGTTTTTTTTGCATTGAAACTAATAAAAAAAACAGGTTTTTTTGATGCTTTTTCTATTGAATAAATATGTATGTTTTTGACAAGAGGGATGTTTTCAAATGACTTGAGGCGTTTTTCTTCTGTTTTTCTATCATCTTCAGCTACTGATTTACCAGCATCAAAAGCTACAATTTCAGAAAGTATGACGAGTTTATTAATGATTAATTGCTTTTGCTCTTTTACGCTTAAATACGTAGAGATCGAAATAGATAGCGACAAGCAAATAGCTGTAATAAGCATAATTAAGTTAATGAGCGCTTTACGAATGCTACTTTGATGAACTTTTTTAGGCATTATTTCATTATCGCCTGAGTTAATTTTAATTATTTAGAATTTTAGTTTAGCAAAGACAGGAGAAAATGAAGGAAAAAAGCTAAATTAATTCTTATATTTATACGAAGGTTAGCTTGAGTACAGTTGGACTCAAGCGTTTTAAAAAATAATATTAGCTGCTATATACGGCAAACTTGTTATTTTTAAATACAGTTTGGTAGCTTTCAAATTGCGTTTCTAAAATAGGCGGGTACTTTAGAAAGCTGTTAGCTACAATATTCAGCTTTCCTGCTTTAGTTAAATGCTGTTTTGCATTTGCTAAAAATGTCTCTGCTACTGTGTAGTCGGTTGCAATACCCGTATGAAAAGGTGGATTGCTAATAATTAAATCAAACTTACCGGTAATGCTTTTAAGGCCGTCACTTAATATCGCTTCGCCTTTGATGCTGTTAAGCTTTAGGGTTTGCTGTGTTGCGTAAGTTGCCAGTGCACTTACATCACTACACACAAACTCAAGTGCTGGGTTATGCAGCCCTAAAAAGGTTGCTATTAAACCTGCGCCACAACCGAAGTCGAGAACCCTACCTTGCTTAATTGTCGGTGCGTTTTCGAGTAGAACTTTCGTTCCCATATCTAAACTACCGTGATTAAACACCCCAGGGACACTAATAGCTGTAAACTCGGTGTCAGCAACATTAACAACAAACTTTTTATGGTAGGTCGTAATATCAAAATTAGGGTGCTGGGTAATCTCAGCAAATGAGTAAAGAACGCAGTGCTTAGCCGAATCTATTTTGTTACTAAACTCTGCTTTGCCAGCTAATTGCTTTTCAATTGATTTAACACCACTTTTATTTTCACCTACCACTAATAGCTCGGCATCATCAGTAATAGCAGCTCGAATATTATCAAGCGCCATTAATAACTCTGGTTTTGATTTAGGATAGTAAAGAATAACTAAATCATAGCCGTTACCAGGTATTGTGTGATTTACGTGGATTTCAACGTCTTTGCTGTTTTTAGCAAACTCACCGTTAGCATGGTTGTAGCTAAATGCAGTTACCTTGCTTTGCGGGTTAAGCTTTTTAAGCTCTGTTAAAAAGCCATCTTGAACAAAGTTGACCACCAAGATAGATTTGCCCGTTAATGCCTCGCTATTACGAAGTAACAGTAAGCTTGGGTTGGTTAGTACGCTCATAAATGGCTTTGCCTTACAGTATGTTTAGTTTTATCAAAAATAAAAGTGAGTGCTTAAAGTTACAAATTACTCAGTACGTTCAAACATTAAATCCCACACGCCATGACCTAGGCGATGTCCGCGCTGCTCAAACTTAGTAAGCGGGCGCAAATCTGGACGTGGAACATAATCGTTAGTTTCTGATTGGTTTTTAAAACCAGGAGCTACATTCATTACTTCAAGCATATGCTCTGCATAGTTTTCCCAATCTGTTGCCATATGAAAAACGCCACCCATTTTAAGTTGGGCTCTTAGTTTTTCAACAAACTCAGTTTGTACAATACGGCGTTTGTGATGGCGCTTTTTATGCCAAGGATCAGGGAAAAACAATTGTAGAGTTGTTAAGCTTTCATTAGGTATACAATCTGCAAGTACTTCAACTGCATCGTGTTCAAAAACACGTAAGTTAGTAATGCCTGCTTCATCGGCATCCATTAAACAAGCACCAACGCCTGGGCGGTGTACTTCAATACCAATAAAGTTTAGGTGAGGGGCATTTGTTGCCATTTCGACAAGCGATTTACCCATACCAAAACCAATTTCTACTACTACATCGTTGTTATTGCCAAAAACTTCGCTTAAATCAAGCATACCGTTTTTATGCTCTAGGCCCATTGTTGGCCAGCATTTTTCGATTGCAGCGGCTTGGCCTTTGGTTAATCGACCTTCGCGTTTTACAAAACTGCGAATGGTGCGGATGTATTTACCTTCTTGCTTAGCTTGCTCAAGGTTAGTGTTGCTTGATTCACTCATATTATTGGCCTGACAAAAACAATGTGTTTAAAAATGGTTGCATATTATCCCTGACCGAGCCCGCAATCACAAGTATTAGCTGGTTTTACAAGCCCTATAGCTTGATCTTTTTATTAACTACAATAGACTGAGCCGCCATTGAGCGTCAGTAAAAGTACAATATGTTGGATTTAAATAAAGAACAGTCTAATTCGTTTTCTAATCAAGTCGTTGATTGGTATCACCTTCATGGGCGTAAAACACTTCCATGGCAGTTGGGTAAAACACCTTATAAAGTGTGGGTGTCTGAGGTGATGCTCCAGCAAACTCAAGTTATTACTGTTATCCCATATTTTGAAAAATTTATGCAAAGCTTTCCAGATATTATTGCTTTAGCTGATGCTGATGAAGATTTAGTACTGCATCACTGGACCGGCTTAGGGTATTACGCTCGTGCGCGTAACTTACATAAAACAGCTAAAATAGTACGTGACAAGTACCAAGGCGAATTTCCGCAAACGCTTGATGAAGTAATGGATTTACCGGGAATAGGGCGCTCTACTGCCGGGGCTGTTTTATCATTGTCGCTTGGGCAGCATCATCCAATTTTAGATGGGAATGTTAAGCGAGTCTTAGCGCGCTACTTTATGATAGAAGGTTGGTACGGTGTTAAAAAAGTCGAAAACCAGCTTTGGCATTTATCAGAGCAATTAACACCTAAAAATAATGTCACCGAATTTAATCAAGCTATGATGGATTTAGGAGCGAGTGTTTGCTCACGCAGTCGCTTTGATTGCGAGGCTTGCCCATTAAATTCAGGTTGTGGTGCCTTTAATGCAGGTAAAGTAAAAGAGTTTCCACATTCTAAACCTAAAAAAGCAGTGCCAAAGAAGAGTTGTCATCAGTTAATTGTTCAGTGCGGCGATAAAGTGCTTATGGAAAAACGCCCTAACAGCGGTATTTGGGGAGGACTGTTTGGCTTTTTTGAATTTAATGAGTACGAGGAGCTTCAAACGTTTTTAGCTCAGCAAGGATTAGAAGCCGACTTAGTAGAGCTTGAAGCATTTATTCATGTGTTTTCACATTTTGAGCTGAAGATTAATCCGCATGTACTCAATGTTAAGAAAATTCCTGATGTAGTAAATGACAAACAATTAGTGTGGTATCCGCTTGATCAATCAATAGAGGTTGGCCTAGCAGCGCCAACTAAAAAGTTGGTTAAACAAATTACAGCAATAGTATAGAATAGTCCCATATTTAGCGTTAGAGAGAATCAATCATGGCACGTACAGTATTTTGTCAAAAGTTACAAAAAGAAGCCGAAGGGCTTGGCTTTCAGTTATACCCTGGTGAAATTGGTGAAAAGATTTTTAATAACATCTCTAAAGAAGCGTGGGGTCAGTGGCAGCATAAGCAAACAATGCTTATTAACGAAAAGCATTTAAATATGATGGACCCAGAGCACCGCACATTTTTAGAAGAGCAAATGGTTGGCTTTTTGTTTGAAAATAAAGATGTGGAAATTGAAGGTTATCGACCGCCTGAAAAATAATATTTTAAACATAAAAAAAAGGGCTAAATAGCCCTTTTTTTGTGTACAATTATTTAATCACTTAACTCATCTTCTTGCTCAGAAATTTTAATTTGTTCTTTTAAAAATTGAGCTGCCTTAGAGTATTCAATTTCTAACTTATCTCTTAAGTCTATTAATTCATCGGTAGTGAGTTCACCTTTTTTACATTTATCTTCAAATGCACTTGAAAGTTCTGCCACCGTTTGGGCACCAATTGTTTTGGATATCGATTTTAATTGATGACACCCTTCAATAATCTCATCTAAATCGTTAACCATAACGCCTGAATTAATCCCCTTAATTAGCCCTTGGCTTTGTTCTAAATACATTTTGAAAAAGCGTAACTGTTTAGCTTCGTCACCATTTACATATTTAGCAACTGCTTCCATATCAATAGGTAGCGCCATGGTTTGATGGATAACTACATTTGGGTTTTGGCTTTGCTTATCGCTCCAGCGTTTTAAAGTGTCCTCTAACGCGTTTAGCTCTATAGGTTTGGTAATGAAGTCGTTTATACCTACGGCTAAACAACGCTCTTTTTCGCCTTTAAGTGCGTTTGCTGTTACAGCAATAATGTAAGGCTGCGCATCAATTGATTCTAATAACTCTGCTTCGTTACGGATTTTTTCGACCATATCGTAACCCGACATTTTAGGCATGTGTAAGTCGGTTAAAATAAGTGAGTAATCACCTTTTCTCCACATATCTAAGCCTTCTTCACCGTTGTTTGCTATCTCAACGCCAAAACCTAGTATGTGTAATTGATCGGTTAGCACTTGTTGGTTTAGAAGGTTATCTTCAACAAGTAAAACCAATTTGTTTGATTGACGAGCCTGCTCAACATTTAAATAATTATTAAGTGTTTTGGTTTTTTTAATTTGTTTAGGTGTATGCAAACCTGCAGCTACTAAAATAGACAGCATAAAGTTAGACTTACATAGAGGAGAGGCATTAATATAAAAAATATTATTATGATTTATAGCCGCTTCATCAAGCTTGCTTAGTACAACAACTTGTTGGTTATAATCCTCTAATGAATAAAATAAGCGTCTTAGCAGCGCGTTTGTTTTATCCATATTGTCTATGCCATCAGCCACCCAAATAATATCTTGCGAATGTTGATGCTCTTCAATTTCTTCTTCTGTGTGTGCATAAACTATTTTAGCGCCCATAAACGATAAATAACGGTACATTGTTTTTTCACGTTCTAGGTGATTACTAACTACAACAATTTGCTTGCCATTTAATGCACCTTTGTGTGCGTACTTAATTCTACCCGATGTGCTAAACGGCAGTTCAACAGTAAACTCACTGCCAATTCCTGTATGGCTAGTTACATGAATAGTACCTAGCATAAGCTCAGTTAAGCTTTTACAAATAGAAAGACCTAAACCTGTCCCTCCATATTCTCGGGTAATCGAATTTTCGGCTTGAATAAACGGATTAAATATTTCGCGTAGTTGTGCCTGCGACATGCCTTTACCGTTATCAGTTACGCAAAAGCGTAAGGTAAAGTGATCAGTCGTATTATGTACCACCTCTACTGATATTTTTACATGCCCTTGGGTTTTTTCATCAGTGCTCGTAAATTTAATTGCGTTGCTACATAGGTTATAAAGAACCTGACGTACACGTACGCTATCGCCGGTAAGATTTATAGGAATATCTGGCGCTATTGCTAGCTCTAAATCAAGCTCACGTTTTTTAGCAACAGATGAAAGCACACGAGCAACTTCTTCAATAGTATCGGTTACTGAAAAGGGGATCGGGTCAATATTTAGCTTTCCAGCCTCAATTTTAGAAAAATCTAAAATATCATCCAAAATACTCAATAATGAGAACGCTGATTCACGAATAATCGTACTTAAGCGATGCTGAGCGCCATCAAGTTCGGTTTGGCGAAGTAAATCAATAGTACCTATAACACCATTCATTGGCGTTCTAATCTCATGACTCATGGTTGCTAAAAACGTTGTTTTAGTCTCGCTTGCTCGCTCTGCTTTTAGTGTCGCTTGCTCAAGCGCTAAAGTACGATTTTGTACTTCGGCCTCTAGACCATTTTGTAATTTATAAAGCTCTTTTTGGGCTGCGTCATTCTCGCTCATTGCAGTTTGTACTTTTTGTAGCAATAAGTTGATGTTTTTTGCTACTACACCTAAACCAATATCAAGTTGCTCGTCAACATTACTATTGTAATTAGCATCTTCAGTGATTGCCTGTAACTCTTGAGTAAGAGTGTCAGTACTTTTACGTAAGCGCGTATTAATGTACATATTAAACATTAAAGTAAGTATAAATAATGCAGCAACACTCGCTATCGCAATAATATAAGCGATAACTTGAGAATCTTGAGCGCTTAAAGGCGTGGCTGGTATGTTTTTCTTAATAATAAGCTCGCCAATGGGCTGATCGTTTAACAATAGTAGGTGATGCAGGATACCTTCTTCTTTTAAGTGCTTTTCAGTTTTAACAGAAGCGATGGCTGGTTTACTGCTGCTATATACCAACTGAGTGGCAGATGCTGGATTGAAGCGATATAGAGTATATTCAAAGTCACCGTCCAATAAGGAGGTTAAATCAAGTAACTGTTTTACTTTACCTTGACCATACATAGTTAATGCATCAACCATTGGTAAGTCTAATCTATCGGCAAGCGTTACAATATTAACAGATGATGCTGGTTGGGCTGTCTTAACTTCAGTTTGTGTATAAAATGAGTGGGCAACAATAGCGAGCGCTGTTACAGCAATATTAATGATTAAAAAAAGTGGCAGTAAGCCTTTTACTGGCGATGAGAATTTACTCTGCATTGATTTTTTCCAATTGATGTGTTTTTACTACGATAAGTCCCTATCGTACGTATCTAAGCTAATCGTAACATTTACAAAAAATAATTCACTACGGTTTTAGTCTGATTTAATTATATATATTTATAGTTATAGTCCGATTTGTGGTAAAAATGAACGTTATTAATAAAAAATGTACTGAGTTGTCTGAAAACCGTTCAAACAGTTATAAAGAATAAAAAAAAAGTTGACTTGTAAGGGCAAAACTCGTTTAATACGCCGCACGCCCAGATAGCTCAGTCGGTAGAGATGAGTGGGAATTGCATTAAAAATCCTTTAAGATTTTTAATTAGCACTGTTTAAGTGCCTCGATAGCTCAGTCGGTAGAGCAGAGGATTGAAAATCCTCGTGTCCGTGGTTCGATTCCGCGTCGAGGCACCATTTATTAAAGTAGTGGTGTTTAATCAAAAATTTAAACATTATTACGCGTGCCTTAGCACACAGTTTTGCGTGCCGACTTAGCTCAGCTGGTAGAGCAACTGACTTGTAATCAGTAGGTCAACCGTTCGACTCGGTTAGTCGGCACC
>NZ_JBBMQZ010000032.1:0-48320 GCF_038900275.1 Pseudoalteromonas sp. AS71 | reverse complement strand
TTTCACCCAAATTTGTATGCTTATCAGCATAACATTTCTTTCTTAATGGGTGGCCAAATTAACTATGCCACTACACCCCCACACCACCCATCATGCGGGTCCGCAATGGGCGGTTCATCTCCCGTAATGAATCTTGATCCAAATATCTCTCAATGACACTAAACCTTGTGACGCTAAATACTCATTACCTAATGCAATGTTAATTCCTTTTGTTTTTGAGCTTCGACAAGGGCCTTTGCTGGTGATACCACAGGCTATGGCGAGTCGTTCGCTAACACCCAGCTTTATTAAACTGCGTACTTTCGTGCGTGGTTTACGCCATTGCCGCCAGTAGGGGACAGCTAGGATGACACCCATTCTAACTTTTACTGAAATCATTAATTAAAGCAATGTGTTAAGTGGGAATTATAAATAATTAGTTACGCAAAAAGCTGAGTAATGTAGACAAGATGAAAGTAAAAATAGACAGCCCAATAGGGCGACGACAGCTGTTTATTAAAGAATGGCAAACGACTCGGTTGTATTGAGCCTGCTTTCCTTTAAATAAAAAACGCAATATTACCGTCAACAAGGGCATGAATAAATTGGCCTTACGGGGTCAAACGAAAGTGAATGCGCAATGGCAACTGTATTGCCTAGTTCATAATATAGAAAAGCTGCAAAACACGATGCATTAAGAAAGGGAAGCCCTTTTACCCTAAATATAAGCCACTCAAACACCCGTAATTCCTTTCAAAACGCGAATAAAACCCACACTAAACATTTTTTACTATTCTGCGTAAAAACACAGTAATTAATTGAACCAAAATAGGAACTCAGCTATGGTTTGTTTATCAATAAAAACAAATAAAAAACGAGTTAATCTACAGGCTCGTTGAGTGTTCAAGGAGGAAACATGATCAAAGCTACTTGTCATTGCGGTAATATCGTTATAACAGCAGACATGCTACTAGAATCCATTACCAGTTGTAATTGTTCAATGTGTTACCGGCTGGGTGCTCTTTGGGCTTATTACACAGTCGATCAAGTTGATATTAAAGTAAAGTCAGAGGCTACTGTTTATTTGTGGGGTAGCAAAGTTCGCTCATATCATTCTTGCACTTTTTGTGGTTGTACGACTCACTACACACAAAAAAGAGATGACGGTACAAATAGGGTCGCAATCAACACCAGAATGGCTACTCCTGAGCTATTTAAGTCCGTTCATGTTAGGTTTTTCGATGGTGCTGATACCTTTAAATATGTTGAGCAATAGAGCACTTACAAGGGTCTAAGGTTACGACAGTCCACTCATGACACTTTCCAGCCACTCGACAACATAAAAGATTGATGATAATTGGCAAGATATTTTACTGTGTCGGATGGTGTGGCGAAGCCACTTATCCGACCCACGTTAAAAGGTAGATTGGTTAAGCCGAAGACACCACCCAACAGAGTATCGATTCACGCTTTAAGGTCAGCTTTTGGCTGTGAGTTCAACTGTGAGCGAAAAACTGGCTGTCAGCCCCAATTATTCCAAATATTGATTATCTTATAAAAGAAACAACAACGATAACCAGAGTAATAAACCCCGCAATCACAGCCTAATTAATAAGTATAAATTGATGAGCTATTGTTACTTTTAGTGCCTTATTGTTATTTATTGATCGTAATCAATAGATAACCTTTTAATACTCACTACACTTAACCTGCTGAGATGGAGCCGAGTCTATTCTTATGGAGTTGGTAATATCATTGAAAAATATGATTTTAAATTGTGAAGGAGAATAATATGCGAACAGGTAATATTTTATGGCCTACGGATTTTTCTGATACTGCATCACATGCTTTGCAATATGCCATTGAAATGGCGAATTTATATCAAGTAGGCATTCGTATTTTACACATTGTTGATCAGCCTTCAGATAATGAAAATTATATGATCCTTGCGATAACTCCCCAAGAGTTAGCTAAAAATATGGAAGACGCTGCGGCGAGTAAAATGCACGAGCTATTAGGTCAGTTGAATACTGATTTAAAGATTGAAGCGGTTATTCGACATGGTGATGCCATTAATGAGATTTTAGATGAGACTAATAGCGGTGATATAGGCATGGTGGTAATTGCCAGTCATGGAAGGACCGGACTTTCTCATTTTTTGAATGTTAACGTTGCAGAAACGATCGCCAATAAAGCGGGTTGCCCAGTGTTAATAGTCAAATAAAATTGGCGCGTATCTCTTGTCCCGCTGCGGTCTTAGACGGGACAAAGTGGCCAGCACGTTGGGTAAAAATGTGAGTTGTGTAAACGTCAATACACGGTTTAACTGCCCGAAAGTGAACTTTTCATACTGGGGCAGGGTCAACGCAAAACTTTTACAGCAGTGAGTGTTAATTTTTGCACTCATTGCGTAGGCATTCATTGCAGACGTCTTTTAACTGATACTTTCACTCTACCAGTATGTACAACCTGGTCTTTTCCTCTTGAATTGACTGAATAATGAAGGTCCGCTCAACCACTCGACAACATAAAATATTGATAATAAATGACAAGGTATTTTACTGTGTAGGATGGCGCTTCGCTTATCCGACCTACGCTAGCACAAAGCGGATTATCCCTAAGTCCATCCATTTAACTCCCAAGCTATAAAACCATTACTCAATACTAATACCTTGTTTTAAAAGATACTCCACTGCTTTATCAGTATGAGGTTTAAATGCTTTCCAGCGGCCGATTGCTTTATTATTAAGTGGTTGGCGTACTTGCACCTTGCTTGCGGTAGAAACCGGAGCGGTATTTAAGTGAAAATCTATACATTGTTCTTGCCACTCTAAGTTACAAAAGCTGACTAACTCTTTTATTTGCTGCTCGGGCTGTGCGACTAATTGTTCGTATTTTACTAATTTTATATTGCTGTGTTGCATGCTGAAGTGCTGCATTAGTTTGTAAAAACGGCTGTAAATTTTAGCGGTGTCGAGTAAATTGAGCGAGTACGCGTAGTAGAGGTTATTAATGGTAAATAACTGTCGGTAGTTACCAATGCAGGTGTCCATAGGATCGCGCAGCATACAAATAATTTTAGCGTTTGGCAGGGCTTTGGTAATTAAGTCGATATAAAAAAAGTTAAACGGGAGCTTATCAATAAAGTGCTTATGGCTGCCTGTTATTACGCGTGTTGCGTTTAAATAGGTTGACCCAAGCTGATTAAAATCAAGCTCGTAGGCTTTACTGAGTGTTTGAGTGTCGAGTACATGCGGTGTTTGCGTTTGGCTTAGCTTTTTAACACTTAGGCCAAAGTCTTGTAATTCACCGGCTGATTGCACGTCGCTGTGGCTCGATAAAATACGCTCAACCAATGTGGTGCCAGAGCGGGGCATGCCTA
This sequence comes from Pseudoalteromonas sp. AS71, assembly GCF_038900275.1. Taxonomy (NCBI): domain Bacteria; kingdom Pseudomonadati; phylum Pseudomonadota; class Gammaproteobacteria; order Alteromonadales; family Pseudoalteromonadaceae; genus Pseudoalteromonas; species Pseudoalteromonas sp. AS71. Next base: position 44,959 of record NZ_JBBMQZ010000032.1, on the reverse strand, counting down.
ATACAAAAATAGGCTCTGCCGTTGGGTTACCTTGTGTCAGCGCTTGTGTGTGCTGCTCACTTAAGCGTTTAATATGTTCAAATAACTCAGTTGAGCTTTTATGATCAAACGGCTGCACAGCTCGTTTTGCTACTTTACCTTGCTCTAACGCGTTAAAAGCCTCTGAAAACTCACCAAGATCTTGATATTCTTTTGCTAAAGCATGGCCAATATGCAGTTTTGCATCGGGGTGTGTTACTTGCTCAAACACGTTTTTTAAGCGTTCAATGTGGTTGTTTTGCCTACTTACATTAGTTAAATCACTTAATGCAAAGTGACTTTGATGATGCAGCGGGTTAAGCGCTATTGCATTTTCAAAAGCGTGTTGGGCTTTATCAAATAATCCTAAAAACTTAGCGCTTACACCGTAGTTATAATAAAACGGTGGTTGAGCTTTGTTAGCCGCTGTAGCCAGTTTAATAGCGCGTTCAAAGTAGTTAAGTGCGTGTTCGTGAATGCCTGCTTGAGTAAGTGCAACGCCAAGTGTGTCGGCATCAAGTGCTTTAGTTATTTGTTTTAATGGCACCGATAGTGCGGTGTTTTTTGCTTTTTGTAATTCGCCAGTAAGTGCGTAACATTTAGCAAGTTGCGCGGTGTATTCAATACTTTGGCCAAGGGTGAGGGCTTTTTCGATGAGCTTTATTGCTTTGTGTATTTGCCCAACAGTTAAATTAACCATTGCCAGCAAAAAATACCCATCAGCAAAGTCTGGTTTGAGTGTAACTAACTCCACTAGGGCTTTGTGTGCTTGCTCTATTTTACCTTGGTTTAGGGAGTGTATTGCGCTTTGATGAAGTTGCTTTAAATTTGGCTGCATGGTTTTTGGTAATTATATTGTAAAAGAAAATAAAAAGGCTCAAATAAATTTGAGCCTTAAAACAGTGTTTAAAAAGTGAGACTGTTTAAAAGTCGCTTAAATTATATTTCAAATTTGTAGTTAAATTTAACACCTACCGTTAGCGGGCGATTAATGTAATGGCCGTAGTTACGTTGTATATCGGCGCCATTAGCTGATGTTATATCGGCATCTGAACGACGAACTGACGTAACTGCGTATTTGTTGAATAGGTTATCAACATATAGGGTAGTTGACCATGCATCAGCTGTTAATTTAGCTGATATATTACTTAAGCTGTAACCTGGTAGTGTTTCGCCGTTATCACGAAGCCCAACTCTTGAAAGCACGTCGCTTTGCGCGGTTAAACCGTAGTTAATATCGAGTGTTTTGTCGTTAAATACGTCTGTTTGATAGTTTACACCCATCGAAAATTGGTTTTCAGGTGAACCAGGTAAACGGTCGCCATCTTCTGCGCCACCGGTGCCATCGGCGTTAAACAAAAATGGGGCGTCTGATGTTAGCTCTGCTTTTGTGTAGGCATAAGTTGCATAAACCGAGAACGAGTCAGATAAAATTGCACGAGTTGATATTTCAACCCCTTTTGCATTAGCGCTGCCTGCGTTTGAAATATATGTTAATTGGCCTATATCTGTAGCGCCCGTGATTTGCGCATCATCCCAATCTACGTTAAATAACGCGGCGTTAAAGTGTAGTTGGCTTCTAAACCATGTACTTTTAAAGCCTAGCTCGTAGTTTGTTGTGGTGTCTGCTTCATATAATAATTCGTCAGGTTTACCACAACCTGTTTGTTGATCCTCAACAATTGGATCAGGACAAGACACTAAACCGTTTGAGCCGCCAATTCTGAAACCTTCACTGATTGTTACATAGCCCATTACAGAGTCAGTAAACTGGTATTTAGCATTAAATTTAAATAAGTTACCGTTATCGTCTGCTTCGTCTTTTTCGTATTCGACGGTTATTTCATCAGGACCAGCGCCATTATACAATGTATTTGCTAGCGGGAAGTCAAAAGCCGCTTGCGACTCTATGTCGTACTTGTAAAAACGGGCACCAATGGTAATATCTAATTTTTCGGTTACTTGGTAGCCAACTTCACCAAATAGTGCAGACTCAGTGACTTTACTTTTTGTAAGCTCTAAGTATTCTAATGAGTCTGGTCTTAGCTGCTCGCCACCAAAGTTATCGATAGCGAATTGGTCAAACCCAGGCGTAAACTCTCTGCTTGATGCTTCGGTTTCTGTTTTGTTGTAAAAGCCACCCACAATCCAGTTGAAGTCGCTGTCGCCTTGCGACACTAAGCGAATTTCTTGAGTGAAGGTATCTTCTTCATCTATTTCACGGGTAAACGTTGAAAACGAAGGAAACTCTTCATAGCCGTAATCAAGACGAATAAGTAAGTCTGTTTGGTCGCGTTGGCCGTCGGCATCAAAGCTCGAAATACCAGTAGCCGATACTAGCTCTGCAAAACCTAGGTCGGCTTTTAGTTCAAGGCTTAGTAATTGGTCTTTTTTCTCGCGAGGCTCTTCAAAGCGATAAGCTGACTCGTATTTACCTATTACGTCGCTTAAACCGTTGTTTGCATTAAGACTGTTGTAATGAACAATCGAGCGGCCTTCGCTGTCTTGGTTTTGGTAAAAGTAGTTAAGCGTACCTTCAAACGATTCATTTGGTTTAAAGCGAACAGAAATACGACCTGTTGTGGTGGTTTCGCCGTTGGCGTCTTTTACATTTTTAAGGTTGTTATTAACTGCTGAGCTGTCGCTCCAATCTGGATCTGGCAACGATACGCCAGGCTCACGTACTACATAACCGTAATCGATAAAACCCGGATCTTCATATACGTTTAAGCTTGCACGAACTGCTAATTTATCTTCAATAATAGGAAGGTTAAATATAAAGCCGCCTTCGCCACCTAAAGAGTCACTTTCTTTTGTTTGAAATAGGTCGCCGTAAACTTCAAGCGATGTAAAATCAAGCTCAGGCTGTTTAAGCATGTAACGAATTGCACCGCCTAATGTGCCTGCACCATAAAGGGTGCCTTGTGGCCCAATCAATACTTCAACGCGCTCAATATCTACTAGGCGCATATCTACCGAAACTGGAATTTCGTTTATATAAGTAGATACCGTGCCGCCATCTGACGATGGACCAGAAGAATTTGTATTTAAACCACGAACAATAATAGGCGAGCCTGAGCGGCCACCTTGATCGGTAATTGTTAAACCAGGTACCCAGCGTGCTACATCCGCAAGCTCATTGATATTTTGATCTTTCATAATATCTGCATCAAGAGCGGTAATATTTAGCGGTGCATTTTGCACAGAGCCGCTGCGCCTTGTTGCTGTAACTTCGATTACTTCGAGTGATTTGTTTTTAGCTGCAACTTCTTCTTGAGCAAGTGCGGCATTTGGTAATAAAAATACGCTAGAAACAGCGCTCGAAATAGCCAAGGTTAACAAGCTTGGTTTAAACATAAAAAGTGATCCCCAGTTCAAATGTTTTACATTAGTAAATTAAGTTAAGTAGTTTATCAGGGAGTGAAGTAGCTGGGAATATTTAAATTGAATTTTAATTCACTTTTATAGAATAAATATGGCTTATTTTCAGGGTTTTTATTTGGTTAATAGGCAATACAAGCAATAGGTTAGTGGAATTAGGTACAGTTAGGTTAAAAATTACACCCTTGTTTAAAGGTAAATAGTCATTCATGTTTTAAAGCTGGTGTTATGACGTGCTCGTTAAACAGATTATTACATTAAAATTAATATTTCATAATGTCATTACTTATACTTTTATTAGCACTATTAAAGTGTGTTTTTATCCCCATTATGAGTGATAGTCGTAATTATAAGTGACTGCATAAGCTTTTGAGTGGGCGTGTTTGATTGCCGCTTCGTATTCTCTTTTTTATTTTGTCCGCACTTTTTTGTGCGTGTTTTAAGGATTAACAATGAGCCAACTATTTTCGCCTTTATCACTTGGGCAAGTAACGTTAAATAACCGTATTATTATTGCACCCATGTGTCAGTATTCAGCAAACAATGGCGCTGCTAGCGATTGGCACACTATTCATTTAGGCCAATTGAGCTTAAGCGGTGCCGGGTTACTTATTTTAGAAGCAACAGCAGTAAATCCAGAAGGGCGTATTAGCTACGGCGATTTAGGGCTTTGGAATAACGAAACACAACAAGCGTTAGATAAAAGTCTAAAAGCAGTAAGGCAATACAGCCCTATGCCTATTGGCATTCAGTTAGCACATGCTGGGCGAAAAGCATCAACTGAAAAACCATGGGACGGTGGCGATGCGATTGCACCTGATGACGTAAATGGCTGGCAAACGCTCGCACCTTCGGCAATTGCATATGACGATAAAAGCCCAGTGCCAAAGGCAATGAGCCAACACGACATAGACTCATTAATTAAAGACTTTGTAAGTGCAGCTAAACGCGCTGATGAACTCGGCCTTGATTTAATCGAGCTACATGGTGCACACGGTTACCTGTTACACCAGTTTTTGTCGCCACTTTCAAACAAGCGCGATGACAACTACGGTGGTAGCCTAGAAAACAGAATGCGTTTATTGCTTGACGTGTTTAAAGCAGTAAGAGCGGTATTCCCTAGTGAAAAAGCAGTGGGTGTACGTATTTCGGCAACCGATTGGGTTGAAGGTGGCTGGGATTTAGAGCAATCGATAGTGCTTAGTAAAGCGCTTGATGAACTCGGCTGTGATTTTATTCATGTAAGTACGGCGGGCCTAAGCCCTGATCAACAAATACCTGTTAAACCTAATTTTCAGGTGCCGTTTGCAACAGCCATAAAAGAAGCTGTGAATATGCCTGTTATAGCGGTGGGTTTAATTACTGAGGCGCAGCAAGCCGAAGATATTATTAGTGAGCAGCAAGCCGATGGCGTAGCACTTGCGCGTGGCATTTTATATAACCCGCATTGGCCTTGGCATGCAGCTGCAGAGCTTGGCGCTACAGTAACAGCACCTAAACAGTATTTACGCTCAAGCCCACATGGGCAGCCATCTCCAATTAAATAAAACACGCCCTAAGCAAAACCCAACCCGCGTTTGCGGGTTGGGTTTTATTATTTTTATAAAGTAGAGACACACATGACTCAAACAGGCGTTTCACCACAACCTCTTAGCAATACACTCGTTACTATTATTGCTTTGTGTTGTGGCCTTATTGTTGCCAATATTTACTACGCTCAACCTATTATTGAGTTACTCGCCCCAGAGGTGGGACTAAGTGCACACAGTGCTAGCCTTATCGTATCGCTTACACAAATAGGCTACGCTTTGGGGTTGTTTTTTTTAGTGCCGTTAGCTGATTTAGTTGAAAATAAAAAGCTCATGTTGATCACACTTGGTGTGTCATTTTTAAGCTTAGTGGGGACTGCACTTGCTGACTCACCTAATGTAATGCTTATTTTATGTTTAATGATAGGTATTAGCTCGGTTTCTGTTCAGGTGCTAATTCCGCTTGCTGCGCATTTATCGTCTGACGAAAAACGCGGGCAAGTCTTAGGCAATATTATGGCTGGCCTGTTGTTAGGTATTTTGCTGGCAAGACCTATATCGAGCTTAATAGCCGATCACTTTGGTTGGCGTGCTGTATTTTACTTTGCAGCAGGATGTATGGTGTTTATTGCTGGCGTAATTTATTTTGCTATTCCAAGCAGGCAACCTACCCACAAAACAACGTATTTTAAGTTATTAAAATCGCTTAAACAGTTAATGATAAGCCAGCCAGTACTGCGCCAACGTTCACTTTTTCAAGCATTAATGTTTGCATCGTTCAGCTTATTTTGGACAAGCGTACCGGTTGTGCTTGCCCGTGAGTATGGTTTATCTCAATCAGAAATAGCACTGTTTGCACTAGTGGGTGCGGCAGGTGCTGTAGCTGCCCCCATTGTTGGGCGTTTGGCAGATAAAGGCTATACACATCAGGTATCGTTACTGGCCAAAGTAATTGCAGCAGTGTGCTTTTTACCAAGTTTATTTGAGTTACCTTACGGGATCGTAATTTTGGCATTAACCGGTGTGTTTATTGATTTTGCTGTGCAGGCCAATATGGTATTGGGTCAACGTGCAGTGTATGCACTAGAGCCACAAAGCCGTGCGCGTTTAAACGCTATTTACATGACGAGTATATTTGTAGGTGGCGCAGTAGGCTCGCTTATTGCCAGCCCATTATATGAAGCAGGCGGTTGGACAAGTATTGCCCTGGTTGCTACGGGCATGCCGCTTATTTCGTTGATTGGCTATTTGGTTACAATTAAAAAGCAAAGTAAGACGGTAATCTAATTACGTTGCTACAAAAAAGCCACTGCTTATGCGGTGGCTTTATTTTTTAGGATTAGTCGATTACAGTTTTTACTTAAGCAACCTGTTTTTTTGCATTTGAAAACGAGCTACCAACAGATGCAACAATCACAAGTAAAATAGCGAGCCACTGCCATAAAGTAAGTAACTCACCCAGTATAATAAACCCCGCGAGCGAGGCTATTGCAGGCTCTAAGCTCATCATTACGCTAAATCCTTGCGAGGGCATGTTACGCAGTGCAACCATTTCAAGTGTGTAAGGCAATGCGCTTGATAAAATAGCAATGCCAATACCCAATGGGATAATTTCCCATGTAAACGCGGCGCTTTGTAAAATACCGCCATAAGGTACTAGCACTATAGCGGCAACGGTCATTCCCAATGCGACAGTTGCTCCACCAGAGCTTTGTGTGCCCGTTTTTTTACCAAATAATATATAAGCAGCCCAGCAAGCACCTGCACCTAAAGCAAGTGCAACACCCAATGGATCAAGGCTGTCTTGGCCGCTCATATCAGGAAGTAAAAGCAAAATACCGGCAATAGCACAGGCAACCCAAAATAAATCACGTTTGCGGCGTGATGAAAATAAGGCAACAGCCAGCGGGCCTGTAAATTCGAGCGCTACGCCTATGCCAAGTGGAATACGTTCAATGGCGTAATAAAACAAAATGTTCATGCCGCCTAAACTTAAACCATACACAATTATAGAAATACGATTACCAGAAGTAGGTAAGTGTTTCCAAGGTTTAAACACTAAGCAAAGTATTAGGGCAGAAAAACCAAGCCTAAGGGCAGTTGTACCTTCAGGGCCAACAATAGGAAAAAGCTGTTTTGCAAATGACGCGCCTGTTTGAATGGTCATCATTGCAAGCAGTACACACACGATAGCCAGTAAATAACTTTTTGAAGATGCTCGCATTTTTATCCTTGAGTTGAGTAACTCTATCAATTAGTTATGTAATGCAGGGAGTATAAAAGCTAAACCCGCCCGATATTAATGGCGGCATAGTATCTTTTTTTAAATTTATAGGTAAGTGTTTGCGACCAAAAATAACGCAATAAAAAGTATATTAAATAGGGTGGGTTAATAAAGTAAGAGGTAAAGTTAGCAAACAGGTGCTTGCTAACTTTAATCAGTTGGTTAAAAGGCCCTAATGGGCACTTTTATTAACTAAGCCATCAAGAGAGTAAAGGCCTCGTTTTTCATTATTTTTGCGTTTAATTTCTTCAAGTGCGCGCGACTCTACGGCATCAAATAAAGCATTAATTAAGCGGTTAAAATGTTTGTGCATTGCGCTGCGAGCTGCATTTGCATCATGAGACTTTAGGGCTGTATAAATAGCGGTGTGTTCGTCCATAACGCATTCGTTATTGTTTTTACATACACTACTATAGTCAGCAACAATTTGTGGGTTTGTTAAACGTAAATCCCACAAGTTAGATACTGCAAACTCAAGTGCTTTATTGCGTGTTGCTCGCGAAATTATTTCATGGAACTCACGGTCAGCTTGCTCAACATAAATGCCTTTTTCCATGGCGATTAATGTTTTATTTAGTTGCTCTAATTCTTCTTCTGTAATGCTTTGAGCAGCTAAAGCGGCAATTTCGCCTTCAATTAATGCACGCGCTTGCGTAAGTTCAAATGCACTGATCTCTTTTGATTTTATAGATGTATTTTTTTGTTCTACTACGTATACACCAGAACCGGTTTTAACTTCAACTCGGCCACGTACTTCTAATGCGATAATAGCTTCTCTAATGGTAGGGCGACTTACATCAAACATTTCTGCAAGTTCACGTTCAGGTGGTAAACGACTCCCAGCAGAAAATTCGCCTTGATTTATTAAAGACTCAATTTTATCAACTATGCGCCAAAATAAGCGACGATTACCCATACTTTACCTTCATTACCTTAAGGAATAATGGCCTCTGGGGCCTAAAAGTCAAAACCAACTGTTAATACCAGAGGTTACCTCAAAATTCACTATTATGTCAAAATTCTAACGCGATGTTATGGTTAAAAACCACTATACACCAATGGTTGTATTCTTGTATTACCAATTTAGTTCAAAATAATGCAATTGGCCAGCTTGATTGGTAATGTTTTTGTGTGTTAGGTTAGCTTTAAGGTTATTGAATAATAAATATTGGTAATAAACCGAGTTTAGGTTGTCAGTGTTAAGTTTGTTGTAGAAGTATTTGATTGCCCACGGATGGGGATCGCTATTATTTAAAAGTGTTTTGTAAAATGTGTAGTTGTACGAGAGCTATTTAAGCTTTCTTCTGGGCGTTAACTGTCGTTGGTTAACGCCCATATTTTATTTAATTAGTCGTTAGGGTACACAACCCCAAGCTGTTTGCGCGCTTCATCAAGAACGCTCATTACGTTACTGGCTAAAATATGTGTATTAACGGGTGACTCAAAAATATTTTGCTTCACTAATGACATAAAATGCTCAACTTCGTATTTCATAAACTGCTCATCAAATGGCTGGGATATAACCTCTACGTCACCATTATTAGCAATAAACTCAATCTTTTTTAGTTGCGATACAGCTTCTATACGTATGCGTCCAAGCTCGCCTTGTATTTCGGTTATGTTGTCGCCTTGCGATATTTTGGAGTAACTAATAACGGCTTGTTTATCTGCGTAGTTTAGTAATACATCGCCCGCACCATCTACACCTGTATCAAGTAATATGCCACTGGCACTCACGCTTTGCGGCGCTCCCCAAAGTGCAATTAATAAATACAGTGGGTAAATCCCTAAATCAACCAAAGCACCATTAGCAAACTCGGGTAAAAACGTATTTGGACGTTCGCCATTTTTGTATTTATCGTAACGCGATGAATATTGACTGTACTGGCCAATATATTTACGTGGTGTGCCAATTTTTTCCATTGCCTGTTGTAGGCCTGCAAAGTTAGGCAAGTGAGTGGTCATCATGGCTTCCATGTATAGGCGCTGATGCTTTTTTGCTGTAGCTATAATACTTGCAAGCTCTTTAGAATTGGCTGCTGATGGTTTTTCGCCAAGGACATGTTTACCTGCTTCTAGGCACATAACAGCGTATTGTTTATGTAAGCTGTTAGGGGCGGCTATGTAGACAGCATCAACATTTTGATCTTGGCAAACTTGCTCGATTGAGGTGAAAATTTTTGCTTGTGTATTTTGTGGGTGTTTGGCTAAAAACGCTTCACCGCTTGATACTGCGCGCGAGCACACCCCATATAAATTAAAATCGTTTAACGTATTTGCAGCGGCTAACAGTGTGTCGCTAATAAAATTGGTGCCAACAATAACAAAGTTCATGCTCACTCCTTAGAAAATATAAGAGCGATAATTGTATCATTTTAAATTTTGGTGTGTTTGTTTTAAAAGTTAAGTTTTTAACGTGTTTAGGCTTTAATTAACGTCGTTTTTTAGCTGAGGGTTTACGCAATATAAATAGCGATTAATGAGCTGGTTTTATGTATTGTGGTGTAAATAAAAAGTAAACGGTTAAGTTGTATGAGCACAGAGTATGATTACATTATAATTGGCGCAGGCAGTGGTGGTTGCGTTATGGCATCGCGATTGTCTGAGGATAAAAATGTAAGTGTGTGCTTAATTGAAGCAGGCGGTAGTGATAACAGTGTATTTGTACAAATGCCTGCAGGCATAGCAGCGAGTGTGCCTTATGGCATAAATAGCTGGCATTACAATACGGTGCCACAAAAAGAGCTTAATAACCGCTGTGGTTTTGTGCCGCGTGGCAAAGTGCTGGGCGGCTCGAGCTCTACTAATGCGATGGTTTATATTAGAGGTAATAAGTACGATTACGATAATTGGGCACAGCTTGGTAATGAAGGCTGGGATTTTGATAGTTTACTCCCGTACTTTATTAAAGCTGAAAACAATAAAACCTTTATAAATAATGAGCTGCACGGGGCAAAAGGCCCGCTACATGTACAAGAGCTAAATAATCCAAGCAATATAAACCAATACTTTTTAAATGCCTGTGCTGAGCAGGGCGTTAATTTAAGCGACGATATAAATGGCAAAGAGCAAAGTGGTGCACGTTTATCGCAGGTAACTCAGCACAATGGCGAGCGTTGTAGTGCAGCAAAAGCATATTTAACACCGCATTTAAACCGCCCCAATTTAACGGTATTAACCAATAGCCACGTTAATAAAATAAATATAACCAATAACATAGCGCAAGGCGTGCAAATAGAGCGTAATAAGGAGGTTATTAATTTACGTGCTAAAAACGAGGTAATACTTAGTGCTGGCGCTATTAATTCGCCGCAGGTATTAATGCTTTCAGGTATTGGCCCTAAAGCTCAGCTAAGCGCACATAACATTAAAGTTGAGCACGTACTTGAAGGTGTTGGCGCTAATTTACAAGATCACTTAACGGTAGTGCCACTTTATAAATCAAAAACAAGTAAGGGTACATTTGGTATAAGCCCACTTGGTATTGCGAGCATTATTAAAGGCTGCGTTAACTGGTTTAGTAAGCGAGAAGGGCGATTAACCAGTAACTTTGCGGAGTCGCATGCATTTATTAAATTATTTGAAGGCTCGCCAGCGCCCGATGTGCAACTAGAATTTGTGATTGGGCTGGTGGACGATCATAGTCGTAAATTACACACTGGGCATGGTTACAGTATACACAGCAGTATTATGCGCCCTAAAAGCCGAGGTACTATAACATTAGCCGACAGCAACCCGCGTAGTGCTCCACTTATTGACCCTAATTACTTAAGCCACCCAGACGACTTAGCTGTAATGATTGCTGGCCTTAAAAAAACACTCGCTATTATGCAAAGTAAAACTTTTGATAACATACGCGGTAAAATGATCTACCCGCTTGATATAAATAATGATGATCAGTTAATTGAGTTTATACGCCAAACGGCAGATACCGAGTATCACCCAGTTGGTACATGTAAAATGGGGCAAGACTCAATGGCAGTGGTGGATACTAATTTGCGAGTACACGGGGTAAGTAACTTACGCGTAGTCGATGCGTCGATTATGCCTACTATTATTACCGGCAACACAAATGCACCTGTAATTGCGATTGCTGAAAAAGCAGTTGATTTAATTAAACAGACAAATGTTTAATTGAATCAACTTTAGTAGGGCTATTAATTAGCTATAAAATTCATTTAGCCATTGTTGCCAATCGCTTTCAAGGTGCAGCATTTGCTGATGCTTTTTAGCATTTAGATGCTTGATTTCGTCCTCGCTTGCCATATAGGGTCCAACGCGGCAAAGAGGGCAGTGGTTTGGTGTTAAGTATGCTGGCTTTGTGAGGCGTGAGCTTAATTCGCTAGTGTGTGTATTAATACCTTTTTGGCTGAAAACGTAAGTGATACCGCTGGTGTCTTTTACGTGTTTATCACGGTCAACATTACGAATTTTGTAACCTTCAAAATGGCTAATATCAAATGGGATTTGGCCTAAATAATCAGCGTTTAAACCGTTATTTAAACTCCCTTCTATATTCCATTCTCGATAAGGTTTTACATCCTTTGAAGTGATGTAGCACAGCATTGGGCCATTTTTATCAAGCGCGTATTCGTTAGCGTATTTAATAAATTGATGCAGCAAAGCGCGGTTTAATACGTTCATACTGGTTTGGCGCGTGTTGTTTTCAAATGCTTCACGGCCAACAAACGCGGGTATAAGCGGAAATTGAAAAATAACCACGTCAAAGCTGTGCTGGTTTTCACTTAGAGTTTGCCAACACGCGGGGTTTGTTACATCAAAACCATTAAGTACTTCAACGTTATGCGCTTTTAAGTTGCTAAGTGCATTGTGATGATACTTTTGCTCAATAGTAGCTTGGTCATCGTAAGTGGATGCAACCAAAGCTTTTGGCGATAGATGAGTGTAAATAGCGTTCGAAAACGATAAATCGCCATCGCCTACGGTGAGTATTCGCCATTGAGGATTTAAATACATAAATTAAAATGGTTTAGTTGGTGTGTTATCGGCATCAGGCGTACTTTTTTGAGACTGCGCTGCAAGTAAACGATGAAAAGCAAGGCGTGTTTTTAACCCTTCAATGGCGATTTGTTTAATAATAAGATTAAAGGTAATTAAAATGGCAAAGGCAATATGAATAGGCCCATGGGTAAATCCTGCATTTGTATCGTAAAGCATTAAACCGAATAGCAAAAATAAGACAACCAAGAAAATTTCGAGTAATTGACTTGAATAAAAGCTCAAACGACCTTCGCTTTTATGATCTTTTTTAATGCGAATAGCACAAAAAAATGGGATCACTTTGATTTTAAATGCCGCGTTTTTTTCTACGTAGTTTTCACCAAGTTCATCGAGTTGTTGGCGTAATTGGTCAATCATGGTGTGTCCTCAAATAGCAGTGCGCGGATATTACCTTATTACTGTGCAACATTTAAGTTTACAGCTGCTATTTAGGATAAATACTCATACCAATAGTAAGAATGTGACAAACAAACACAACAGAGGTAAGTACTACACGCATTTTTTGATAATCTTTATGGTAGTTTTGCCATTGTGGAGTGGCCTTTTCAAATATAAGTACTAACCAAAAACTAGCACCTAGCCAAGCCAGTGCCCACTCAACAGGTAAAAATGATAAAAATGGAACTGGGATAACAGGTAATACCGCTTTAATTGCATTGCTATAGCTTTGTTCTCCGGCGCGCCACAAGTTACCTGCCATAAATGCTAAAATGGCGATACTGTAAAAAGTAAAAAACTCTAAGTTAAGGCTATTACTGCCAAACATAAGTGGCCAACCTACACACCCTAAAAACGGGATTAAGCCTAAGTAACCTAGTTGTATGTGGTTAACAAATTTTTCCATTACAGCGTGCCTTATGTTTAATGACTTATTTGAAGCGCGGCTATTGTAGCAGTATTGCGATTAGCGATCTTAATAATTCGCCAGCGTTTACAATTCAAATAATGCTTACGGTAAAAGAGATTATATAGTTCAATCCAAAAAACCGATTGTTTTAATCTAAACAATCAATTTTATTTAATTTCTCATTAGCCTTATTGTATTAACCAAGCCAACGCAGAAGGTCGTTTTAAACGAAAGCGTTGATTACTTTTTAAATACATTAAATATAGATGAGGAAATACCATGAGCACTTCATTAATCAATACAAAATTACAACCATTCAATGCAACCGCTTACCACAACGGTGACTTTGTAGAATTGTCTGAAAAAGATGTTCTAGGTAAATGGTCAATCTTCTTCTTTTACCCAGCTGATTTTACGTTTGTATGTCCTACTGAACTTGGCGATGTTGCAGATCATTACGCACAACTTCAAGAGATGGGCGTAGAAGTTTACTCAGTATCTACTGACACTCACTTCACTCATAAAGCATGGCACGATACGTCAGACACAATTGGTAAAATTACTTACCCAATGATTGGCGACCCAACAGGACGTATTACTCGTAGCTTTGGCGTAATGATTGAAGAAGAAGGCTTAGCACTTCGCGGAACATTTGTAATGAACCCGGAAGGCGAAATTAAAATTATCGAAACTCACGATTTAGGTATTGGCCGTAGCGCTAAAGAACTAGTTCGTAAAGTACAAGCTGCACAATACATTGCAACTCACGACGGTGAAGTTTGTCCTGCATCTTGGCAGCCAGGTGAAGACACACTTGCACCTTCACTAGACCTAGTTGGTAAAATCTAAGTATAGATTTATTCCTACTATGAGGGCAGGTAACTGCCCTTAAATCAACGAACATCCGTTTGTTGGTGCCTCCTATATCAATATACTTGTTTAAGCACATGCATTATTTGGCATGGGAGGCTTGCTGTTTAAATTTTCCTAAAAGGGTTAAGCCATGTTAGATAACAACATAAAAAATCAATTAAAAAGCCATTTTGAATCGCTTACTCAACCTGTTGAGCTGCTTATTGCCTTGGATGACAGCAAAAAATCAGCAGAAGTAGAAAGCTTAGCGAACGATTTAGCTTCACTGAGCGATAAATTTACGGTAATAAACAACCCAGATACAAGCGCGCGTCGCCCGTCGATGGTTGTACATTCACCTATTAAAAACACTCATATTACGTTTGCAGGCGTACCTATGGGCCACGAATTTACAAGCTTAGTGTTAGCACTTTTACATACTGGCGGACACGCAAGTAAAGCTAAAAGCGAAGACATTGAGCAAATACAATCGCTCACTCAAGAACTCAACTTTGAAGTATACATAAGTTTAAGTTGCCAAACGTGCCCGCAAGTAGTCCAAGCACTTAATACTATGGCAGCGACAAACAGCAATATTAAAGCGACCATGATTGATGGCGCATTATTTCAAAGTGAGGTAGAAGAGCGAAATATTTTAGCTGTACCGGCTGTATATTTAAATGGCGAACCATTTAGCCAAGGTGCACTAAGCCTTACCGACATACTCAATAAAGTAGATAGCAAAGGGGCACAGCGCCAAGCTGAATCGCTAAGTAAAAAAGATAAATTTGATGTACTTGTAATTGGTGGCGGGCCTGCTGGCGCATCGGCTGCGATTTACTCAGCACGAAAAGGGTTAAATACAGGCATTGTTGCCGACAGGTTTGGTGGACAAGTTGCAGATACATTAGCAATAGAAAACTTTATTTCGATTAAGGCGACAGAGGGGCCAAAGTTGGTTGCCCAGCTTGAAGAGCACGTTAAAGAATACAATGTAGATGTAATGCATAATCAGCGTGCAGCGGCACTTGGCTATAACAATGGCTACGAAATTACACTAGAAAATGGCGCAGTACTTAAAGCTAAGTCGCTCGTACTTGCCACCGGTGCACGTTGGCGCGAAATGAACGTACCAGGGGAGCAAGAATATCGCGGCCATGGTGTGGCATATTGCCCACATTGCGATGGTCCTTTATTTAAAGGTAAAGCTGTTGCCGTAATTGGCGGTGGTAATTCAGGTATAGAAGCGGCAATCGATTTAGCTAATATTGTGCAAAGCGTTACGGTACTTGAATTTGCAGACACACTACGTGCTGATGAAGTGCTTATTCGTAAAGCTAAAAGCATGGCTAATATTACTATTATCAAAAGTGCACAAACAACCGAAGTACTTGGTGATGGTAAAAAAGTAACTGGCTTAATGTACACAGATAGAGTGTCGGGAGAGAGCAAAGAGCTTGAACTTGCCGGTATATTTGTACAAATAGGCTTAATACCTAATACGGAATGGTTAAAAGATAGCGACCTTGAATTAAGCAAATTTGGTGAAATACTGATTGATGCTAAAGGCGCAACTTCATTACCAGGCATTTACGGCGCGGGGGATGCAACCAATACTCCGTTTAAACAAATTATTATTGCAATGGGCAGCGGTGCAACAGCAAGTTTAGGTGCATTTGATTATTTAATTCGCCACTCTGAAGAAGCTGATCAAAGCGCTGCTTAATGTAATTAGTAAAAACTCTCTTGATATAACAGCAAGGCTACACCCATAGCTGTTTGTTAACCCAAGCCGCCCTTCTCCAAAGGCGGCTTTTTTATGTCTGGTTATAAACTAGGTTAATCTGGTATACGTTCTTCAAGCCAAGCTCTGAGGTTTTCAGGATCTTTAATAAAAGGGATTCTAACCCAGCTACCGTAGGCATATAAAAATATGGTTGAATAACCAAATATACGACCTAAAATTGTTGTGACTTGCTCTACATTTTCAACGCTTTTGAAACCTAGTTTGTCTTCTCTTCTTGTGAGTATTCCACTAAATACGGTTATAGAATTGTCTTTAGTAAGAACTTTTACAAAAACTGCTTCCAATATTTTATGAGAATCTTTCAGGACATAAATTGCAGGTAAAACGACTAAGCTTAGTAGGACATCATTTTTGAACTGCTCACCGATTAATTCTTGTCCTATAAATGAGAAAATCAGATAGACTAATCCTAGGCCAAGGATTCGAGCACCAATTTCTCCTAATGCTTCGATCGAGCGCCAGAACTTAGCAATTTTAATCTTAGGCAAAATACTCTCTCTATAAATATTGTTCTATATAAATACGAATATTAAGAAGCGTATTAACTAATCGCACCCACCGCCAGAATCACCGCCGCTACAATGTGTATGAGAGTGCGATGGGTTACTGCTAGAGGAAACTGATGAGTCACTGCCAGTATAAGCTGATGATCCACGTGATGACTTAGCACTGATGAATGTAACTAACAGCAATATGCCTGATAAGATAATTACCGTTATTGATGACCCCCATTGCTCAGTGGAAACGCCTTTAAATATTGCTAAACAAAGCACCGTAAATAGTATTGTTCTTATTATACTTTTCATTTTATATCCTTATTTAACCAATAAGTTAACTATAAACGTTAACTAACGTTAGCTGTATGCTCAAGCGCATTAATAACTGCTTTTTCGAGTATTGGTAATTTAAAAGGTTTTGATATAAACATATCCATGCCAGCTTGTTTACAGGCCAGTTTGTCTTGTGATGAGGTATTTGCTGTTAAAGCCACTATGTAAGTTTCTTCACCTGGACAGATATTTTCCGCTCTAAGTTGTTTTGTTGCCTCAAATCCATCGAGTATGGGCATTACGCAGTCCATAAAAATAAGGTCATAACGTTTTTGGCGACATTTTAATACTGCATCTTGGCCATCAACGGCTGAGTCTGCTTTAATATTCAACTTATCTAGCGAGGCATGTAAAACTAATCTGTTAATGTCGTTATCATCAACAACAAGTACAGATAAGTCACTGCCGTTAGTGTCTAAGTTTGATTTAAGGCTTTCTTGTTTTTGCTCTTTACCTGGTTCTATCGGAATGCTCAATAAAAAAGTGGAGCCTTTATTAGGTGTACTTTTTACCTTTATTATACCGCCCATATATTCAACAAGCTCTTTTACTATTGCAAGCCCAAGGCCTGTGCCACCTTTTGAATTTTTAGCATCTACTTCTTGAGAAAAAGGTGAAAACAGTGACTCTAAAAAGCCTTTACTCATTCCGCGGCCTGTATCAGACACTTCAATGTTTAAACTTAACTTAGCTTTTACTTTAGAGAGGCTGGTGTGTAGGGTAACTGAACCATTTTCAGTAAATTTAAGTGCATTACTCAATAAATTAGAAACAATCTGGCTTAGTCGAGTATTGTCACTAAAAGCCCAGCAGTCATCATCAATTGTATTATTTACTTGTAGCGTTACATGCGTATTTTTAAATAGTGGTGTGTATAAAGAAGTTAAATCGGTAAAAATTGTTTTTAACAAAAAGTCAGTAGGCTCTAGCTTTAGCTCACCATGATTAATTTTAGAAAAATCGAGCACCTCATTAATAATACTAAGCAAAATATCAGCACTTCTAAGTGCTATTTTTATTTTTTCAGCACGTACTTCTTCACTATGTTCATCAATTAATGTGGTTAGCATGCCTGTGATGCCGTTAAGAGGGGTTCTTAATTCGTGGCTGATTTTAGCAAATAGCATGCTTCTATCTTCAAGTAAGCGCTCTGCTTGAGCTTGCTTTTGTTTAAGCTCTTCTCGAAGCTTGACTGACTCGGTTACATCTTGGCAGGTGCCAAATAATCGGACACATCGACCTTCATCAAATTCGGCCTCACCAAAGGTAGCCACCCATAAGTGTTTATTTTTAGCGGTTATTACTTCTAGCTCTAAATTCCATTTTTTGCCTTTTTCTATGGCTAATTCTACAGCGCGAGTTATACCTTCACGACTTGGGCCTTCTTTATAAAACTCGATTGCAGAATTCATTTGTGGTTGAAATTGTTCATCTACTTCATGTATGAGGTATGTTTGCTCGCTCCAGGTGATTTTATCGGAGATTAGATCAACTTCCCAGGTGCCTATATTTGCAACGTGCTCTAGCTTTAATAAGGTATTACTATTTTTTATGAGTTGTTCTTTAGTTTGTGCGCGAGCAAATTCCGAGCCTAGCCATTGCGCAAATAATTCGATGTAGTCGTAAGCATCATCGTTAAAAGCGAGGGAGTCTTTTGCGGATGAAAAGTTGACGGTACCAAATATTTTATCACCAATTTTTATTGGCGCGCCAATATAAGACTCTAACTGAAAGTTTATATAACAGGGGTGGTTTGCAATTGCGCTTTGAGAGGCTTTATGAAAAGCAAGTGCGGAGCCAGCCGATAGCGTATGTACACAATACGTACCTTGTAAGTCAAACACAGTACCGGGTAAAAGTGAGTTGTCGGGGGTTATGGCATATAAAACGGTATAACTGTTTTCATCTACTTTACTAATAATGCCTAGCTCTAGCTCGAATACTTCTAATCCAAAGATTAAAAGTTTATTGATTTTGGTTTGAAAATCAAACGACTGATTCGAAACTATATCGTGAAAACGTCTTAAAAAATTCAAAAGAAAACACCCCGTAAGCTTTTGTTCAATTTATACAATATAAAAGCCAATTAAAGGCATATTTATTAATTACCAAGTAAGTTTAGCAGTTTTTATCGATGATAACTAAAACTGATGTGTACACTTTAAATTTATAACCTTATGTTTTGTAAAATAATAGAGCATTAATATAACGCTGAGTGTAATGATGATTATATAATGCTCAGTGTTTTATATTTAGTAGGTTGAGTTTGGTGTGTACTCAGGATTTATATCGCCGCCAACTTCTTCCGGGTCTACATCGTTAAGAAGTAGTGTTTCACGTACAGCTTCAATGTGATCAAGTACGCTTTGGTAGCGCTCGCCATATTCATACTTTGTCACTTCAATCGCTTTAGGCATGTAAGTAAAGGCTATTTTAAGTGCGTGGAGTGCTTCTTCGTTTATTTTTTCGGTCATAATGTTCTCTTATGTGTAGGCTATAGCTAACCTGAGTTCTGGATAATAAATCTATCTCAAGCAGCTATTTTTAGCGCTAACTGCGTTGAATTTCCTTGCAATAGACCAGCTATTGACGCGTAAATTCGCCTTGTTTTCACCAAAAATTTCTAGCTAGAGAGAAACAGACTTAAATATCGTTATTATTTATAGTGTTTTTAAATCTCTTAACCAGAATTCAGGTTAGTTAGTAAAATAACACCAAATACGATTCGGTAAAGACCAAAACTAACAAAAGTGAAATTTTCTAGAAAGCGTATGAATAGTTTAATAGTAAAATAAGCGACTATAAAAGATGTTAAAAAGCCAACTGCAAGGGCAGTTAGGTCATCTAAGCTAAACAGTTGGTAATGTTTAAGTAAGTCGTACCCTGAGGCTGCTGCAAGTACAGGTAAACCAAGTAAAAATGAAAATTCAGCGCTGGCTTTTCGGTTTAAACCACATAACATGGCACCAACAATAGAACTTCCAGCACGACTAGTCCCTGGAATTAACGCAAATACTTGTGCTACGCCAATCCAAAGGGCTTGTTTATAAGTAACTTGGGTTACATCGGTAGTTGTGCATTGAGCCTCTTTATAATTGCGCTCTAATAGTAAAAAAATCACACCGCCTACAATAAACATAACACCTACTACTGGTACGCTAAACAGTGTTTTTATTACATCACTAAATATAAAACCAATAATACCCAAAGGAATAAATGCAATGGCAACTTTCACCCATAAATTGAAATGTTTAGGGCTAAACTTATCTTTATAGTTGGCTAGTACCGCTAAAATGGCGGCAAGTTGGATAATGACTTCGAAGGCGAGGTTAGCGTCTGTTGATTCAATGCCTAACCACTTTGACGCTACAATTAAGTGCCCAGTTGATGATATGGGTAAAAATTCTGTTATACCTTCAATAATACCTAAAATAATCGCGTTAATTATATCCACGGTTTACTGCTTCCTGAAAAATTAAAAAGCCCGAACTCGGCTTAACTGAAATGACCCATTACTGCGTACCTAAATTGCGAGGCATAGCATAAAAGCTCTTAAGGCAAACCAACAGTGTTTTTAGACTTAATTTGTTTAATAAATTGCATTAAACATTAAATGCACAATATAATGCTAATTATTATCATTTGCATATGCTGTTTTGTATATGTTTGGGCAAATTTACTGAGCGAATAATGAATAATAAAAAAACGTTTACAGCTACACGGCGTAGGCACTTAATTGCGTGTGTATTAGCGCTAGTTACAGCAGTAATAATGATTCCGGGTATGACAACCTATTTACCGTTTCAAATGAATGAACAAATATTACTACCTATTTTACTGTTTCCTTTTATTTGGACTGCGTTGTTTATTTATGCGTATTTGGCGCAAAAAGTATGGCAACCTTTTGTAGTCATGATTGCATTGTGTGTATTACATGGTTTATTGAGTTTTTGGGCGTTAACGCAGGGGCAGGGATGAAGTCGATTACTTTAAAAAAGCTATTTTTATTACATAGCTGGGTAGGAATTATTACTGCGGTACTGCTATTTATTGTTGCATTTAGCGGCGCATTAGCAGTTCTGTCGCGACCTGAGTTAAAAATATGGGCTAATCCAGAACTACAATCTAGCCAACACGTTGCCAGCGCGCAAATTAATAGACTAGTAAACGAATATCATAAACAAGTACCTAGTGAATTTGGCGAAAACATTCATGTGTTTTTACCAAGTGGGCATAACTTTCATTTATTAACGTTGGTATTTGAATCTCACCATGGCGATGAAAATTACGACCAAGAGGTGGCTAGAGTATTTCAATTTCATCCCAATACACTGGTGCTGGAAAATACTTACTATGGGCTTAGTAAAGAGTTTTACGCCAATAAAAAAACCGATGCGCCAACTTATATAGGTGAGTTTCATGCAGATTTGCATTTAGGGCGACCAATTGGGTTAATACTCACTGGGTTTTTAGGTTTAACGCTTTTAGTAAGTGCAGTGACAGGCTTGTTTATTCATCGCAAATTGATAAAAGAGCTCTTTACGTTTAGGCGAGATAAAGGGTTAGATATTGCAATAAGCGATGCTCATAAGGTTATAGGTATTTGGGGTAGCGTATTTAATATTGTGATTGGTTTTACAGGGGCATTTTTAGGGCTCGCGACCATTATTTTACTACCAGCAGCTGCCTTTGTGAGCTTTGGTGGCGATCAAGATAAGTTAATAGAAACGTTTACCGCCATTCCTGAGCCTGTAGTTAGCCACATTAAGCAACCTACAAAAATAGACACTATTTTAGAGCATGCTCATAGTCGTTACCCTGAAGCAATAATTAGAGATGTCACAATAATGGCGCATAACGATGCGAATGCGCAGGTATATTTGCGTTTGTTAGGTGGCGAGGCTGTTGCTTCTCAGTTACTGCATTATCAAGGCAATGGTGAGTTTGTACAGTCGATGAGTAGTTTTGGTGATATTTCAGGTGTTTCAATAAAAATAATTGAGCTGATGTTTCCGCTGCACTTTGGAAACTTTGCAGGGGTGTTTGTCAAACTGCTTTGGGTATTACTTGGTTTAAGTACTGCGCTTTTACCTATTTCGGGCATGATGATGTGGCTAGCAAAGCGTACACGTGGCAGTAGTCCTTCACTGAGTATGCAGGCATATGCACGCTGGAATCGTTTTATTATTGGCAGTTGTGGTGGCTTGGTATTAGCAAGCTTTGTACTATTTCCTGTGCAAGTTGTACTTAATTATACCGTTATTGGTGTGGCGCAAAATAGCTTTTTTGGACCCGTGTTTTTTTATACGTGGTTGGCATGGTTACTCTTTAGTGTATTACCCATAGATTATAAAAACTATTTCAAGCTGACTCTTTTACTATGCGGCGCTTCG
The DNA here is from genome assembly GCF_038900275.1 of Pseudoalteromonas sp. AS71. Taxonomy (NCBI): domain Bacteria; kingdom Pseudomonadati; phylum Pseudomonadota; class Gammaproteobacteria; order Alteromonadales; family Pseudoalteromonadaceae; genus Pseudoalteromonas; species Pseudoalteromonas sp. AS71. The sequence goes on along the minus strand of NZ_JBBMQZ010000032.1, from coordinate 22,996 downwards.
CTTGCTTTGGTGCTGCCGCTTAACATCGTATTTGGCGTGAGCAATGTTATTAACCTTAATAGTTCGCTTGTTGCGGTAGTAGATATAAGTTTTATGGTGATGGGTATCGCGTGTATGTTTGGTGCCTTAAAAATAAAAAACACACAAAAATTACAAGTTGAGGTACAACCCGCATGAACGAGCTACTAATTACAATTGCGATGGTGAGTTTACTATTAATGATGCTCAATATACGAAAAAACACACTTACATTATTGGTCAAAACATTTTTAAGTACACTGCTATTTGGTTTAGCGCTGATATGTTTTATGAGTGTTTACGGTATTTTAGGGGGTGCAATATGCACCGTTGTGGGAGCTATGTTAGCTGGTTTACTAACCGCAGTTATTGCAGGTAAAGCACCGCAATTATTAGGTTAAATAATGCAGATCTTTAGCTAAAAAGGCCTTTGCAGTATTAACTCCCATGTTGTAACCACTATTAAGTATTTCAAACTTTTTAGTGGTACGCCCAACTTTAAAATTAGCCGGTGGTGCAATGATATTGATTTTGCAGTCACTAGGGCGTGTTAATAAATTAAAGCCAGGTACACATCGCGAAATCAACTGTTTTCTGGTAAGGTTTGGGTTACAAGGCTTTGTTAATAATAAAGAATAAGTATTTATGTTTGACCCTAGCGTAACCATTTTTGAAAGCACACAGAATCAGCTTGCAGAAAGTCCTCTTTGGCACCCTATGCTGAATACTTTTTTTTGGGTCGACATAAATAAAAAATTACTTTTAAGCAAAAAAATACACAGCGAAAGCCAACTAAAAACAATTAATATGCCCGATACACTCAGTGCAATAGCGTGGATTGATGAGCAGCACTTGTTGCTAGGTACAAGTACAGGTTTATACAAGTACCATATTAATTCGAGCACTCGCCACCTTATTTTTAATATTGAAAATACAGAGCTAAATAGGCGTTCAAACGACGGTCGCGCTGATCCATGGGGCGGCTTTTGGTTAAGTACAATGGACGTAAATGCTAAAAAAGGTGATGGTAAAATATACCGTTATTATAAACGCCAGCTTAAAGTCGTTGTAAGTGGTTTGAGTATTCCAAATGGATTGTGCTTTGATAAGCCACGTTTACGCGGTTATTACTGCGACTCTTTAACGAGTTGTATTTATGTATTAGATTTGGATGAGCAAACTGGCGAACCTTGCTCTGAGCCACGTGTTTTTTATCAATTTAATGATACTGATGTTGACCCCGATGGCTGCGTGACCGACCAATTAGGTAATTTGTGGCTAGCTGTGTGGGGAATGGGGTGTGTTATATGTTTATCCCCAGGCGGTGAGCTAATTGAAACAATCAAGCTTTGTGCAATAAAACCGACATGCACTGCATTTGGTGGTGATAATGCTGAGTTTTTACTTGTAACATCGGCATTTGATGAAACGATTAATAATACTGCTAGTGAACAAGGCACTGTATTTCAAATCTCAGGCATAAAAAACGGGCAGTTTGAGCCGCCCGTTTTACTGTAATCTCAGTACATGTGCTGATTACCATGATAGTGAGGTTATTCTTTTAAGCTTCGATTAGCTGAAGTTTTATCTATAAATAGAATAATAAGGTAAAGGCTATCTTTTTTCGTTAATTGGTATTTACCAAAGCGCTCGGTTAACCATCAAATTATTTTTTAGATTCATATAGTTATTTTTTTAAAACTGGCTATTTTATTTCTGCCTGTTTCTTTTGCGTTATAAAGGGCTATGTCGGCGTTATTTATTACTTCTTTAGGTGTTGTTTTTTGATTGGGTATAAGGCTATAAAATCCAATACTCAAAGAGAGGTAATTACTAGCACTTGAAAAATTATGTTCAATTGCGAGTTCTGCGATTTTTTCCTGAATAAGAACAGCAAACCTTTGACAATGATCTGTGTCGACTGCAGGTAAAATTATCGCAAATTCTTCACCACCGAAACGAGCGGCTAAATCACCTTCACGTTTACAAAGATCATGCAGCGCTTTGGCAACTTGTTTTAACACTTCGTCACCTAGCTGATGCCCATAGTTATCGTTATAACGCTTAAAAAAATCAATATCACACATTATTAAACTAATGGGTTCTTTATTACGTGCGCCACGCTTAATTTCGCATTTTAAAGTTTGATCAAAACAGCGTCTGTTAGCAATGTTTGTAAGGCCATCAGTATTAACTTGTTTGTTGAGTTTATGGTTGGCATTAATGAGTTGCTGCTGAGTTTTTTGTAGCTCTTGCTTGTAATTTAAATTTTTGAAAGCATTAGCAAGCATTTCACCTACTAACCTTAGGCGAATAAGGTCTAAATCAGTCCAGTTTCTCTTTTGAACAACGCAATCACAGCCTATAAAGCCAACGAGCTCTTTGTCATAACGTAACCCGATGCAAAGTACTGATTTTATTTTTTGTCGCTGAAAAATTATTTTTTCGCTCGTTGCTTGAATAGGTAACAACGTTACATCGTTAACTCTAAATAAGTGAGTACGGGCCATTAAAGTAAAAAAATAAGGGAGATCGCTTTTTGGAAGGTCCTGTAAGTCGTCTTTAAATGCTTGTATATCGTTATTGACCCATTCGTGAGTGTTATTTATTGTTTTACCGTCCTCTGCAAACTTAAATAAATAACTTCTATCTGCGTGGCATACGGTACCAATAGCTTTTAATGCATAGTTGATATGCTTATCAACGTCGTCGTTTTGAATATCAATTAAGTCAGTTGATATGTTCGAAATAATATTATCAAAATCATATTGTTCTTCGACATTGTTATTTAATATATCAATGATAATAATTGAATGTGAGTTAGGTAATTTTGCAAATTTTACATTGAGTAGTAATTTAGATGTTTGTTTTGATAAAGCAAACTGGCATTGATTATTTGCTGTAAAATAGTCTAAGAATAGATCTTCGATTAACAGTTCTTTTTTACTGTGGTGATTGGTTAAAGTGATATGTGCAAAATCGTTTTTTTTAAAATGTGGTTGCTCTTCTAAGTCAAATAAACTCAGTGCCTGACTGTTAACTTTGAATATATCTTCATTGGCATCATAAAGTAATATACAAAATGGCAGTAACTTCATGTTTTGCCACATTTCATCTGATCGGTTATTACTCACTTAACTCTCCATGTGCTTAAGCCACAATTAAATTGTTATCTATTGTATTTTTATTGTTTTTACCTACTAATTATTAGCACATTTTTTTTGATTTACTAAGTTTTTAGTGCGTTTGAGGGCAGTACGTATTATAATTGATACTGTATATCATTACCCTTTCTACTCTAAGCCATCTTTGGCTTATTTGCACTTTAAGTATAGGTTATTCAAGCATTTCATGACAGAAATCACTACACATCAAGCTTCTCGTCGTCGGTTACTTATTGCGCTAGCAATTACGTGTTCGTTTATGGTAATTCAGGTTATAGGTGCTTATTATTCTAATTCGCTTGCTGTACTTGCCGATGCGGGGCATTTGTTTGTTCACAATAGTTCGTTATTCATCGCACTGATTGCATCAAGTCTCGCTATTCATTTTGCTAAAACCTATAACGATGGTCATCAAAGAGCTGAGCTTCTAGGCGGTCTGGTGAACGGGTTTTTATATCTAGCAATAAGTTTAATTATTTTGTATGAAGGTGGTGAGCGCTATATACACCAGCATGAAGGAAATGAGCTGGCTATTAATAGTTATTTAATGTCGGTTATTGCTGCTATTGGTTTTTTGTTTCATGGTGCTGCTGCATGGGTTTTATATAAAGGCCGCAAAGCGAGTATTAATGTTTACGCGGTATTTTTACATTCATTCTTTGATTTGATTTCGACAGTATCGACATTTGTGGCTGGTATTCTTATATATTTTACGGGCTGGGTTGTTATCGATATTTTATCGAGCATGTTAATCGCCTCTTTCGTGTTGTTTACCGGTGTTAAGGTCATTATCAGTTGTATAAAAGGTTTACGCTTAAATAAGGCCAAACTCCCTAAAGTAGCAGATATTGAAAGTGAGATTACAGATATGGAGCATGTTCACAATGTCCATAACGTCACTGTCACGCGAAAATATAAGGGTGTAGTAGTAGGCGCACACGTTGTCCTTAAAGAACATTGTACTATTGAAAAACACGATGAAGCATGTCGTATGAAAGTAGAACAACTGTTAGCTGAAAAATTTAATGTACACAATAGTGTATTACAAATTGAAAGCCACGAATGCCATCACATTCATTAATACAAATTAATATAAAAGCGTGTAAAACTGATTAGCACGCTTTTAATGTTTTAAATCAAATCAATGATATTGCTAAAACAATCGCTTTTACGTAAGTCTTTAGCATCCATTGGCCTTGCAAAGTAGTAACCTTGCAGTACATTGCATCCAACTCCAGCTAAAAAGTTCATCTGTTCGCGCGTTTCTACTCCTTCTGCAATACAGTAAAGATCTAGGTTTTCGGCCAATGAAAGAATGGTCTTAATAATTGACTCATCACCTTTATCTATACCAATACTGTTTACAAAGCTTTGATCTATTTTAATAACATTAATAGGAAATTGGCTCAAATAGGTGAGTGACGAGTAACCTGTACCAAAATCGTCAAGTAGTAATTTAAAGCCAGCAGCTTTTAAGTTATGTAGCTGCTTGGCTGCTTTGAGTTTATCTTCTAGTAAAATACTCTCTGTTATTTCAAGTCTTAATTGTCTTGGATGAACTTGAGAGTCCGCTAATATAGACATTAACCTTTGGGTTATGTTTGTTTTTAAAATGTGTTTAGGCGATAAGTTTAAAGATATGTAAAACAATGGGTTTTCGCTGAGTATAGGTGCAAGTTCAATAAGAGCTCGTTGCAATGCTTGCTCAGTAAGGAGTTCTATTAAACCGGTTTCCTCTGCGACAGGAATAAAAAGTGCAGGCGATACTAACTGTCCTTGATTGTTCCAGCGCATGAGTAACTCCACGCCATTTATCGTTTTTTCTTCTATGTCGATGATAGGCTGATAGTGATTAAAAAATCGGTTGTCTTTCACTGCATCTTTTAAATCATTTTCGAGCAGTAACTTTTGTTTTATCAGCTCATTCATTTCATCGCTAAAAAACTTAAAGTCGTTTCTCCCGCCTTGTTTAGCGTGCATCATGGCTACATCAGCATTACGGATAAGTAAATCGGTGGTTACAGCATCGAATGGGTATAAAGCAACGCCAATACTGGCTGAAATATTAATAGAGAAGTCTTCAATAATTACTTTATTAGCTAACTCATTACTAATTTTTCTTACTGTATCGCGAAGAGACTGAAGCGATTTTATATTTTGAATCAGCACTAAAAATTCATCACCACTTTGTCGGCCAAGTTTTGCGTTTGCGCCGAGCATACCGTTCACTCTTTGAGTAATATTACACAAGAGCTTATCGCCAACTGCGTGGCCAAAAGAGTCATTAACAGGTTTAAACTTATCTAAATCAATAAATAATAATGCGCATTGTGTATTACTTTCATCGGCATACTTAATCGCTTCCTCAATGTTTTGATACATTAAACTACGATTTGGGAGATGCGTTAGAGGATCAAAGTTAGCCAAATAGCGCAATTCGTTTTCAGCACGTTTTTGCTCGGTTAAATCTGTAATAACCACCACATAGTAACTTGCAGTATCTTTTGTAACTGCTGTGGCACTTATATGAATTGGATGTTCGTTATTTCTTGCTGTTTTTATATAAGCATCACTTTGCCAATTTTCTGTCGGTTTTAATTTTTTTAAAATACCAGCAAACTCTTTACACTTATCTTTACCAATCGCTTTTATGAACAATTTAGGACTAATTTTAGTGGCTACTTTTTCATTTGAAAATGTTTCAATAAAACTGTTGTTCGCAGAAAATGGCATTAAATGTTTATCGAGTATAAGGAGCCAGTCATTTATTTGGCTGAACGCTTCACCTAAAATTTTTGCTTGTTGCTCGTTAGCACGTTGGGCTGTGATATTAGTATATATGCCAGAAACATATAACGGCTCATTTGTTTGAGGATCATATATAACTTGACCTGTATCTTGATACCATAACCAATGGCCATCTTTGTGCTGTAAGCGATAGGTTGCTTGCCAGTTTTGTTGTTTTTTGTATTTGAAGTAGTTTTCCCATTGGTTTTCAAAACGACGTCGATCATCAGGGTGTATTAGCGCCAAAAATTGTTCTATGTGTACGCGTACAGGCAAGCCTGTATAGCCTAATTCAATTCCTCTGAGCGTGCTTACGGAAGCATCTTTAAAATTATAATCCCACACGCCACTTTTGTTATTTTTAAGCGCGAGCTCTGTTTGCTTTTGCGAATGAATAGTCGCTCTATGAGCTTGTTCTATTGCAACTTGGCGGCTGCGGTATTGCCAAAAAATAAAAAACAATACGGCTAGTATTAAGGCTATATAGGCGGCAATAGCAAAGGGCGACTTCCATGGAGCGTAAGCTACGTTGATGTTAAGCGTGGCTGGTTCGCTTGTAACAATACCATCGCGATTATGTGCTGATATTTTTAGTGAGTAACTACCCGGTTGGAGCTTTGTGAAAAACACTTGATTAGATTGTAAGTCTTCATATGTAAGAGACGTTGGCCCTAAAAGGGTAACTTTATAATACGCTTTGTCTATATTGGGGTAAGAAAAGTTAGAAAAACTAACCGTAAGCCCCATATCTTCATAACTGAGCTCAAGTGGTTGGCTAAGATATTGATGAGGGTAATAATTGAGCTCTTTGGTAAAAAGATTTATACCGGTAATCGCTACATTATTTTTTTTAAATAACTCTTCTTCATCAAAGTCTAGAGGGTCAAAGAGTAGAGCTCCGACATTACTGCCAAAAATTAGCCTGTCATCATTTAACGTTGTTGCAGCTACAGGAGTAAATTGGTTTATATTCAATCCGTCCTTTACTGAATAACTCACCACAATGAGTGTATCTAGGTTTATTTGGTATAAACCATTGTTACTACTTACCCATAAAAAACCATTTTGATCAGGAAGTAATGAATAGATAGAGTCAGTATTAAATGAATTTTTTAATCCTATGTAGTGTTTTCTCTCATAAGTAACTGGGTCAACACCAATTAAGCCTTCCTGGGTGGTTGCCAACCATAAAGTATTCCGTTTTGAGTCTAAGTAAAAGTTTTCTACAGTGTAAAAAATATCTTCTTTAGGATTAAAAGACTGAAATATAGTCGTTAAAGTTTTCGTTTTTTCGTTGTACCTAAAAAAACTTTTTGATGTACCAAGCACAAACTCTTCAGGATGTGTGTCGAGGTGTTTATAAAAAGCGTAAGAAAATAAAGGGTCGACTTGCTCTTTGAGTCCCTTGATAATTCTTGTTTTTCCGGTTGTTTCATTAAAAAGATAAAAGTTATCATCAGACATAAATGCATATGTGTCTGCAGATAATTGGGAAAAGCCAAATAAGTTTGATCGGTTAATTACATCATTCTCTGTGTCTTGGTTTTCAATAACTTTACCTGTTTGCTTATCAAAAAGTTTGAACCCGTTGAAAGTAACAAGCCAAAGGAATTGATTATCGCCAATTGAAGACGGAAAAATATCATAAACGGCAGATGCTCCATATATAGCTTTTGAGTCGGTCGAGCTTAAATATACTTTACTTTTATTTGTAACTTGGTCGTAGCGCGCAATACCATCTTCGGTCCCTAGCCATATAATATTATTTTTATCTTGATAGACAGCATGAACAGTATTATTCCCAGGTAAAAAAATATGTTTAAACCGTTGAGTTTTGACTGGCCAAGTAAACACTCCTTGGGTTCTAGAAGCTAGCCAAAGTACACCCGATTTATCAATCATTAGGTCGTTGATTGAGTTTTCACTAATATTAAACTTACTTTTTTCATAATTTAAAATGAACTCTAGTTCTTTGGTTTCGCGGTGATAACTGAACAATCCACTTTCGGTTGCTACAAACTCCCCGTAAACAGTATTGGCATAATCCCATATATTATAATCGGGGATTAAAGTTGTAATATTTGCTGCAGATATATTTTTGTTATTATCGAATGCTAATTGATACATGCCTTCAACAGTACCAACAAGTAATCCTAATTCATTATCAACACTTAAGAATTTGACGTTTACATTATCTATCGTATTTTTTTCAGGGGGATGAAGAGGGATTTTTACAAGTTCTGAATTATCTATATTTGCCGTGTATAAGCCATCATTTGTACCAATATATAAAGTATTTTTATATATCGTTAATGACCTAATGTAGTCACCTTCATTTGGTAGAGCTAGTTTAAGTGCAAAGCGTTTACTCGTCTCATCAAATGTATATATTTGACCATCTATGGCGAAGTAAAAAGTATTTTGTTTTTGGGTCATCGCGGAGATTGGAGAAAACATCTTTTGTTCTTTATCTATTTGACCTGAATAGATTTTTTCGGTTTTTAAAGTGAGGGGATCTATTATAAACGCACCAGAAAGATCAGTTGAAACGATAATCTTTCCGTCTTCGGCTTTAAATAACGCATAAATATAGTGTTTATCTAAGCCAAAGCCACCATTAAAAGTTTTTACTTTATACCCGTCAAAGCGATTTAAACCTTGTTGGGTAGCTATCCAAATATAGCCAATTTCGTCTTCTTGTGTCTGCAAAACGTAACTTTGCGAGAGACCTTCGTCAGTAGAAATACGTTGTAATTGTTGAGCATAGTTCTGTGATGCAAAAGTACATTGAATGCATAGTAAAAAAATAATGGTGATAGGAAAAAAAACTTTGCTCAAACGCACTTATAAACACTCTCAGTGGAGGATAGGATGATACTTAGCTAGATAGTAAATATAGCATAAGTTTTTATTTTTTAATTACAAATAATATACGTAAAGTTAAAAGTTCTATTTTCAAATAGTGAGCTAATCTAAATAGATAACAGTTAATGTTCATGAGGAGAGTATAGTGGTTTTATCTAATATTGATGTAAAAAACAGCGTATTATTAATAATAGACTTACAAGAGTTGCTTGCTCCTGCAATTAAAGATTTTCCGAATATTTTAAAAAGTACATTGCAGTTAGCGCAGGCAGGTATTATTCACGACGTCCCGGTCTTAATAACTGAGCAATATGTCAAAGGGTTGGGCGCGACTAATCAGCAAATTAAAAATACATTACCTAATGCTATGTATTTTCATAAAACGTACTTTAGTGCATGTGCAGAGCTTGGCTTTATTGATAAGTTAAAAAGCCATGATAAAAAGCAGGTTGTTGTTGTGGGCACTGAAGCGCATGTGTGTGTTTTACAAACATGCTTAGATTTAATAGAAAATGGTTTTGAGGTTATTGTCGTACACGATGGTATTGGCTCGAGAAATCCGCAACATAAAAACTTGGCAGTTGAGCAATTACGCCAAGCGGGTGCGGTAATTTCATGCGCTGAAATTGTTATTTTTCAATGGACAAAAAAAGCAGCAACGCCTACGTTTAAAAAAATACTGCCTATAATTAAGTAGACCACATGTATATAATGTAAATCAAATGCATTACTTTTTGATGTGTCGGTAGTTTATTATTGCGTTCAGTGAACTGAAACTCGTTTTTACACGTATATTGCAGACTGCTTTATAAAACAACAATGCAAACAACAATTTTAAGGTTTTTATGTCTAGTATTGGCCGGTTATTTACAATTATTTTCAGTCTTTTGTTTGTCGAGTCTATCGCTATTGGCTTGTATTTCGACACATTAGCGCAGGCCTTTATGATAGGTTTGCCATTGTGTTTATTACCTATATGGCTTTTAAACACACAAGGGGACAGCCCTGTTACCCCGCATGTGATAGCTGCTGCCATAATGATGTTTTCTTTTTTGCACATACAACAAACTTTTGGGTTGATTGAAGTCCATTTTGAAATATTTATTTTAATGCCCATGTTAATTGTTTTTGTACAGTGGCGAGTGTTTATTACTGCAATTGTATTCGTGGCAGTTCATCATTTGTCTTTTTATTATTTACAAACTCAAAATACAGGATTTTATGTATTTGATCCTGACAGGCTTGCTTTTACTACGGTGCTTATTCATGCTGGATACGCAATAGTTGAAGTGTTAGTTGCAGGCTACATTGCCATAATGTTGCAACGCGAACGTCGTGCAGCTCTATCTTTAAGTTATGCGACAGAGCAAATAATGAAAGACCCTGAAAACATAAAACTCTCTCTTCGCGCTGATGATACTAAAAGTGAAGCTGTAGCAGGTTTTAACACGTTACTAGATTACTTATCGGATGTTATTAAGCAGGTACAAACTCAATCTGAATCACTGCAAAAAAACTCACAAGAGCTTATACATGTTCATGATCAGTTGGCGGGTGGTGCAGTGCAGCGTACACAACAAACTGATGATATTGCTAATTCTGGCGCTCAAGTTGCTAATGGTTTTAAACTTGTAGAAGAAGAAAGTGAGGTGCTAAAGCGTCAAGTAGACCATATTACACAAGCTGCGAGCGACGCATTAAAAGAAGTTCTTCAAACAGATGCTAAAAGTAGAGAGCTGTTAACACTACTTAACCATACTGAAGAAAAAATAAACCTCTTAGTGGCTGCGGGTGATGTTATTTCAGGTCTTCTAAATGAGATATCAGGTATTGCTGAGCAAACAAACTTACTTGCTTTAAATGCCGCTATAGAAGCTGCCCGTGCAGGCGAACATGGTCGAGGTTTTGCTGTTGTTGCTGATGAGGTAAGATCTTTGGCTAACCATAGTAAAGCAACAACAGATAAAATTAGTCTAACATTAAAAGATCTTGTTAATAATAGTAAAACGTCAACACAATCAATGAGTCAGTGTGTGAGTTTTGTAGTTGATTTAACAAGTATTAGTGCTGCAATGAAAGAAAATATTTCAGCAATGAGCGAGCAAATAGCCGCAGTATCTTCAAGTTCTGATTCAGTTGCACAAGTTGTAGCTGAGCAGGCAGGTAATACTGAATTAATAGCAAGCAGTACTGATACTATGCGACAAAATCAGTACCAAGATACGCAAATAGTGCAGCAGTTAACCGCTAAGGTGCAGTTAATCGATGTCAGTATTGATGTGTTAGAGCAAAGCATTGCCAAGTTTAAATAAATCTAACTCTTTCGTATTTTCGCTTATAGCTACATGGCTTATTTGTGTTGTTGCAGGGTTAGTTTATTTTCAATTAGAGCAGCTTAAACCGTTTGATAGCTCAAAAATTTTAATGCAAAAACATTGGTTTAGTAATTTTAAAAAGCAATTGGATTGGATTGATAGTGGTGAGCCGTCTTTAGTGCTTATAACAGAAAAAAACTGCGGGTGTACTATACAGGCTAAGCCACATATTTCATCGCTAACTTCTTTTGCTACGAATAAAGGCATAAAGATTGTGGAAGTTGAATTAACACCAATTCTTAAACACATTATTCCGGCAACGCCTGCTGCTGTTATTATTAACAAAGCGGGTGAATTTGTTTATGCAGGGCCGCTCTCCGAAGGATTAGCTTGTGCTCAGGGAAGTGGTTTTGTTGAAACTGTGGTCACTAATTTAGCTGCAGGTTTTAACTCAAACCTCTTAATTACACAAACCAAGGGATGTTACTGTGTAAATAATGCATAAATAACGTGCAGAAAAAATTAAAGCTCGCACTTAAATTAACAGTTGCGAGCTTTAATATTTATTAAATTGTAACTAAGCCATAAATACCTAATGACACAAACACACAAGCAGCAATAGCATGTACGGTGTTTAAAGATATTCTTTTTAGTAATGCATTTCCGGCGTATATAACAGGGACATTAGCAATTAGCATACCTAACGTGGTTCCTACCGTTACCCAAAACACAGACTGATATTGTGCGCCTAGCAACACCGTCGCTATTTGTGTTTTATCACCAATTTCTGCAATAAAAAATAATACAAAAGCGACTAAAAAAGCTCCGTAGCTATCATATTTACTACTTACAGTTTCGTCTTTGTCTGGAACTAGCAACCAAAGTCCAACTACAATAAAGCTTATGTTTACAAGCCAAGGTAAATATTCAGAAGAAAAACTATTACTTAACCACTGCCCAAACCATGCTGATAAACCATGATTGAGTAAGGTTGCGGCTAAAATACCAAGAATAAGCGCGCCTTTATTACGAAAGCGGGCGGCTAACAGGAGCGATAAAAGCTGGGTTTTATCGCCTATTTCGGCAAGTGTGACAGTGACGGTTGAGGTTAAAAAAACTTCCATTATTGATTCTTACAGGCGGGAATACTAAACCAAGGCAAACAACTATCTCCCGCCATGAGGATAGTGTCTACCTAGGTCTCGCCGATAACGCTTGCTACAACATTACAAACTTACCATGCACATGAGGTGCAATTATGTTGATAAGTTTACTCATTACTGAGCGGGCTACTCCCCTAAGAGGCGGGCATTATTCCACAAAACTTTTGTGCGGTAAATATTAAGAATCATACATAGTTAATTTATTTGGGAGTAATAACGTTAGCTTTTGGCAATTAGTTGATAGTCAGGAAAGTGCGATAAGCGGTCGGTCAGGGTTAATTATTATTAGCTAATAGATACTATGAGGAAACTTTTCCCTTTTACATAGTGAAATAAACTTCAACAATCATAATGTTTATAGCTGGCAATAGATTACACTATTTGCTATTAATATAAGTTCATTAAATAAGGATGTTTTCGCGCTAAAATATGGGAAGTGTACTCTGATAAAGTTGTTATATCTCAGAAGGAGTTGAGTCATGCGGATTTATTGTTTAGCTCTATATTTCTTCTGTTCGGCTGTGTTTGCCACTAGCTGCTATATTACCGAAGAGCAACGCACTGAAAATAGCATCAAATATCAGGATCAAGTCGAAATCGAGATAACACTTTCAGATTCAGATTACTCAGTGATGATATCAATTCCTTCTCAAATAGGTGAACTCCCATTTCAAGGAGTCTTCCTTGTTACTGATAGCCTAGAGGACCCAACATTTTTCACTCAGCTTCAATCTTTCGAAGAAAATGGAAAAAATGTAGCCTGGTACACAATAAATACTGGTTTAATTCGCCGTCACTTTATCGTGGCTAGCTTCGGTGAGTGTAGTATGGATGTCTTCAGGGAAGTTTTATACCATGAAATATAACAAAACCACTCAATGCTCTCGCTTCACTCGCTAGGACGCTAGGTATACAAGGAGGTCCTGTGAATTTAAATCAAGTTACGTTACCCGTAAATAACATGGATAAAGCTACAGAGTTTTATCGTGCTCTAGGTTTTACTCAAATAGTTGATACACCTCATTATGCACGTTTTGAATGTCCTGAAGGAAATTCAACTTTTTCATTATCTTTAGAAAGCTCTGACTTTAAGAGTTGTACTGTTATCTATTTCGAACACGAAGAGTTAGATAGTTGGGTTGCTCAATTAAAGTCTAAAGGTCTTAATTTCGATCAAGAGCCAACGGATCAGAGTTATTTGTGGCGAGAAGCTGTTTTATATGATCCGTCTGGTAATAAAATTAAACTTTATTGGGCAGGCGAAAACCGCCTTAATCCACCTTGGCGTGTCGAAATGCGCACCTAACAACACGTCCTGAGGTGGACGACCAGTAAAATTTAGCTATTAATTGCGAACTTTAAAAATGGTGAGCCTTACTTATTTTAGCCAACAGCAATTTGCCGTTTAAGACAGCGTTCTGCGCTTAGTCTAGTTCGGTTGTGATTCACTATTAGGAGTAAACTTTGAATAAAGGGATTTTGTTATTTTTACTCACCGTACTTTGTACCATCAATTCTGCGAACTCCGCAGAGACAACTTGGAAAACCCAAGGTTATGGTTACGTTTTTCATACTGTGGACAATAAAACAACAGCCTTTGATTTAACAACTAAGCATTGTTTGGAAAACCACTTTATCACCGATGAGTTTGAACAAATCTCGTTCATTGAAGAAACACAAAAAGTGAATAAATATAATCGCTTACTTAACTTTGGTGGTTTGTTTCCGTTAAAGCTAACGAAATTAGATAGTTTACCCGCTCAATGTCAATCCGAAAAAATTATTAGTATTAAAGACAAAAACTACGAATTTAATGCCAGTATTGTTCTTGACGTTCTAATGAATAATTTTGAAGAGCACTATGCATTTTCAAAAGATAAAGATATTAATTGGGTTGAGCAGAGAAAACTTTGGCAAAAAAGAATAACCTCAAAAACTACGCAAGATGAGCTATTTAGTATCATAGATGACTTTCTTAAAGAATTACGCGACGGTCATGCCATATTACTCAATCAAGAACTTGATAGGCTTTCACATTATTCACCAAGAAAGTGGTCATTTTGGGATGAATTAAAAGCGCACTCAGTAAATTACCCTGAATACTCAACTTACTGGGAATTACATACCGCATTAATTGAAAAATCTCAGGAAAACATTAAGAATTACATTGATAAAAACTATTCCACTCTTCAATATCACGATAATTTTACCTTAGCAAAAACGCCTCAAAATATTGCCTATTTAAAAATAAGTAACTTTGATGATTTCTCAAATAATGACGTAAAAGCAACAAAAGAGGTTATGGAGATATTTACGCCTATCATCAAACAAAGCAATGGTTTAATTATTGACTTACGTTTTAGTATGGGTGGAAGTGACTTAGTGGCATTTTCTATTTTATCTTACTTAATAGATTCAGAATTAGCCTTGGGGGGGAAACAGTTTAAAACATCGACAGGTTACAGTGAACTTCAAAAAATTGTTGTCGCTCCATCAAAAATTAATAATTACACAGGAAGCATTGTTGTTCTAACTAGTCAAAAAACACCTAGTGCGGCTGAAGTATTTCTTTTAGGTTTACAAGCAAGGGGCAATGTTACTTTTATTGGTGAAAGAAGCTACGGAGCTTTTAGCGATGCGTTAACAAAAGCTTTGCCTAATGGTTGGGGGATCACATTATCAAATGAAAGGTATCTCAATTCTCATGGGGAAAATTATGAAAACATTGGATTGCCTGTAGATCATGAATTTGTATTTCTTAATGTGAACAATATTGAAAGCGGAACAGATGTGCAGCTTAATGAGGCAATTAAAGCTTTTAGATAGGTGCATTCGGCGTATAACAAGGCGTCACTAATGTCCGCTGTTGGCACTTTTGCGAAGTTCGGTAGAAATTAGGATGACATCCATATTAACTGGGATAGCTTTGTTTGTTCAATTAAGGTGGTTGTCTGGTTTAATTTTTAATTGCATTATGGCAATTGCTTTTATTGCATGACCTAATTAAATTATCTTTATATGGCCCCCTTAATCGCTTTTCATTAAAGTTATTATTCGGCAACTTATCTCGAAAAAATGGTAAACAGGGAATTTTATGAACTACCTAAAAAAGCTAAGGCTCCTCGTCATAATCATTTGTCTCTTGCCTCTATTTTCTGCCAATGCTGTCATTGTTAAAGAACACATAATTAACTCTAAGACGTTGGGAGAAAAGCAAAACGTCACCGTTTATCTGCCAGATAATTATGGTGACTTTCCGGATTATAAATATCCAGTTTATTATTTTCTGGATGGCAAATATTACAAGGACATGATTCAGGGGGTTATGTCATCCTATTACGAGAATGGTTTGGCACCATCCATGATATTGGTTGCAATTGAAAACGAAAGCAGAATTAGGGATTACACACCGACTGAACATGTCGAATACAAACAAGGTGGTGGTGCGGATGTCTTTTTGGATTACATAGAGAGAGAGCTGCTTCCCTTTGTCGATAAGCACTACCAAGCCTCTGATTTTAAAACCTTGAATGGACACTCTCTTGGCGGGCTTCTTTCTTTGCATGCAATGCACTCCCGACCGGGGCTGTTTACTGCCCATGTAGCATTAAGCCCTTCTATCCACTGGGGCAATAAAGTCACATTGCCTAAACTGAAAAGGTACCTGTCTTCACAAGACAATTTGAATCAGTTTCTTTATGTCAATCTAGGAGATGAAGGCTTTCAGGTGATTGACGATTCGGCAATAGCTATGCGTGAGGGGTTTTTAGAATTAAAGGCATTTCTAGAAGAAACCAAACCCAACGGCCTCAGATTTAAGATAGAACATTTGCAAACGCTGCCCCACGTAGCGACGCTAATGACAGGTCTGGTTAATTCCACCAATGAATTGTATCGCAACTGGTCAGTACCTTTTAGAGTTTTTACAGAGGGACCTGAAGGTTTTGATAAGCATTTTAAGCTGCTGTCGCAAGACTTATTCCAGAAGATCAAACCTCGAAAAGGTGCGATCAATTTTGCTTCATATTATATTACAGGGCTTGATTCGCCCGAAAAAGGCATGGAGCTGTTGCAATATAACGCAGGGCTTTATTCAGATTCTGCATGGGTGTTGCTTAATCTGGCCAAAGGCTACGAAGAGAGAGGGGATCAAGATAAGGCTAAACAGCAAGCTATGCTGGCTCTTGGGAAAATCAAAAGCCATGAAGAAAACCTCAAAACCACTATCGATGAGTTTATTGCGGGGTTTGATACAGAGGAATAGATATGTAGGTATGCTAAAGGAGTCAACCCTTGATTTTATGTATCAAAAAACAACACCGCCCCGAATTGGCACTTTGGCGAAGTCCGCCTAGAGCGAGGAGCGGACACTGAAAAGTTAAATTTATTACTACTTCTTTGAGTAGGAGCCTAATTTTGTCCGATAACATTATTAAACGCCGCTTTGGGGAAAAATAACATGCTTAATATCTCGCTATTTTAATTACTTGTTTACAAAGCAATTATTGGTGAAATTATCGGGGTATGTAATATACGCCGTTTTGGTGTGTTATGAACCACCAAAATGGTGTTCAATAAGCTGTTAGGGTTTACGGAGAAACTGGTGCATATCAAATCTATTATTTTTATTATTTCACTTTTATCGTTTTCATCATTTGCAAATGATATTAGTGAATTCTGGGCAGCCGAGCCTGAATATTTAAAAGTTGTTAAAATCAATGTGTCCCAACTTTATAATAAAAATCCTGATTTACATGTCCTCGAATTTTCGATTAAACGTGACACTACAAAAATTGAAACAGACAATGAGTATTTTATTTACCTTAAAGCACTAGATAAAGCAGATATAACCTTAGATCCCGATCCTAATGTTCAGGCTTGGGCAAAATCCGAAGGTATTGAGGCAAATGAAATTGCTGTTTACAGTGCGATCTTCAAGTTGCCCAAAGGTGAGTTTAAGCCTTATATGCTATCGGTCATTCAATCTCGTGCTTTTTTAAATAATAAATGGGCGGAGTTGGTAAAGCCCTAACAAAGCAAATCAACTAGGACACGTAACAGTTGGCAACGTTTCGCTACACAATTTTAGCCAACCATTACTTAGCCTGTTATTTAGGCGTTGGTATGACTCCCACTGTCAAGTTAAACGCACTGATCCCTGCCTAACTTTTTAAGCCATAATTACTTTAACTCGAATTAGAGCGAGTTAATACATAGGATGAAGCAAGTAATGTCGTCGGTTATCTTGCTGATATTCGTTGGTTATTACTATTTCTAGTAACAGAGCAGACCTTACTTATTGCGTCCTGTGGCGGTCACCGATGGCACCTGTCTTCAGTCTATGTTCGTGGTTCAATGCAGCGTTAGCTACATTGCCATCCTAACGCCGTCGGTGGTTGTGCCACACCCGATGCTTGATCCCATGCATTAACTCTAATTCGTTTATCATGCGGGTACTCTTGCCAATCTAAGTTTTGTATTCACTCGCGTAAGCACCACTTCTTTTGCAATAGCTCATATGTACGCAATCATTTCTCGGGCAATGGCGGTAACAACCAGATTGTAGTGTTTCCCTTTGGCTATCATTTTTTATAGCGTTTGCAGAGCCTAATCTGTGCTTTCCACGCAATATCAATAATGTCCTTTGGTAAGCCTTCTTGTCGTTTTTGCATATCGGTCGATATATTTGCCGCATACCGATAAGTGTGTGCACCTTCCACAAGAAGGCGTCTTGCTCGGCCATTTCCGCATTTTGTGATGGCGCCAATATGGCGTTTGCCACCACTCGAGTGTTCACTGGGTACAAGACCGAGATAACTCATTAATTTACGGGGATGGTCGAAACGCGATAAATCGCCAAGCTCAGCAACAACGCCGGTGGCGACCAACAAACGGACACCACGCATAGCTTGTATTGCTTTGACAACAGGATAATAACGCCACTGGTGAACGTGGTGTGTTAGTTCATTGTCTAGCCGTTCAAGTCGGCTTATTCGTTCGGTAATTGTGTGTAAAGACTCTGTAAGACGATGTGCTGAGCGGGGTGTGGCAGCACAAGCCCAGTAAGCGAACGTAAATGTTTTTGTTACCAATTCGCAGTGCCTTTGTAATTGATATTATTGCGAAGCAACAGCGCCTTTAATTGATATTTAGCATCTTTTAAGTCCTTCATTGCCACTTCGCGTGCACGAGATAAATCGCGTACAGCTTCATCTTCAGGCTCGGGAACATAGATAGGTGTTAAATCTTCAGACTTAAGTAATTTAGCAAGCTTAAGAGCATCACGTTTATCGGTTTTAATCTTCTCACCAGGTTTTTTAGGAATAAGAGAGGGCGCCACCACGTAACAGCAATGGCCGAGGCTGGTAATTAACCTGTAAATCCAATAACCACATGGGCCTGCTTCATAAACAAAATGAAGTGTTGCGCCAGGGTATTTCGATTCGAACTGACGAACAAGCTTTTGAACGGCCACTTTGGAAGACGAAACTCGGCCAAGATGAACAGGTTGCGCACTTCTATGTTCTTCAATATAGGCGACTTCATTGAATTCTTTATGTGTATCAAGACCGATAAAAAGTATGCTATGTTTATTCATGTTAGCCTCTGCTGTTTAGTTAATTGACAAACTAATTATGGCTCTGGCTTTGAATTAAGCTAACCCACGAAAAGCGGAGGCTAACACCGTGTGGGAGTCATTATGTCTATGTTTTTTTCAAACTATGAGTAAATTTAAAGTTTTGTTAATCCCAGTAGCTACTTTACTAGGAGCGCTATTAGGTTATTTTCTAGCACCGCCACAACCACTTTATCCCTTTGCAGGTGAAAAGCATGAACTTGAACTCATTTACTATATTGAGCTTCATATAATTATTTATTTAGGTTTCTTTTCAGCATGCTTCACATTTTTATCTTCTAAGCTCCTCAATACTTCCATAAGTTTAGCCATAGGTTCATTAATTTCAGTTGGTTTATTTATTGGCTCAATAGATGATTTAAGGAGCGGAGCTATACCTTATTACAGTTTTCGCGAAATAGTTGTATATATTGTTGGTTGTATTTCTTGGTATGGTATAGTTTATTTGTTAAGTAGCTTTTCCAATAAAAACAAAGTGGTATAAACACATAACAAGACGTTAAAGGCTTCCATTTTGGGCCTCCTAGAGGTAAAGTGAAAGAATAGATAGTGATTAATAGTGTTTCTCGCAGGTCTTATAGATAGTCGACTTTACGACAACCCCTGAGTATGCGTATTGAAACAAATTACTCCTGTTGATCCGAAAGTCTTGTTACAAACATTAATTGTTTCCGCTCAAATATTGGTAATCAACAGAAGCATATTCCATGTATTAATGAGATAGGTAAATACATTAATTAATGGAACGGAGTAACTATAAGTTACTCAAACGGACGCTAAACAGTTGGCTAGCTTCGTTCCTCGCAATTTTAGCCAACAATTTCGCGCCGCTTAGTAGGCGTTAGGTACTTCATAGTGTTTAGGTGTAATTTTCAAGTTTTATTGATATCAATTATTGGAATGCCATTTGCATCAGCGCAAGATGATAAATTGTGCGAACACTTAATTTCCTTTGCTAGCAAATCAAAAGTCGGCAAACCTTTAAAGGTAAAATTGATTAATGATTTGGCTAACTTCTCAAAGAGCTGTGAACATAATGAGACAGAGGAAGGTAAGGAGTTCTGCAATTACTTAATAAAAAACACTTCAACTGAATTTATGGATATTAATTTATCAAGAGTGCTGAGTTGTAGTGTAAATGATTTTAATCTTGGTAGTGTTCACCTAAATAAAATATCAGGTGAATTTTCAGTATTTGAAACACCTAGACTAAACCAAGACATTACATTGAATATAAACTTTTCAATTGGCGACGATGTAATAAATGACTTTATAGAAATCAAGACTGAGAATGAGAATGAGCCTGTAGAATAAGTACCTCACAAGCGCATGAAATTCGACTTCACAAACTGTCCGATTTTTTGCGAAAAATAAACGGTGCAAAAATACGTCCAA
Organism: Pseudoalteromonas sp. AS71; assembly: GCF_038900275.1. Taxonomy (NCBI): domain Bacteria; kingdom Pseudomonadati; phylum Pseudomonadota; class Gammaproteobacteria; order Alteromonadales; family Pseudoalteromonadaceae; genus Pseudoalteromonas; species Pseudoalteromonas sp. AS71. Next base: position 2,652 of record NZ_JBBMQZ010000032.1, on the reverse strand, counting down.
CATGTTCCGCAATTTATGCGGGCGTTATGTAACTATGAGTAAACTATGAAATTTGTATTCTTATTAATCTTTCTTTCTATTAATGCGCACGCAGAAAAATCGAATTTGAATGATGTTGTAAATAAAATTAAATCTGATAAAAGCTATACAATTTTAAGTACTCAATGTCCCACTGAATTCTTTCCTGAATCGGGTGTACTTTATAAAAACCATATAGATTACTGCTCAACTAATCTTAATTCATGCTTAAAACTATGTAATGACGGTGACGCTAATTATTGTTTATCGTTAGCAAATTACACTCAGGGCAAAACCGAAGGTGAATATTATTCTGAAGCTTTATTTTCAAAATCTTGTAAATTAGGCCAAGTTAGCGCATGTACAAATAGAGCTTCAGGCTTAATTAAATATAATGGTGATTCATCTTTAACCTGTGCAGTTAAGACTTTTGAACTTTCTTGTTCTAAAAATGATGCGTGGGGCTGTACAATGTATGGGGCTTATTTGGCTCAAGGTAAAGGCGTTGAACGAGATTTTGATAAAGCTTTAAAAGTGCTTGAGGTTGGTTGTCAAAATGGAATTCAAGATCCTGCTTGCCAAAACGCACAAAATATTAGCAATCAAATTAAAGCTGTATTATCTAAAAGTGAATGAAATAGGGCGTTACATAACAAGATAATTGGACTCCCAACTTCTACACTTAGGTAGAAATTTTTTTTCGGAGTTCAATTATGAATAAGTTAAGACTTGGTGTCGATTTAGCTCATAAATTAATACAAGTTTGTAGTTCTACAAAGAATAAAGTGCACTCAAATAATGAGATGACACTGCAACAATTTAGTGAGTACTTGGTATCGCTTAGTTCTTCAACGATTATTTTTGAGGCCTGTGCGAGTGGTAATTATTGGCATCAATTTGCAACTTCACTTGGTCATAATTCCTTACTAATATCTGCGGGATTAGTTATGTCTGTTCGTCAAAGTCAAAAAACAGATAAAAATGATGCTTTGGCTGTTTTACAAGCATCGCTGTTACCAGATGTTCACTTTATTACTGCAAAATCAATTAATGAACAGCAAGCGCAATCAATGCTCAAATTGAGAGAGCACAGTGTTAAACAAAAAGTAGCGCTTAAAAATCAACTCACAGGTTTACTGCGTGAATTTAATATAAGCAGTGGTCGCTCAATAAGTTAGTTTGCAGGTACAATCCAAGATACATTGGAAGATGCCGAGAATGGTTTTTGTGATGCATTTAGAAAAATGCTTAAAGTATTATTGGATTTATATTTAACGTTAACTGAAGCAATCACGACCTATGATTTAGCATTGGCTGAATGGGTTGATGAAACACCAAGCTGTAAAAAACTAATGCGCCTAGAAGGGGTTGGGATTTTAAATGCCATTCATTTTTTTATTAATTTGTCGTCGGGTGAATTAGCCAGGTTTAAAGCGGGCAAAGATGCCGCTGCTTGTATAGGTTTGACAACGACTCAGCACAGCTCTGGTGGTAAAGTAAGTTTAGGTAGAATAAGTCGGCGTCGAAATACAACATTACGTAGTTTACTGATTACAGGTGCAATGGCTGTCATCCAACAAGTTGTTAAGCGAGAGCCAAAAACAAGTAAAGAGCGCTGGCTTAAAGCGTTAATAGAACGACGAGGAAAAAAGTGTGCAGCAGTCGCATTAGCTAATAAAACGGTTAGAACCGCTTTTTCTTTAATCAATAATAAAACAGAATATAAAGCTGTTTTATTATAAAAAAATCAAACATCAGCTTTAGCTAAATTAACAACATGTTAGACGACACAGTATAGTCACAAGAGCGAAAAGCTCGTTAACAAGAAGAGTGCTCTAACACGCGAAATTATTTTGGAGTCGAGGTAGCGCCTCATTTAGAACTCGTACATAAGAAAGCGAATTTATTTAGTTAAAATAGTTGTTGATAAATGGGACTCCACATAAGTGACTATGAAGCCACCGTCCGCAATTGGCACAAACCGGAAATCACCCCTCCATAAATTCCGTATTTATACATTAAGGTTTTTAAAGCCTTAATGTAATTAATTTGCAACCATTCAAATATTTAGCTAAACCGAATTTTACTTACATTTAAAGTGGGCTTTAATTAACAAAGCTCGATTTATGTACTATACTTTATTTCAATTTAGGCTTTTTCAGCGGCTGAAAAATTTCGATTTAAGTGGCACTGGCCAAAAAAAATTCAAATAATACACATTTTTTCAAATAACAATTGATAACCATTTTCGTTTAGATTAGTATGCACCTACTAAATGAAATTGAGAGTGGTTTGTATTCATGTATATTTGTCTATGTCACGGTGTGACTGATAAAAAAATTGAGCAAACAATTGACGATGGTGCAACAACCATGCGTGAATTAACTAAAGAGCTTAAAGTAGGCAGCCAATGCGGTAAGTGTTGTGGTTGTACTAAAAAGATCCTTAATCGCAGACTTATTCAGATTGCGGATGTGACGGATCAAGTTGCTTAATTACATATAAAATTTAGATATAAAAAAAGCAGCTTTTTAGCTGCTTTTTTTATGCTTGTTACTGTCTTGTCCTGAAATGTGTTTACACATTTAGGACTTATTCTATGAAAACCACTAAAACTAAAGACGTTAAGCGTAC
>NZ_JBBMQZ010000031.1:0-48967 GCF_038900275.1 Pseudoalteromonas sp. AS71 | reverse complement strand
GGCTCCCCCTCCCCGACTCGAACGGGGGACCTGCGGATTAACAGTCCGTCGCTCTAACCAACTGAGCTAAGGGGGAATCGTTTATGGTTGAAAAACTTGGCTCCCCCTCCCCGACTCGAACGGGGGACCTGCGGATTAACAGTCCGTCGCTCTAACCAACTGAGCTAAGGGGGAAGCGTCTTGCCTTTCAACGGGGCGAAATATTAATGACCGAGCCGCAAAGTGTCAACATATAAAAGTCATAAATTGAAAAAAGAGGTTTATTCGTTGTTTTTGTGTTCGATCTGCGTGTTTTATAGCTCTATTAAAGTTATTTTTTTTGAAATTTAAGAATAACAGTGTGACTTTTATTATTGCAGAGTCTTTAAATTGGTTAAATTAAACACGTTATTAAAGTGGCTTGTTATTAAAAAACAACTCAAAAACATAAAAACTCATTTTTTACTTGGCGGTATTTTCAATATTAAATTTGTTTTTGTTTTAAATTTTTAAAAATATACCTACGCGTATATCCACAGAAATATTTTGTGATCTAAATTGTGATCTAATTACTATGAATAAAATAGGTATTTACTTTATCCGTTCAAAAATAGAACAATCAATAACTTAACTTTATGGTAAACGTATTTTTATACCAACCGTACAACTATGTTAAGAAGAAAAATTGGAGAGCTTCAGTTTTTAGCGTGAGTTTATAAAAATGCTACAAATAGCAAATGATCAATTGGCTAGATATCACCGAAAATGGCGGCTCTCTCAAAGCCTTTATAAATGCGGGTTTGAATGAGTTATCCACGGTTTCTGTGGATAACTCTGTTTATGAAACTTTAAGAACATCATCGGCACCAATGGTTTAGGGCGCTACAACGATTTCAAGCTTTTAAATCATTATTTTTAATTTAATATAAAACAATGAGTTATGATTTGATGCAGAATAGATGCAACTCGATGAGGGAATTTTTTCGTAACGATAAACCAAGCATCACCTTTGTGTAAAAAAGCATCAGATATCACTGGGTGTTTGTAATAAAAGTTATAAAAATGTGTTTTAATTGTTTTTTGCGGTGTTTAGGCTCTATTTTAACAAAAAGATGTAAAAACTAAGTTTTACTATTTTTTCGAATCTTTACTTCTTTAATTACTTCAATTGTAGTGATAAATCCGTGGCTTGAACTGCCTTGATGCTTTAAAATGATTCGTTCAGTAAAAGAGGCCTATTTATTTCATGCGCGCAATTTCAAAATCCCAGAATCGCCCAGATTTACTAAACGATCCCATCTTGCCAACATTAAAGACGATGACCATTCCGATGATATTCGGCATGATCACGTTAATGATGTTCAATATTGTCGATACATTTTTTATAAGCTTACTTGGCACCGAACCGCTTGCAGCGGTGAGCTTTACATTTCCGGTTACCTTTACCGTTATAAGCTTAGCAATAGGGCTGGGGATTGGTACATCGGCGGTAATAGCAAAAGCACTCGGTAGTAATAAAATAGATGAAGCGCGTTTTGATGCCAGTATTTCTTTAATGGTTGGTGTGGTTTTGGTTATTGTGTTGTCATCTATTGGTTATTTACTGATTGACCCCATATTTACTCTGCTAGGAGCGGGCGCACAAGTATTACCGTTAATACACGAATACATGAATATATGGTTTATCGGTAGTGTATTTTTAATAACCCCAATGATTGGTAACTCAGTACTGCGCGCCAGTGGCGATACAAAAACGCCAAGTATAGTTATGGGCGGAGCAGGGTTGATAAACGCCATACTCGATCCAGTACTAATATTTGGCTTTGGGCCTGTACCAGCGTTAGGAATTCAAGGCGCCGCCATAGCAAGTGTTATTGCGTGGTCGGTCGCTGTCGTTATTATTTTATATATATTAGCGTTTAAAAAGCGTTTGTTGAGCCTAAAAGCAGGCAAGCAAACAGTGGCTGGCGCTATCCGTAAGATATTAAAAATTGGTCTGCCTGCTGCCGGCGCGAACATGCTTACACCCGTTGCAATGGCTGTAATGACCGCTTTGGTGGCACACCATGGCCCAGAAGCCGTAGCTGCATTTGGAGTAGGAAGTCGAATAGAATCGATTGCAAGTATATTAGTGCTTGCGCTATCTATGACATTACCGCCATTTGTTAGCCAAAACTTTGGTGCTGGCAAATTATGCCGCGTTAAAGAAGCGTACACCGGCACACTAAAATTTGTGATGGTGTGGCAATTTGCCATCTACGTATTACTAATTGCATTCTCAGGCGTTATAAGTCAATTGTTTGGTAAAGAACAAGCCGTAATCGATGTAATTAAGCTCTTTATTTATACCATCCCGCTAAGCTACGGCTTACAAGGGGTGATCATATTATCAAACTCATCGTTTAATGCTTTACACAAACCAATGTATGCATTGGTTTTAAGTGTCATTCGGTTATTCATATTTTATGTACCATTTGCTTATATAGGCAATGAAATAGCCGGATTATTAGGGCTGTTTATTGGCGCTGCGTTAGGTAACTTATTTACAGCAATAGTGGCGTATAAATGGTTTATGAAAAAACTAGAGGCGCTGAGCGGCGAATCGTTACAGGAGTGCAATAATTGAGCGACCATTTTCAGTTAAAATCACATTTTAAACCAGCAGGCGATCAGCCCACAGCAATTAAACAGCTTTGCGAAGGGCTAGAAGCTGGCCTTGCACACCAAACGTTATTAGGTGCTACTGGTACAGGTAAAACCTTTACCATGGCTAATATTATTAACGATTTAAACCGTCCAACAATAATAATGGCGCACAATAAAACGCTTGCCGCGCAGCTATACGGGGAGATGAAAGAGTTTTTCCCTAAAAATGCGGTTGAATATTTTGTATCGTATTACGATTACTACCAGCCAGAAGCCTATGTTGTATCAAGCGATACTTTTATTGAAAAAGATGCCTCTATAAACGAGCACATAGAGCAAATGCGTTTAAGCGCAACCAAAGCACTGCTTGAGCGTCGCGATACTATTATTGTGGCCTCGGTATCGGCTATTTATGGTTTGGGCGACCCTAAATCGTACATGAAAATGATGCTACTTTTAAAAGTGGGCGAAAAAGTAGATCAACGCGACATGCTACGTCGCCTAGCTGAAATACAATATACCCGCAACGACATAGATTTTAGCCGAGGTACATACCGTGTACGTGGCGAAGTGGTCGACATATTCCCTGCAGAATCAGACACATTTGCTGTTCGAGTAGAAATGTTTGATGACGAAATAGAGCGCTTAAGTATTTTTGATCCGCTCACTGGCGCTGTTGAAAAGCACATAGTCCGTACCACTATCTACCCAAAAACACACTACGTTACCCCGCGTGAAAAAATACTCGGTGCTATCGATAAAATACAAGAAGAACTAAAAGATCGAAGAGCCCAGTTACTCAGTGCTAATAAATTAGTAGAAGAGCAACGCGTAACGCAGCGTACGCAATACGATATGGAAATGATGCGAGAGCTAGGTTATTGCTCTGGCATCGAAAACTATAGCCGCTATCTATCTGGCCGTACGCCAGGCGATCCACCGCCTACGTTACTTGATTATCTCCCAGACGATGCATTGATGATTATTGATGAATCGCACGTAACCGTATCGCAAATTGGCGCAATGTATAAAGGCGACAGAAGCCGTAAAGAAAACCTAGTTGAATATGGCTTTAGAATGCCCTCAGCAATGGACAACAGACCGCTGCGCTTTGAAGAGTTTGAAGCTATTTCACCACAAACTATTTATGTATCGGCAACGCCAGGCGACTTTGAATTAGAACGTTGTGTGGGCGCAATTGCAGAGCAAGTAATTCGCCCAACAGGCTTGCTCGACCCACTTATTGAAGTGCGCCCAGTGGGCGATCAGGTTGACGACCTCCTATCAGAAATTTATAAAAGTGTAGAGAAAGGCGAACGCGTACTTGTAACCACATTGACCAAACGTATGTCTGAGGATTTAACCGATTACTTAAGTGAGCATGGCGTAAAAGTGCGTTACTTGCATTCAGACATAGATACCGTTGAGCGCGTTGAGATTATTCGAGATTTACGTGCGGGTGTGTTTGATGTGTTAGTGGGCATTAACTTACTTCGAGAAGGTTTGGATATGCCAGAAGTAGCACTAGTAGCAATATTAGATGCTGACAAAGAAGGCTTTTTACGCTCAGCGCGTTCAATTATTCAAACCATTGGTCGTGCTGCACGTCACTTAGATGGCCGCGCAATTTTATACGGTGATAAAATTACAAAGTCGATGGCCAAGGCCATGGACGAAACAGCGCGCAGACGCGAAATTCAGCATGCTTATAATGTTGAACACGGTATTGAACCGCATTCACTAGCCAAAAAGATTCTTGATGCGATGGATGTAGGCGAAGAGGCCGGCCCTAAAGACAATTTAAGGCTTATTCGTAAAGATTCTAAAAAGGTACTTAGCGCGAAAGAAATTACAGTGCAAATTAAGCAGCTTGAAACCAAAATGCATGCATACGCAAGCGACCTAGAATTTGAAAAAGCGGGCTCTGTTCGCGATGAAATACATGAACTACAACAACAGTTGATAAATTAAAAATGACAGCAAACTTTACTCCTCTTATTACTGCGCTTGAAGATGCGCCAATTTTAAAAAATGAACTGTGCCGTGTCTTTCATGGTCGAGGCCACAGTATTGAGGCGTTAAGCCATATAAATTTAGACTTTTATCCGCCAAGTTTATTTTTAGTTTCGTACGACGAAATTGACGAGCAAACACTAAGCGAGCTTACCGATGTAGTGTGGCAGTGGGCGCAAGCAAATCAGCCTGAGCTTATTAGCTCACTTGTGTATCAGCAACGCGCTGGTGTGCAAAGCCAAAACACCGTGGTTTATGGGCAATTACCTAACCCGCATGTTGTAACCGAAAACGGCATTCGTTTTTTGGTTGATTTACAGAGCCGTCAAAATACCGGGATATTTCCTGACATGCGAAGCGGCCGTGAGTTTGTAATGGCTAATAGTAAGCATGGCAAAGTGCTTAATTTGTTTTCGTATACGTGTGGATTTTCGCTTGCAGCAATGCAAGGCGGGGCAGATCATGTAATGAACATGGATATGAGCAAAGGCGTACTTAAAGTAGGCAAGCAAAACCATCAACTAAACGGTTTTGAGCGCGGCGTAAGCTTTTTACCTCATGATATTTTAAAGTCGTTTGGTAAACTAAAAAAAGCAGCCCCGTTTGACTTAATAATAGTTGATCCGCCAAGCTTTCAAAAAGGCAGCTTTATATTAACTAAAGACTACCAAAAAGTACTGCGCAGATTGCCAGAGCTACTTTGTGATACCACACAATTGTTATTGTGCGCTAATAGCCCAGAGCTTAGCGAAGAGGCGTTTAAAGCGTTAATAAACGAGCACACCCAAGGCGCAATTGAATTTGTTGAGCGCCTAGCCCCTACTGAGCGTTTTACTGAAGTAGACAGCGACAGAAGCTTAAAAGCGCTTGTCTATAAAACGTCACAAATATCTGCTTAAATGAAGCTCAGTAAACGCCTAACTGCCATTAATACATTAATTTCGCAGCATCACGATATTATTTGGGATTGCTGCTGCGACCATGGTTATTTAGGCATGGCGCTATTAAAACGCGTAGCTGCAGAGCAGGTTATTTTTGTTGATATAGTCGCCACTTTAATGAACGACCTAGAAGCGCAATTATCATCTATTAATAAATTACAAAAAGCCTGTAATAAAAATCCACAGTGGCAGGTCTTATGTCAGGATGTAGGCAAAATTGAAATTGCTCAAAGTAAAAGCCAAGTAGTTGTAATAGCAGGTGTTGGCGGTGAGCTGTTGTTAAGTTTAATACAACAAATTACGGCTAATAATGCAGTGGAGCATTTAAATAATGTTCGGTTTATTTTATGTCCAGTGCATCACACTTATAAGTTGCGAGTCGGTTTAAAGCAACTAGGCTTAGGGCTTATAAGTGAGCAAATAGTTTACGACAACAAACGTTTTTATGAAGTAATAGAAGTGAGCTTTAATACCAATAATGAGATTAGTCACACCGGCCACAAAATGTGGGACTTTATCAATACAGAAAACGTTATGTACCAAAGCCAACTTATAAATCATTATAATAAAATGCTCAATAAAGATAAGCCATACTATCAAAAAGTTATAACAGACTATCAAGAACTCACTGATAGTTAAAAAAGCCTGAAAGTAGGGCGTACATGTGATCTAATTACGACATTGATGACGTAATGTGTTCATAGTTTATATCGCACACCGCGAGTTTATTTGGTTTATTTATGTCAGATAACAAGAGTCACATTAATCATTTGCTTAGCAATGAGCAAAAATGGCAACACAGTTACGAGCAACCTATTTCTTATGCACCCCTTGTGCAATTGGCTAATAGTAGTTGGGTGGTGCCACAGCATTTTTTACGTTACAAGCACACGCTTGAAAGCGTAAACGAAGTGCTTGAGAGTATTGAATTTTCGGCTCACTTTAGAGTGCTTGCTGCGCAAAAAGGTGAAGAAATTTACTTGCAAGTAGCAGTGCTCAGCCCAGATAACTATCAAAAAAGTGCATCTACAAATGAAGGCAAAGCCAAAAAGCTATTATTTGGCCGACGCTGGATAGTAGAGGAAAATTTACCTACTTCAGAGCTTATTCAAACAGCATTTTTAGCGTTAAAAGTAGCGCGTGAACATGAAGTAAGAGAGCTTTTTCAGTTAATGCAAAGCGGCGCAACAAGCACGCCATTTAATAACCACCACGATTTACCTGTAATGGCGCAAAACCCCGAGCTTGTTAAAAGTGTAAGTGCTGAAAGCCATGTAGATGAAGTACTTAAACGTATTGTATTTGCAGGAAAAAGTATTGAGCTTAAAAGTCAGCAGCAAATAGCCAAGCAACATTTATATACTGTTGAGCTGTTGTGTGAGAATTGCCAACTTAGCGAGTTTAATAACAAAACTATTTCGTTTTTAACAGCAGATCCATCAGCTAATAGCTTTTTGCACGCCTTAATTACAGTATTGGTAGCCACAAGCAATGATTACGTAAACGAGCAATTTAAGTACAAAGGTTTTGCCCGTTTTAGTAAGCACGTTGTGGTTGAGCAAATAGGTAACTTAAGTATCGCTATGCGCTCGCCAAGCACCGTAGGGCTTTGCTCTATGGGTAAGCAACATGCAAATAAGTTAAACTTTGAGATAGACAGTGGCCGAGCACCACAGGGCTGCGGGCAAGCTATTGGTGGGTTTTTAGCTGCTCATGGCATTGAGCAGCCAGAAAATGCTCATTTATATCCAAATTACTTATAACAACTTAAAGTTTATTAATTTCATCTTTAACGTTAAAGCTAGAATCAGTAACAATAGCCTCAAGTGTTTGTACACGCTCTTTTAATGCAAGCACTTGTGCGTTTGTTTCAGCTAATTGTTTATGGGCATCGCTGTTGTTGTTTTGCATTTTATGCTTAAACTCAAGATGCTTTTTATACATATCGTAAACCACTCCTGAGCCAACCGAAATTAGCACAATAAGTACAATCATCGTAGTTCCAGACATAACCTCATTCCTTATCATTTTATTATTCGTTTATGGTTAAAGTATAACCTTTAAGCGCTTTTGATAAAGCTGACAATTGTAACTTAATTTGTATAGCTTAATTAAGCTCAGCTTTGAGCGTGTTCATCATTTATACACTTAAGATATTGTTTAATGGCTGCATAGCCACCATATAATAAACATACTTTAGCCAATACAGTGAGTTGCCATGTTAAATAATAAAATACCTCCCGTTATTGTTGTGCTGTTTTTTGCAGGCATAATGGCGCTTATTGCGCATTACAGTGTTATTGATTTCACCGCATTTATTACCTACTTAGCAGCAAGTTTGGTCATTATAGGGTGTGTTTTTTGTATTGCAGGGGTGGTGAGTTTTAAAATAGCAAACACCACAGTAAACCCTAGTAAACCTGAGCAAGCGTCAAAACTTATTACGAGCGGCATTTATAAAATTTCCCGTAACCCAATGTATGTGGGTTTTGCATTTATTTTAGCTGGGTGGGGTATTTGGTTAAGTTCTTTGTGGGCACTTTTATGTATTGTCGGGTTTATTGCGTATTTAACGTTTTTTCAAATAATACCCGAGGAGCGAGCGCTCACTAAATTATTTGGCGAAGAGTTTACCGCTTACAAAGCGCGCGTAAAACGCTGGTTATAATCTCTACGTTAAAATTAAACAAACAAAAAAGGCTATCGATGATAGCCTTTTTTATTTGTAGCAACTGTATTACTAATTAATTGCTGCTTATTCGTATTCTAACGGGTCTGTAATGTTATTTAGTGCAAATGCTTCAAGGCGTTCTTGGCACGCGCCACATTTACCACAGGCCTTTTCACGGCCGTTATAACAAGTCCACGTTTGGCTGTAATCTAAACCCATTTCAATACCGTCGGTTAAAATACCAATTTTAGTATTGTTTAAGTATGGGCTAAAAATTTCTACAGCGTCGTAATTAGCAATACGGCACACATCATCCATTTTTTGCACAAATTCAGGACGGCAGTCGGGGTAAATAGCATGATCCCCAGAATGAGCACCGTAATAAACTTGGCTAGCTTTAAGTGATACCGCGTAACCAACCGCAAGCGAGAGCAAAATCATATTACGATTAGGAACAATCGTACTTTTCATGCTTTCTTCCTCGTAATGGCCTTCTGGCACGTCAATATCATCAGTAAGAGATGAGCCACCAATAAGCTGGTTAATCGCCGAAATATCAACAATTTTATGTGGAACGTTTAATTTTTCACACACACTTGCTGCTACTTTAAGCTCTTTTACATGACGCTGACCATAGTCAAATGATAGGGCATATACATCATGGCCTTGTTGCAGGGCTTTATTTAATACGGTAAATGAGTCCATACCGCCGGAATAAATAACAACTACTTTTTGCGTCATATCTGTTTTGCTCTTAGTTTTAATAGAGGTTTATATCAGGGCGCGATATACTACACGGCCGCAGCTTAAATAACAATTTTTGCACAGCGCTTTTTGGTTTTTTAATAGTAGCAATTTGGCTGCTAGGTAGTAAGTGAGATTTCTTTTGTACAAAATTAATGAAGTGTTTGAAACCATCCAAGGTGAAGCAAGTTTTACTGGCACACCTTCAATATTTTTGCGCCTACAAGGCTGCCCAGTAGGCTGCTCTTGGTGCGACACCAAGCAAACGTGGGATGTTGATAATGTATATAAAGTATCGCTGGACGAAACCGTAGAAAAAAAAGCCGACTCAGATCATTGGGCTAACGCCAGTGCAGAGCAAATTTTAGCGTTGTTTCAATCGCGTGGGTATACCGCAAAGCATGTAGTAATTACTGGCGGCGAGCCATGCATGTTTGATTTAAATCCAGTATGTAACTTATTGCACGAACACGGCTTTAGTACACAAATAGAAACCAGCGGCACGTTTGAAATACTCGCCCCAGTGCAAACATGGGTAACGGTATCGCCAAAAATCAATATGCGCGGCGGTTATGAAGTACTTACCAGCGCAATGAAGCGCGCCAACGAAATTAAACACCCCGTTGCCATGCAAAAGCATGTTGAAGAGTTAGAAGAATTATTTGCTAAAACAGGCGTTAATCCTAAGCTTGTTTATTTGCAGCCAATAAGCCAAAAAGTATCAGCAACAAAACTAGCAATCGACACCTGTATTGCCAAAAACTGGCGCCTATCAATACAAGTACATAAGTATTTGGGAATTAGTTAAAGCCCGCTTAAAATTATAGTACGTAAGTTGGGTAGAGCGTAGCGAAACCCAACGAACCTCCAATTTCACACCGTTTTATAACAACTCTCTATAATATTTAAATACACAGGCCGTATAAGCGAAGCGCCATCCGACAACCCTGTACTTTATAGCCTGAACTTTATAGCCTAAAATTTATATCCTAGAATTACATCTACCTTAAAGCTCATATCTTCTTCGTTAATTGTGCTAATTAGTTTACTATGCGCGACTTAAAAATATTCTACTACTTACCACTAGGCTTATATGTCCGCAAATGCACTCTACACCGACCTTTCTGATTACTATGACTTAATGTGTGCAGATATTGATTATCAAGCCCAAAGCAATTCTATTCACAGGCTGCACCAAATTTTTGGTAATGGCGCAAACACCCATCTTGATTTAGCGTGTGGTACCGGCCCGCATGTACGCCACTTTATTGATAACGGTTATAAAAGTAGTGGGCTTGATTTAAACCAGCCAATGCTCGATAAAGCAAAATTTCGTTGCCCAGAAGCGCAATTTTCGTTGCAAAACATGAGTGAATTTAAGGTAACTGAGCACTTGGATTTAATTACCTGCTTTTTGTATTCAATACATTACTGCGACGGAATTGATAAGTTAAAAGAGTGCCTTGCGAGTGTGCATAGCGCATTAAATGTAGGTGGGATATTTTGCTTTAACACGGTTGATAAAAACAAAATCGACAGCGATTCATTTGTAGAGCACACAGCAACAAGCGAAAATAGCTTCTTCACATTTCGCTCTGGCTGGCACTACAGTGGCACTGGCAGTAAACAGTTATTAAAACTCAGCATAGAAAAAACCACCGCAGACAACACACTCGTATGGCACGACGAGCACCCAATGGTTGCTTTTAGTTATACCGAGCTTAAAGAAGCCTTAAAACCGTACTTCAAAATCCACATATTTGAACATGACTACGACAAAATAACCCCATGGGCAGAGCGCTCAGGCAACGCTATTTTCGTCTGCGTAAAAATATAAGTTAAACACTCATCAAGAAGAGATAAAAGGTTGGGCAGAGCGTAGCGAAACCCAACGAACCTCCATACCCACGGCCCCAATAACCCCGCATTATATATTTGAAAACGTAGGTCGGATAAGCAAAGCGCCATCCGACACAGTAACTTATTTAAATTTCGGCGAATATAAATAGCTAATTAATTATGATGTATGAAGTCAAAATTTGACCCCTATGGTACTTTAGAAATATTATCTTCTTTAGCTACCCAAATTGAAACAAGCTCTTGAGCATTAACGTATTCTGGATTTTCAGCTAAAAAGGAAATGGCAATTTTGGCTTCTTCAATAGAAGTTAGCTTTAAATTGCTTCTGTTAAAATACGCAGTAAGCTTTTGTTCTTGTGTTTTAGTCATATTATCGTAGTTGTTTGCAACCCAATATACGATGTGAATTAATGCTTCTGTATGTTTATTTTCCATGCGCAGTATATTAGCTAAATCTACATGCACTGTGGCATCCAGCGCAAGTACTTGTTTGGCAGTGAAACCTACATAATTTGCATGTTTCATATATGACATTTTTTGTTTTTGAAGCAATTTCCATGCTTCATCAAATAACTTATTTTTTATAGCAACTTTTGCATTTTTTTTCAGTTCTGCGGCTTTGCCTAAATGATCCTCAGTAGTAGTGCTACTAAACAACTCCCCTGTATATTTAGATTCTCTCAGTCCACTACGAGAAACTATCTTTGTATCAGGTTTTCTAATCTTCTTATTAATATCTCTTTTTTGCTTTAAAGCTATGAAATATAACAATAGAAAAGCCCCGAGTAGAACTAAAATAAAAATCATCAGAATCTATCTTCCTTATATAGATATTATATTGAATATAAGATTGTTGAATTCAGTAAATGAAGTGTAAACACAAAATAAATTTAGCTCTTAGTACCGTCTGGACTTTTATTTAAATTTTCTACAACTTCTCTATAATATTGCTCTTTCAACTTTTTACGTTCTTCTAACTCTATTTTTTTCTTGGGCAATATTTCACTTGGATTGCAATACACTGATGCTTCTGAAGGAGGTAGTCCAGCCAAAATTCTCAGCTTACTTGCTAATTCTAATGCTTGAATCCCTAATTCAGTATAATGAAAATGCCGAGCATCGAAGCCTTTATCATAAGTTGGTAGATCATCATACTCAAATGCTGCTGATATTATTTCATTCGCATTTTCTATTTTATTCGGAAAGTTTAAAATCTCATACATCAATTTGTGCGGTAGTGATTTCCATTCTACATCTAACTTATAAGGGTCAAAGCTTGGTGGTTCAACTTGTGCAATCGCATAGCCGTTTTTATCATATTGACCACATACAGTTCCGTTATCATTAATTACATCTATGCAGCCATATACAAAACGATCAAGCTCACATACGACCCGAATAGAAAGGTATTCATATTCTTTTTTACGTTTTAAGTGTTGAAGATACCAATCTTTAAATATGCCCAAAACAAAACCAAGACAAACACCTATTAACCCATATGTGGCTTTATCCATAAATCTAAAACTCTTCTATAATTGCTAAACTTTTTTCTGACTCTATTAAGAATAATATTGTTGAAGCAGTCATATGAAGTGTAAACGAGGCTAATGATTCGGGTATATCTACAGTCTGTAAACCAGCCCCATGAGGACCATTTTTGTTTCTTATAGTTGGTATACTACTTTCAAGCAATGTTCTTAAAGAAGTCAATTGAGATTGTAGATAATCTGGAAATAACTTATTTTCAAAGCATATTTTAATTAAACCACTAGCACTTGCTTTAGTTTTAGCTTTATTCTCAGAAGATTCAGTTGCATTTGCAGACGTGTCGTAAAGCCAACCTTGTTTATGAATGATCACTTTCATTACACTCTCAAAAGCTTTGTTACACTCAAGAATAGCAGTGCCATTTTCGCCTTTTCTATATGCTTCATGAGCCTTTAAAAACTCGGTTTCTGCACCTACATACTCTTTTTGATTAAGTAACCTTAAAGCTGGTACAACAGCTTCTGCGTGTATGATCTCAGAATCAATTCGGATAATTTCATTATTTAAAAATTGATAGCCAACAGCATTTTCTTTAAATCTAATGTTTAGCTCGTTTATAGCTTTTTCAGCATCATCTTTACTGAATACTGTGTCATAACTGTTTATAGCTTTAAAAATCAGCTCAATAACGTTGAGGTTTTGATTTAAATCTTTGCTCTTGGTAAAGAAAGTTATAATTTCTAAGCTTGGTACACCCCTAGTTTCATAGCCGTTATGGGGGAGTACAAACTCGCCGTTCTCTCTACATAGAATTTTATGGAAGTAAGCATATACAGGATAAATTTCCTCATTGTGGCAATCCTTGTAGTCACCAAGCACATCATTCCAAATATGAATAATTTGATTTTTCAATTTATTCGGTAAATGTTTATATTGGTAAACATCAACTTGATCACCGTTCAATCTAGCTTGTCGTTTAGAGTAAGTTTCATAGACACTCATTTAAATTCCCTCTTAAATTAACTTTTTAAAGACTTAATATTACACCAGTCATGTTTTTTCTTGCCGCCAGAATATGTAACAGCTAGCTTATTATCAAGTAATTGATTTGCAAGTGATACACCATCTAAGAATACATCAGCCACTATTACTTTAGCTTCTCTTAGCTTTTGAACTGTGAATTGCTTTGCTTTTCTAGCTAATATTTTTTCATTTTCACATTTTCATTTTCACATTTTGCCCTTAACTCAGGCGTGTCGATATTAGCTACTCTAACACTTATATTCTCACCAAAAATTCAGGGCATATCACCATCAAGATTAACTCGAAATGTGTCTTCATCGTAAATACTTACAATTTCAGATACGTTCAAATCCCCATATTTTTTTGCTACTGACAATGGTACGAATAGAAGAGTTAAAATGAAAATAGAAAACCAAAGTGGTCAAATCTTGACTTCATACATCAAAATTATTGTTTGCTTATTTATCCCTCGATCATGCTCTTACTTAATCAAATTTGAGTATATAGCATAAAAACGTTGCGCTAGAGCAATACTTGTCTGTGTCTTTTTAATAGATCAAAGGCTATTCAGCCGTTAAATGAGTTTGGGGCGACTTAAGAGTGAGCTGTAGTCTTAAACTTACAACTATAAAAATTAATACTCACAAGGAAGAACACTTGCATATCCAAATTGCAGAACACATTAAGCTAGCTCCTTTAGTGGAAAGCGATGCTGCGGACATTTTAAAGACTGTTAATTTAAGTCGGGTAAGTTTAGGTGAATTTTTGCCTTGGGTAGAAGGGGTAAACAATATTGAATCAGCTAAAAAGTACATACTCGACAGAGTAAACAGCGGGCTTAATGGTTCGCGGTGGTTTAAAATTTATTACAAAGATAATCTGAGTGGTATTTTTGCAGTTAAGTCTATTTGTCCTGAGTTAAATGTAGCGGAGCTTGGTTACTGGTTAAGTAGTGACGCACAAGGAAATGGTATTATTAGTCAAGTAATTACAAGAGTGCCAAGCATACTCAAAAATACAAGCGCTAAAATAATTGAGTTTAGATGCTTAGAACAAAATGTAGCTAGTATAAAAATTGCTTTAAAATCAGGTGCAAGTTTTGTTGGTACTATTCCAAACTTTGTATCGGTTGATAATACACTACAACAACTTCATATATATCACGTGGCTTTATGAATAACCCTGAATACCACACCCTCCAGTAATAACTCCGTCTATTTAATTACTTTTCTCATCAATCTCTTTCCCGCAATTATAACAATTGTTAGTTGGGAGCTTATAACTAGAAATAGAGCGTATTACTTGGTTTTTCTTACAGGCAGGGCAGGTGTAATTAATTACAGAAATTATAAGCGCAATAGCAAAAACAAAACTACCGATATAAAACGGGTTTGAGTAAAATTGCATACTTGGCTCTGAAAAATTAAAACCGATAATACAGATGATTAAGGCAGTTAAATAAAGTTTAAATTTTAGGTTTTTATTCAAGGTTTAAATATCCAATTGGCAAGGTGCTAATAATAAGTGCTTTGGCAGTTTTAACAAATTATTTACTCAATTACTATTTAAGTTTTATATAGCGCAAATGTATAGGCATAAAAAAAGCGTTGCCCTTGAGCAACGCTTTTCTGTATTTGTCTAATAGCTGGTAGCTAACTTACTCAGCCGCTAGCTTACTCTGCTGCGAGATTACTCTGCCGCTAAATAATCCAACACTACTTGATGATGATCTTTAGTTTTAAACTTATCAAATAGGTGTTTAATTTTACCGTCTTGGCCTACTAAAAATGTTAGGCGGTGAATACCATCGTACTCTTTACCCATAAATTTTTTGTAGCCCCATACCCCAAATGCTTCTGCAATGGCGTGGTCTTCATCGGCTAATAAATCGAAATTAAGCTCTTTTTTAGTTTCAAAGTTTTTAAGGCGCTTAATTGGATCTGGGCTAATACCTACAACGCGGGTGTTAAATTTAGCAAGCTGTGCTTGCTCATCGCGTAGGTTTTCGGCTTGTACAGTACAACCCGGCGTTGACGCTTTTGGGTAAAAGTACACAAGCACTTGTTGCTCTTTTAACAGCTCGCTTAATGTTACTGTTTCGTCGTTTTGGTTTTGTAGGCTAAAAGCGGGTGCAGTATCGCCAGCTTGTAATGGACTAATTGTGTTCATGTTTAGCATCCTTAACGAATTCGTTTAAAAATATAATCTACGTTTAGCGTGTGAGAAAGGCTCTCAAAACTAATTTTAAATTGATCTATATCTACATCAACTGGAATATTAAATTCGATTTCACAACGCATTTTCATATCGACTTTTTCATCGAATGTATCTGACTTTAATGAACAAATGCTGATGTTGTTATCGGCAAAAAAGCGCGTAACTTTGCTCAATGTGCCAGGGGTGTCTATGCCAGTGTATTCTAGGGTGTAACCTGCACAAAACTCACTAGGAGTATGACTCGCTGTACGCTTCATCATGGTTAGTAGGCCAAGTTCCATGGCTTTAGTAGGCAGTACGTGCTCTATGCGGCTTATTGCCGACATGTCGCCGCTGAGTAGCATTATGAAGGTAAATTCGCAGCCTAAAATAGCAATACGGCTGTCAATAATGTTGCAGTGGCAGTCACTAACCAGTTGGGTTAGTTCACTTACAATACCGGGTCTGTCTTCGCCAATCGCTGTTAAAACAATTTGATGATTTGAAAATGCAGTCATGAGTTCAAATACCTTGTTACTTGGATTATATCAACCGAGTTGGCAACACCAAGAATACACACGAGAAGTTGCACGGCGGCGAAGTTTAACACAAAAAGGGCTCTAAACTACAGCACACGCTAATTAAGCGCTTTTAAAGTGCGGTGTTTCTTGTTTTTACTGGCACGGGAAAGTACCATAGCTAAAATTTGCTTATTTGCGCTTAGTTTTATTGCTAAGTAGAAGTGCTGAACTTTATTACATTTAGGCAGCCAAATAATAAATGTAAAGTTAATATTGATTTTACACTGAACCAAATCGGCATTACCCACTCATATATTTGTTAAAACAATTAAAGGGTATGCTAAGGAGAAATATCTGTGCAGTATTGGATCCCAAAAGCACTTGCAGTAAGTGTATTGGTAAGTTTATCAGGGTGTAGTGTATTTATTAATAAGGCACATGACGAACGTAACTATCGTACGCATGAGCCCGTAAAAGCACCAACGTCGTTATCTCAACCAGCTCAAGACCCAGTTTATAAAATGGATGTAGGTCAATACGACAACAATCCTGAAGCTACAAATTACCGCCCACCGGCACAAGTATTAACAATTGCTAAAGGCAGTTGGGTAGAAGAGACAGATAAACAAGCGCGTATTTATTTTGATAAAAACGATGGCATTGCTGATTTAGATGAATTTCTTTGGGATACGATTCAATCGGTACTTGCTGATAATAACGCGGGCACAACTAAAGAAGATAAGCTACTTGGTATCATTGAAACTGATTGGTACTCAATCATCAAAACAGAAGAAAGCTTTTGGTGGTGGGGCGATGAAGTTAACGATGATTTAGAAAAGTTTAGATTCACTATTGAAGAAAAGTCACATCAGCGTACTGCGTCTTTACGTGTAGAGCTGATAGATTTTAAAGGCGACCATACACTTACTGATTTGTTAAAGCAGCAGTTAGAAGTACGTGCGCTTAACCAAGTAGTGAGCGAGTTTGATTACCGTTACCGTCAACTTGAAGTTGATATGCGTAAACGCCAAGGTATTATTTCTCTTGAAATGGGCTTTGATAACAAAGGTAATGCAGCACTTGTAACTGAGCAATCTTACGAAGCTGTGTTTGATCGTTTCTCTGGCTTTTTAGAGCGCTTGTCGTTCACTATTGTTGAAATTAACCCAGATACGGGCTTAATTACTGCTGATTATACTAAACCGGAAACAAGCGTTTGGGATTCAATTTGGGGTGATGACGTAGCTCAACTACCTATTGATGAAGGCCAATACCAAATTTTAGTAAGTAAAACTAAAGAAGGCGGTACTAGCTTAACGTGGATGGATGACAAAGGCGAAACGCTTGAACCAGGTACTATGAATGGTTTACAACAAGCATTAGAAGCAGCACTCATTCAGCGCGGCATTAAAATTTAAATAATAATAAGTTTTACCACAAAAAGAGCGCTATGCTCTTTTTGTGGTTTTTATAGGTTAATAAATATGTCTCAGCTACCTCATCGTTCACACTATACGTGGCGCACTTGGTTTACTTTTTTGGTTCCTTCGTTAATTGGTGTGTTTTTATTTATGACACCCATTAGTACCTCGCAAGGGATGACCATTCCTATTGCCGTTATGGCAAAAGCGGTTCAAGCAATGATGCTTGGCTCTGCTCAAGCAATTATTACTCTCATTATTTGTATTACAGGGGTTATTTCTGTAATTACTAAAGTGTTTAAACCCGCCGCTATATGTAACTCACCTTTGTTAAAGCATTTATTTGACGTGAGCTGGACATGGCTGGTGGTACGCTTATTTGGTATGGCGTTTGGTTTAATGACGTACTTAAGCCTAGGTAGCGAGATGATTACCTCGGCCAATACTGGCGCGCTGGTATTAAATGACTTATTGCCAGTGTTGTTTTCGGTATTTATTTTAGCGGGCTTATTACTGCCGCTATTAATTAACTTTGGTCTACTAGAGCTTGCTGGTACGTTAATGACTAAAGTAATGCGCCCTGTATTTGGTGTACCTGGTAGAAGTGCGGTTGACTGTACTGCATCGTGGTTAGGTGATGGTAGTGTAGGCATTTTGATGACTGCAAGGCAGTACGATCAAAAGCACTATACACAACGCGAAGCGGCTATTATTGGTACTACGTTTTCAGCGGTTTCAATTACGTTTAGTTTAGTGGTGCTTGGGCAAGTTAAACTTGAATACCTATTTGCACCGTTTTACGCAACGGTATGTTTAGCCGGTATTGTTGCCGCTATTATTGTGCCGCGATTACCGCCACTGCGCTTTAAAAAAGACTTACTGATTGATGGTACTGAGCCAGATAGAGACGCTGAAACAATTCCGGGCCATAAAACTTTATTTGGTCATTCGTTAGATGTTGCACTCGCTAAAGCAGATAACTCAACGGGTGTTAAAGGTACTATAAAAGAGGGCGTACATAACGCGCTTGATATGGTATTTGGTGTGTTGCCAGTGGTTATGGCAGTAGGTACATTTGCACTGATCATTGCTGAGCATACGCCTATATTTCAGTATTTAGGTATGCCGTTTGTGCCATTTTTAGAGTTATTACAAGTACCCGAAGCGGCAGCAGCATCGCAAACTATTATGGTTGGTTTTGCTGATATGTTTATTCCGTCAATATTAGCAGCAGGTACTATTGAAAGTGATGTAACGCGCTTTATTATTGCAGCCATGAGCGTAACGCAGCTTATTTATATGTCTGAGGTGGGCGCACTTTTACTTGGCAGTAAAATACCGGTAAACATTTTAGAGTTGTTTATTATATTTATTTTGCGAACGCTAATTACTTTACCTGTTATTGCGCTAATGGCGCATTGGCTAGTAGGCTAAATTAGCATGTATTAAAAAGCCCTGATTAATCAGGGCTTTTTTGTGTCTGTTGCATTTTTAATATTGGCGTTGGGCTTTTTAAACTCCGTTTTTGCAGAGAGTCTAATCAGCGCAATATTACCAATGATAATGGCAAAAACAACGGCGACAATAATTACAATATGCCAAGTTTGCATAACCACTTACCTACTTTAAACAGGGGATAAGTGTGACTGTTTTACGCTATAACAGCAATTAAATTACTTAAAACACAATCAATAACGTTAAAAGCGTCTAGCTACCGAAAGTGTTAAAAAGTTAAGCCCTGGGTTTGGCTCTTTAAAGCCTGCGTTTGAGTAGTGAATAACTCTAAGAGCAACGTTAGTGTGGCCAAAGTCGGCAACGAGGCCTATACGGTCTTCAAACTGGTAGTGAGTGCTTATGTTTTTACCGGCAAACTGCGTCTCATCAATCAGTGATACACCAATTCCTGCTTCTACATAAAATGGGGTGTTGTTAAAACTAAAGGCAGGAAATTGCAGCACAGGTGACATAGCAAGTACTAGGTTTGATTGTGTTTCATCGCCGTGGCGGTATTCCCACATGTTTACGCTGGTTTCAAAGTAAAAGCGAGCATCGCCAATAAGGTTTTGCATACTAGGTGCATGATACTGATACGCAAGCTTAACGCCGTTTACGTTACCTTCGCCTTTGAGAAAATCAACAGCATAACCATGGTTCGATTGAGCAAAAGCAAGTTTGCCAAAAAGTGAAACTACTAATGCAAAAGAGATAATAAGTGTTTTAAGTGACGTTTTCATAGGTGCCAAATGTTTGTTTGATTTAAGTTGATAACTAAATGATAAGGGCGACCTATTAACAATTACAATGAGGACAAAATGCCGGTTGTATATGAGCTGTTAATGGAGATTTCTAACTGCTTGAATTTATTTTAGTTATTTAATTGATGCTGTTTGGGCATTAATAAGTTGCTTATTTGTGCCTTTTTTATTGCGTATAGTTCGCGTAAATTACAGCCATCTTAATCACACAGACATATACAATTATGAAACTCTTTAAACTATTCGTTTTAGCCACTGCTTTTTTTAGTAGTTCGTTATTTGCACAAACTCAGCAATCGCCAGATCAGTTACTTGAATCAGTAGCCGATAAGCTATTTGCAGACATTGGCCAAGTAAATTCAAAAGGCACAGCAAGTAAAGACGCGATGGCCGCCATTATTGAAAAACGTTTAATGCCGCATATTGATGTTAAGTTTGTGTCGTTTAAATTATTAGGTAAGCACATTAAAGGCATTGAGCGCGAACAGGCTGTTAAATTTATAGATGCAGTAGAGCATTACTTAACGGGCACATACGCTGGTGCACTAATGAAGTACACAGGTCAAAAAGTAGTGTTTGAGCGTAATAACGCAAAAAGTGACTCTGAGTACGCAACAGTTAACACACAAATTATTGAGCCAAATGCGCCTACAATCGACTTAAGTTTTAAGCTTCGTTTAGGTAAAAATGATGAGTGGAAAGTATACGATATTGTTGCCGAAGGTATTTCACTATTAAGTGCTAAGCAAAAAGAGATTATTCAACGCATTTCTGAAGTGGGTTTAGATCAAGTTATTAGCGAGTTAAAAAGTAAATAAACTATTTGTCTGGCTCTGATTAAGCCCAACTCCAACCTCAAAAACGGCCAATTACTTATGTACTTGGTCGTTTTTATATTCTTGTCTACGGTAATCCTAAAGGATTGTTGCTATTGCGTAATTTTGCGCTAGCAGCAAAACAAAGGTGTGCTAGAATATCGACACTTTGATTAAGCGTGGTGTCAGCTAAAAACTGATATAACTTACCACCCCCAAGCCACACTGGAGTTGTGTTGTTTTAATGGAAAATGTACTGATTTGGCCAAAGGAATACCCATTACTTATTAAAGGACTGGTAGAACAAAACGGTGCCTTTATTTTAGATGCTTTGGAAGCTTGGCCTGCTTGTCGTTCTACAAATGAAGACGATGGTGTATGCACCACCGTGTTACCGCCTATTTATTATTTGGCATGGTTAACCCCGTTAGAGCCATTTGAAGAATGTTATTTTCAACATATCTCTGAATATGACGAAGACGCACAAGCGTATATTAGTGCGGTTAAAAGCCATTACTACGATAATGAATACACCCCTGAAAGCTTAGTGCTTATGCTATGCCAGCGCCTTGAAAAATACGCAAGCGTGGCGGCGCAAAACACCATAGATACGCCACTGTCTTTAGTTGATTTGTTTTTTAGTAAACGCTATTTCACGTTAATTGAGCATGCGTTAAATAATAAAAGTAAACTCTCGGCAAAAGATACATTAGCCCTTTGGAAAGAAGTTGATTTTAGAGAGCGCTTAAGTGCATTTATACCCGAGTCTGTTGCTGATTTAGATATGCTTTCTGAACTTGCTAGCGAAAAAGTAGCGGCGGGTAAAGACTACTTTACGTTGCTTACACAGGTTTCTCCTGATGTTGACTCTGTTGTACTGCTAGAAAAAGCATTATTAACGCACTTACGTAAAAAAACAGCCAAGCAAACAATGGCCATGCGTTTTATTGAACAAGGCGCCACAGGCGTTCTTGCTGACGAGAACAATAAAACAGCCTTCATGTGGGCCGCCGAAAAAGGCTATGTAAATGTGGTTGAAACGCTACTTGCAAAGCAAGATAAAAAAGCGGTTGATAATTTAGGTAATACAGCGCTTCATTACGCTGTATTTGCTAAAAATGAATCGTTAATGGTGCTGTTAATTAAAGCGGGTTATAACTTTAGAGCGCGCAATAAAGAAGGCTTAAGTTGTTACCGTTTGGCGGTTAGTATTAAAGCCAATAACTTAGTTAAATGCTTAGAGCGTGACTTTGGTATTAAAGAGCTTTCGCCGGAAGGGCAGTTTGATCGTATTAAAAAAGTACATGTGCTGCACGCTATTGTCACTATATTGCTGCCTTTGCAGTTGTTCTTCTTTTTTGATGAAACACTCTCAATTAAAAGTGAGCTGACGCTGGGTTTAACCATGGTTGCAGTGATTTGTTTTTTCTTTGCGACCACTTTAAAACGCTGTGCGTTATATCCACATATTAAACACCCTTGGGGTTTGTTTGTGCTTAGGGGCTTTTCGTTTATTAGCTTAATTGCTCAAATAGGGTTAGCGAGTATTGTGGTACTAGCAGCCTTGAGTGATTTGGTTTAGTCACTTTTAAACAGTTAATAAAAAACGCGCTTAAAGCAATTTAAGCGCGTTTTTTGTATTTATATCCGTTTATGGATAAATATTATTTATTGTGCTCATTTGCTGCTTTTTCTTCAGCTAATTCTTCTTTAAGCTTACGGATTTTTAAACCCTGTTCTTGTCCGCGATGCCTTGCATAATACGTACAGCCGATAAACATTGAAGAGGCAAACACAAGCTCTAACAATACCCATATAAGCTCATCAGGAGCTGCCCAAAGCATGGTTAAGCCGTGTATAAAATACAGCATTACAATAAAGTTAGCCCACGCATAAGTGTAAGTATAGTCTTTTATTATGCCTCTTAGCGGCAGTAGTAATGGAATAATAGGCACAAATAAAGACACTAAACTCGCATTACCATTTAAAGGTGGTACAAAATACATCCACAGTGGAATAAGAACAAGTAAACCTACATAGCCAAATAGTGCGGCACGCTGAAATTTTACTGTAATTGGCTTTTTAGCTGGGTTGTCAGCTGTATTCATTTAAGTTTTCTCGCAATGTGAGTAAGGCGTTTACCAACGCTTTGGCATATTTTAATTTCGTCTTTACTAAGTTGTGCACTATTAGCGCTGCCAGCAACGTGTGTTGCACCGTATGGTGTTCCACCTGTTTGTGTTGCAAGTAGTTCGGGTACATCGTACGGCACGCCCAGTAGCATCATACCGTGGTGTAATAGTGGCAGAGATAAGTTAAGTAAGGTTGCTTCATTACCACCATGCATACTGCTTGATGACGAAAACACACACGCTGGCTTATCTATTAACTGGCCTTTTAGCCACAAGTCGCTGGTGGTTTCCCAAAAGCTTTTAGCTTGGGAGGCCATCATTCCAAATCGGGTTGGTGTACCAAATGCCAAACCATCGCAGTTTATTAAGTCATCTTTGGTGATCACAATGTCGTGCGCATTTTTAGCCACAAAGGTGCGAAGTAGTGCGCTAGCACCTTGTTGCTCTATCGACTCTGCTATTTCGTGAGCCATTGCTTCAACTGAGCCATGGCTTGAGTGATAAAGCACCACTATGGTTGCACTCATTATAAAACGCTTAGTACGTTTTCTGGTGGGCGACCAATCGCGGCTTTATTGTTATTAACCACAATAGGGCGCTCAATTAGTTTTGGATTTTGTACCATAGCATCTATTAATGCTGATTCATTGCTTTCATCTTTTAAATTAAGCGCTTTGTAGTCATCTTCTTTTGTGCGCATTAATTCACGTACGGATGAAAAACCAAGTTGGATTACAAGCGTTGCAATTTGCTCGTGTGTAAGAGGGTTTTTTAAATACTCTACAACACTTGGCTCTATCACTTTACTTTGCAGTAGTGCTAGCGTTTCGCGTGATTTAGAACAACGTGGGTTGTGGTAAATAGTAACAGACATAAAATGATTCCAAAGTGTGAATTGCGTCTATTTTAGGGTAAGCGCTTGCAGACTTAAAGTCTTGCAAGCTCTTTTTGTAAAAGTCGATACTGGGTAAGTAGTGCTTTTAAACGTTGTTGCTTTACAAGTTGGGTAGGCTCTACAAAGTTAAGTGCTTTTTGTACTTCGTCTGCGGCTTTTAAATAAGCGCCATATTGCGCTAATACATCGGCGTTCGCTTCGTGATAAGAGGCTAATTTATCTTGTTTTTTATACGCATCAGCAAGGAGTTGTTTGCCTAAGTTGTGGTCGGGCTTTTCGAGTAAAAAACTCTTTAAAATATTTTCAGCAAGCTCATATTGCTCAGCTTCGAGAGCTGCATTGGCATAGTTAAGCGTAATTACCTGATTATTAGGGCGATACTGATTTAAATCAGCTAAAAACTTAACGGCTTCATCTGCCTTTTCTTGTGCGATAAGTAAATCGGTATGGGTATCTATATAAAATAAGTTTTTAGGATCGTTTTTTAAAAGCTCGTCTAATATTGGCGCTGCTTCATCAAGCTTTTTTTGATCAAGTAAGCTTATGGCTAAGCCATACTTTAATGCAGTATTGTTGTAACTGTTTTCGCGCAGTAGTTTTTTAAATAAGTCTTCTGCGTTTTCTGGTTTGTTGTCGTAGCGGGCAAGCACTCGACTTTTTGCTAAATTAAATTCAAGGCTCGCATTCATAAGACGCACAGGAAATTGCTCTGCACGCAAACGTACGTCTGACACTCGGCTCTCTGGCAATGGGTGAGTAAGCAAAAATGCAGGTGGCTTGTATTTATAACGAATTTGCGCTGCAAGTTTAGTTAAAAACTCACTCGATGCACGTGCATCAAAACCAGCATTATTAAGTGTTTGCATGCCTATGCGGTCAGCTTCTTGCTCAGCTGAGCGGCTATGTGTTAATTGGCTAAAAGCAGATTGTGTTTGGCTTGCTGATATAATGGCAATACCCGCGTCGGGTGCAACAACGGTTGCTAATATACCAGCAATCATACCGGCAATGGTCAGTGCGCTGTTATCTTGTTGCTGCTGTATTCTACGTGCTAAGTGGCGCTGTGTTACGTGAGCAATTTCGTGACCAAGTACCGAAGCAAACTGGCTCTCGTTATCTGCTTGCGCTATTAATCCTGTGTGCACTCCAACATGGCCGCCGTAAAAGGCAAATGCGTTTATTTCTGAGTTATTTATCCAAAAAAATGAAAACGGAAAGCGTACATCGTTAGCATTAGCAACAAGTTTACGGCCAATAGTGGTGAGGTATTCATCTAGCACAGGGTCGTTTATAACTGGCGATGAACCTCGTATTTGCATCATCATTACTTCGCCAATGGCTTGTTCTTTTTCAAGTGGCAGTGCTTGTAATGCAGATGTTCCTAAGTCAGGAAGAGTAAAGTTAGTTTGCGCTTTTAAAGGTTCGCTTACTAATAAGCTAAACGTAAGCGCGGCGCTGCATAAAGTGATAAATGCTGATTTTAGCTGCATTTTATTCCTTGTTAATTTGTTCGCCAATTGCAATTTTGGCTATGTCTATTTCGTCACTGCTTGCACGGCTGTCTTTTTCGCACAATTGGTATAGTTCTTTTATTGTGACTCCATCAAGCTTTACAACGTTCAATTCTCGCTGCAAAAAAGTAATAATTTTATGTACTACTTTATGTGCATGTAAAATAATGGCTTTATCTGCTTTGTCGCCCCGTTCAAAATAAAAGCCAATAAACTTATGTAACTGACTTATTCTGATCAGGTTTTTCATTGAATGTGGGTCCCACACTCTAAACTCCATAAAGCGATTATTTTTTATGTATTGGTCAACAATAACATCTTTAGCATAAGGCTGTGCCCAAAGCTCAAAGCCTCTATCGGTAAAAACCTGGTGCAGCGCAATACGTGGCTTATATTTGGTATGTATTTCACCAAAGCTGTCTTCGTGGCCTTCTAATAAATCTAAGTTCCAATTGCGTTTATCTATAAGTTGTTTAACCGCATTATCGAATCCATGATCTAAAATACCTTCTGATTCGCTTATTGATGAGGCAACAAGGTGATAAAAAGGAGGGAGTTCGCCCCAATTAATTTGCTTTTTAAACCAATTAATCTCTTTGAGTGTTGGATTACTTGGTAGTTGCGCTTTATTATGCGTGCCAGGCATTAACTTATCCTTACTGCGAGTTATGTTATAAGGATAAACTATTGCAGGTATTGTTTTAACAAAAAATTACAACGGTTTGCGTATATAAGTATATTGACCGTAAATATGCGACTTATTATTCATTTACTATACGGATAAAGTAGTTATGGTAGAGCGCGATTTAAAAGAGTTTAAATGCCCTCAGCAATTTGTGCAGTTTAAACTTGCGCTACGAAGTGCACAGTCATCAAAACAACGTATCACTTTTAGTCTTAATAAAGGTGAGAGTGCGAACGATATTGAACGTTTTTTGCAAAAAAATGCTTATAGTTACAATTTTGATAAACAACGTGGGTTGTTATTAGTGGAGCCATTACATGTTTGAATACGTAAAAACATGGTACGAAAGGAAGTTCTCGGATCCTCACTCGTCTACCTTATTATTTTTATTATTGGCCTCAGTAGCCTTACTTTACTTTTTTGGCTCGTTAATTGTCCCTGTGCTTGTGGCATTGGTTATTGCCTATTTACTTGATTGGCCGGTTGTTCATTTAGAGCGCGTTGGTTTAAAGCGTTTTAGTGCAACGATTATTGTAATGTTGATATTTATTAGCATTATGCTCACCCTTATTTTGGTTATTGGCCCAGTGCTTTGGAAGCAAACCAGTAACCTAGTCCAAGAAACCCCGCATATGTTAGAGCAGGGGAAGTCTTATTTAATCGCTTTACCAGAACAATACCCAAGTTTGATTAGTATTGAACAAGTACAAGCTATTGTTGCAACAGTAGAAGCTAAAATTATTGAGTTTGGTCAGGTTGTGTTGTCGTTTTCACTTACCTCTTTAAAAGATGTTGTAGCTTGGCTTATATATTTAGTACTTGTGCCGTTACTGGTGTTTTTTATGCTTAAAGACAAGCTAGAGCTAACAGGAAGTATTGCTAAACTGATCCCTCAGCAACGACGCTTAATTTTGCAAGTGTGGCATGAAATGAATCAACAAATTATGAATTACATTCGCGGTAAAGTGTTTGAAATATTAATTGTTGGTGGTGTGTCTTTCATTGCATTTACTGTTTTAGATTTACGTTACGCCGCCTTACTTGGTGTGCTTGTTGGTTTGTCGGTATTAATTCCATTTATTGGTGCTGCACTGGTTACTATTCCGGTAGCGGCAGTTGCGCTGTTTCAGTTTGGATTAGAAACACAGTTTTGGACTATTTTAATTATTTACGGAATTATTCAGGCACTTGATGGCAACGTACTTGTGCCACTGTTGTTTTCTGAGGCAGTTGATTTAAATCCGGTGTTTATAATTGTCGCGGTATTATTTTTTGGTGGCTTGTGGGGGTTTTGGGGCGTATTTTTTGCCATCCCATTGGCTTCATTAGTAAAAGCGCTAATAACAGCTTGGTCGTCAACACATGAAGAGATAAGTAAAGAGCTCAGTGAATAATTAAGTAAACAAACTTTTAGTTTAAAAAAGAATAGTAAACGCACCTCTAGTGCTAATTGATTATTACTCATTACCTGTAAATTTATGTACTATTGGTAATAAGATATATTTTTTAGTAATAAGGTGCGTTTTTTAATGTCTGAGTTTTTATTGCACGATGAGCCAGTAAAACAAGTTTACCTTGATGCAAACGCAACGACCCCTGTGTTGCCTTGTATTGCTGATGTTGTTTCTCATACCATGCAAATATGTTTTGGTAATCCTTCTAGTCCTCATATAACAGGTATTCAAGCCAAGCATTTATTAGAACAAACGCGTCAAAAAGCCCACACGGTTATTGGCGCAAGTAATGGCGATATTTTATTTACCTCTGGCGCAACAGAAGGCATTCAAACTGCGGTAGTTTCTACGCTAATTGATGCTAAAAAACACCCGATTAAAAACCCTGTATTGTTATATGGCGCAACTGAGCATAAAGCGGTACCAAATACACTTAAGCACTGGAATAGCGTACTTAACGTTAATGCTGAAGTGCTTGCTATTCCGGTTGATAGTAACGGTATTTTAGATTTAGATTTTATAGCAGAGCATATTAATAACGCTTTGATGATTTGCACCATGGCCGTTAATAACGAAACCGGTGTGTATCAAGATTTACCCGCTATTGAGCAGGTGATTCGTAGCCGTAATAAAAATGTATCGTGGATGGTGGATTGCGTGCAAGCGCTTGGTAAACAAGCACTCGCGCTTAGTGATACAACAATAGATTACGCACCTTTTTCGGGGCATAAGCTTTATGCACCTAAAGGTATCGGCTTTTTATACATTCGTAGTGGCAGTGCGTATACTCCTTTTATTGCGGGTGGCGGTCAAGAAAGTGGAATGCGTTCAGGCACCGAAAATCTACCCGGTATTGCAGGGTTAAATAAGCTATTTAGTATGTTGCTTGATAAATCAGACGATACATTTAAACCAAGTAGCATACTTAACTCTTATCGAAGCCAGTTACAAAACGCGATAAAAGACACCTTTGGCGATATTACATTCAACCATGATTTTGCTTATAGCGTACCTACCACACTTAACTTTGCTGTTAACGATTTAACGAGTAAAGAGGTGATTGATTTATTTGATGCAGCGGGCATTCGCGTAAGTGGTGGCTCGGCTTGTAGTACAGGCGCATCAACAAGTTTTGTTTTAGATGCTATGGGTGCAAGTAAGTGGCAAAGCGAAAACGCGATTAGGCTATCGTTTGGACCGGCTGCAACACAACATGATATTGATGATGCTTGTGTGCGTATTCGCGCTCTAAAAGCAATATTACAGGCAAACTGTTTAATCGTGTCTGACAGTACCACACCACAACAAGAAGTATGCGCACTGGGCCTTACTCAATTTAGGCATCAAGGTGCATGTAGTTGGCTTTATGTGAGCGATGATAAACACGCAGTTATAATTGATCCGATTATTGAGCTTATTCCGCGTTTTGAAAAAATAGCCAATACACAAAACTTAACTATATCAGCGGTGCTTAATACTCATCTGCATCAAGAGCGAGAGTCAGCGACTAATTTACTAACCAGCGTTCTTGCCTCAAGAGTTGTCAAAGGTGAGGTTGATTCGCTAGGTTGGCCGCTAAATACAGCAAGTATTAATTTGGCAAATGAAGCACTTGAAAAAGTAGCTACACCTGGGCACAGCAAAGATAGCGTAAGTTATTTATTAAAAAACAGTAATGGCGAAACGCGTTATTGCTTTTGTGGTGATTTAATATTGCCTGCTGGGCTTGGCAATACATCGCTCATAGGTGGCGACGCAAAAGCAATGGCTCGATCTGTTTTAGCAATGAGCAAGCAGCTTAAAAGCACCAGCATTATTTGCTCAGGGCACGACTACCAACAATGTTTTGCCATGAACTGGGCTGTACAGCAAAACCAAACGCCACTACTTGATGCGTTAGTGAGCGGCAGTATTTCAGTTGATGAATTTGCAATACAAAAACAGCAGTACGACGCTTCAAAGCAAATAAATAACACGCAATTGTGTGGTTATGTAAATGCATTACCTGAGGTTGATACACAGCAATTAAATTTTGATGACGCTAAAGTGATGTTAAACACCAGCGATACATATTTAATAGATACCCGCGAACAGTATGAACATGGAGCAAATAATGTTGCTCAGTTATTTAATACGCTAGATGAAAAAACATTAAATATACCACTTAGCAGAATGGCAAATGCGGTATTTGAAGGCCAATTAAACAAAAATAACAAGTACATTTTATTATGCCGTAGTGGTAACCGCTCAAAAATTGCTGCAACTAATTTAATGCAACTAGGATACAAAACTGTTTATAACCTAAGTGGTGGGTTGGCGCTTAGCAATTAAACAAAGATTGTAATTTATACAAAATCGGCTTTAGAGCCGATTTTTTGTTTTTAAGGTTTATTGCACGCAATGTAAACATGCACAGTAATTAGTTAATGAGTATAAAAAGTAATTAGTAGTACTTATGAAAATTCATGAATATTTCATTTTGATTGATTAAGCTATGCCGTTGCCTTTAAAATTGAGGGTAAATTAATTTATAAAATTTTTATGATACCGGTGTCAAAAGCTAAAAATTGCGTTATCATCGGCATCTAAAATTATAAAAACAGCACTTTTTTTGCATTTTTAGTTATACTATCGACGCTTTATTTTAGTATAAATAAGCAGTGTTAAGAGTTTTGCTTTTATAAAAAGCATTTTTAAATCAATTGATTGAAAAAATTAGAGGGTACTTACATGTCTAACCGAACGCAACTAGCAAGTTGGCAAGCACTGGAACAAAGTGCAGCTAAGATGAAACAAACACATCTAAAAACGTTATTTGCACAAGATGACACGCGCTTTTCTAAGTTTTCGACTCAAGTACCTGGCGTATTATTCGACTACTCTAAGCAACTTATTGATAACGATGTTTTTGCTAACTTAATGTCGCTTGCTAAAGAGTGCGATATTGCATCGTGGCGTGATAAAATGTTTAGCGGTGCAAAAATAAATATCACCGAAGATCGCTCAGTACTGCATACGGCCCTTCGTAATCGCGCTCACACTCCATTAATTGTTGATGGCGAAAACGTAACACAAGCTGTAGACAACGAATTAGCTAAAATTAAAGTGTTTGTTGAAAAAGTGCGTAGTGGTAAATGGTTAGGTTATACCGGTAAAGCGGTAAAAGATGTTGTAAGTATTGGTGTAGGTGGTTCTAACCTTGGCCCGCAAATGGCAACCGAGGCATTAAAAGCACTTGCTGATGATACGTTAAATGTTCATTACGTATCTAATGCTGACGGTGTGCAGATTTCATCTATATTGAAAGCCATTGACCCTGAAACAACATTATTTGTTATTTCGTCAAAAACATTTACGACGTCAGAAACCATGACAAATGCTAAAACAGCGGTTGATTGGTTTTTACAAACAACAAAAGATGAAAGTACAATTGCAAAGCACTTTGTTGCAGTAAGTACAAATTTAGAAAAAACGGCAGCCTTTGGTATCAGCGACGAAAACGTATTCACTATGTGGGATTGGGTTGGCGGTCGCTTTTCACTTTGGAGTGCGATAGGCTTACCAATTGCTTTATATTTAGGCTACGACGCCTTTGAAGCAATTTTAGAAGGCGCGTTTGAAGTAGATGAGCACTTTAAATCTGCGCCGTTTGAGCAAAATATACCATTAATTATGGCGTTGCTTAGTGTATGGAATACGAGCTTTTTGGGCTACACAGCGCAAGCTATATTACCATACGACCAAGCACTGCACATGTTGCCTGCGTATCTACAGCAAGGCGAAATGGAAAGTAACGGTAAACACGTTAACTTTGCAGGCGAAACGGTACCTTATACTACAGTTCCAATTATTTGGGGCATGACGGGTATTAATGGTCAGCATGCATTTTATCAGTGTTTACACCAAGGCAATGTAATTGTACCTGCAGATTTTATTGCATCAGTTAAACCACAAGTGAATGTTGATAAGCATCACGATATTTTATTATCTAACTTCTTTGCACAAACAGAAGCGATGATGAGTGGTGTAGATGCAGCGCAAGTTACTGCTGATTTAACCGCTAAGGGTAAATCGCAAGCAGAGATTGATGAGTTATTAAATCATAAAATTCATCAAGGCAATCGTCCTACAACGTCTATGCTATTAGATACAGTAGATGCTAAAACAGTGGGTCGTTTAATTGCACTGTATGAGCATAAGATATTTTGCCAAGGCATTATTTTAGAAATATGTTCGTTTGATCAATGGGGTGTAGAGCTAGGTAAAGGTTTAGCATCTAAAATTGAGAGTGAACTAACTGATGAGAGCGTGAAACACGCTCATGATAGTTCTACAAACGGCTTAATGGCGTACTACAAACAAAACCGTACGCAGTAAAAAATTCGCTTACGCAAGTAAGTAAACCGAGTACCTTTGAACGGGTAGCGCTGGAGTGCTTAGGGTCTGTATTTTTGTGAGAGGAGATACAGGGCCCCTAAGGCTCATTTAATAAGCGCAATGATAAAAATAATAATAAATCATCGATACAGAACAATTCAGCAGGCTTTTATTTAAATACAGCTATAAAAGCCATCTAATCTAGCAATAAATAGGCATATCCGCGCATTTATAAAATGTACTGGGTATCACAACGTAGAGAGTAACTATGCTTAATCCTTTTGATATTATAATTTTTGGGGGCGGTGGTGATCTTGCGTTACGCAAATTGCTACCTGCAATGTACAGAGCATATCAAGAAGGTAACTTACCTGAAGGCTCACGTATCCTCCCAACAGTTCGCGAAGAATCTAAACGTGCTGAATACGTAGAAACAGCGCATAAAGCATTACAAGAATTTTTAAGCAAAGGTGAGTTTAACGCTAAAGATTGGAAAGCGTTTTCTACTTTTTTAGTGCCAGTAGTAAGTAATGTTACAGAAGCAGACGACAACTGGGATGTGTTAAAAGGCATTTTAGATGAGCACGAAAGCACTAAGTCTCGCGTGTTTTATTTATCGCTTCCGCCTGCTGTTTACGGCACATGTTGTGAAATATTATCGACTAAAGGTTTAATTACACCTACATCGCGCGTTGTTGTTGAAAAGCCAATTGGTTATTGCGGTGATTCTGCTGAAGCAATTAACGGAAAAATTGCAGAATTTTTTAATGAAGAGCAAATTTTCCGTATTGACCATTACTTAGGTAAAGAAACAGTACAAAACTTAATGGCGCTGCGTTTTTCAAACTCATTGTTTGAAAATATGTGGGATGCTAAATCTATTGATAACATCCAAATTAGCTTATCAGAAACGGTTGGCCTTGAAAGCCGCGCTGGTTTCTACGATAAAGCCGGTGCACTTCGTGACATGGTTCAAAACCACTTATTACAACTACTTTGTTTAGTTGCAATGGAGTCGCCTAATAAGCTTAACGCTAATAGCATTCGTAACGAAAAATTAAAAGTATTAGAAGCACTTCGTCCACTTGTAGATGGCGATGTTGATGAAAATATTGTTCGTGGACAATACGTACCTGGTGACTTAAACGGTAAAATTGTACCGGGTTACTTAGAAGAGCTAAATGAAGGTTCTAGTAAAACAGAAACGTTTGTAGCTATTCGTGCGCACATTGATAACTGGCGTTGGGCAGGTGTTCCATTTTACCTTCGTACTGGTAAACGTATGGCTAAGCGCTGTGCAGAAATTGTGGTTGAATACAAAAAAGTATCTCACAATATTTACGAAGATAACGTGGGTAATATTGAGCCAAACCGCCTTGTTATTCGTTTGCAGCCAGAGGAAACAATTCAACTAACGCTTATGTCTAAGCGCCTTGATAATCTTCAAATGCAACTTGAGCCAGTAACAATGAATATTGAGCTTTCACAAGCTTACAGCAATGGTTTCCATTCAGATGCGTACAAGCGTTTAATGCTTGATGCCGCTGCAAATAACCCATCGTTATTTATTCACCGTGATGAAGTGCGCCAAGCGTGGAAGTGGATTGATCCAATTATTGATAGATGGCAAGGCAAAGGCAAACCTGCGCTTTACCGTTCTGGTAGTTGGGGTCCTGAAGATGCTGATGAATTATTAGCAGAAAACAACCACGTATGGTTTAACACAGGCGATAAGGTATAAGCATGGCAACATTAGTTGAAAAGTTTTTTGACGATAAAGACGCGTTAACAGCTGAGCTTTCTGCAACGCTTGAGCAATCACTACGTGATGGTATTAAAAATGATGGCCGTGCTGTATTGATGGTATCTGGCGGTTCGTCGCCAGCACCTGCGTACAAGCATTTATCAACGCTTGACTTAGATTGGCAAAATGTTGATGTTGCCATGGTTGATGAGCGCTGGGTAGACCCAAGCCATGAAAAAAGTAACGAAGCCTTTATTAAGAGTACGTTATTACAAAACTATGGTAGTGCTGCTAACTTTATCACTATGAAGAACACTGCTGCAACGGCCCAACAGGGCGCACAAGAGTGTGAATCTGCCTACAGCGAACTAAAAAAACCATATGACGTGACTATTTTAGGTATGGGTCCAGATGGCCACACAGCGTCGTTATTCCCAAATGCAGACGGTTTAGAGCATGGTTTAACAACCACACAATCAGTGTGTGCTATTAATGCAATACAAAGCGACGTTACAGGTAGTATTACTGAGCGAATGACGCTTACGTTAAATGCCATTGCGCAATCTAAAGTAGTTAAGCTTTTAATTAGCGGTGAAGAGAAACTCGCTGTTTATAAGCAAGCAAAAGCGGGAGGCGATGTTAATGACATGCCACTACGTGCGGTACTTAACCACCCAAGTATAAATATTGAAGTATATTGGGCACCTTAATTTAGATGCTAATTTAACTTTTAAAGGCCGCTTATATAAGTGGCCTTTTTTATTTGCTCAAATTTAAGCCTAAACACAACAAAAAAATAGACCTGTACTGTTAACCAATGTTAACGAATAATCGGTGTTTGTATTAAAAACAACCATGAAGTGTGTTGTTTTTGCACAAAATTTATGAGTTTTAGCTGTATGTTTTTTAGCAACGTTCAGATTTAGTTAAATTTTATTTTTTCATGGTTGTTGTCATAAAAGTTTCCCTTCCTTTTTTAGCTCAAAAGCATTAGCCTAAAGGCATTAACAATGAAACATATAAATTAAAATAAACGGAGCAGTAACATGGCGGAGCAACAAGTACAGCCTTTACACAACGAAAAACATGCCAATACTAAAATTCAAAACGGCATCAATGTAGAATTCATGAAAACTCAACACTTAGTGCCAGTAGTTGCACATGAGTTTGCACGTGTAGCAAACGAGTTTCCAATGTCATTCGTTAAAAACAACGAAAGCGGCACTTTTCAAGCAGTTGCTATGTTTGGCTTAGAGCCAGGCGAAAACCTTTTTGTAGAAGATGGTAAATGGACTGCAGCATTTGCACCTATGGCATCTACTCGTTACCCACTGGGCTTAGTTAAACACCCAGATCAAGATCAATACGGTATCGTAATTGACGAAGCAAGTGCGCTTGTTGGTGAAGACGAAGGTAACGCATTATTTGAAAACGGCGAAGAAACAGATTACCTAAAACGTCGTAAAGAAGCGCTTGTATCGTTTATTGAGTTTTCTCAAGTAACTGAAGCGTTCACTAAATTTCTTGCTGATAAAGAGCTACTAATTGCGCAAACGCTAACAGTAGACATTAAAGGCGAGAAAAAAGACATCAACGGTATTTACCTTATCGATGAGAAAAAGCTAAACGAATTAAGCGATGCTGATTTCTTAGAGCTTCGTAAACGTGGTTACTTAGCACCAATTTATTCTTTCTTAACGTCTACTCATCAAGTAGCACGTTTAGCGCGTTTAAAAGCAAAACAAGCTTAATTACAAACACGTTAAATTTAAAAAGCGCCTTAAGGCGCTTTTTTTATGCCATTAAACTCACTTTAGTTGAAATTAAGCTCTCAACCATTCACATTAGTTTATAACTTCCCCATAAAAGAACTTATTATGAAAACACCCTTATTAGCAATTTTTGCGAGCAGCCTTTTTGCTTTAAGTAATAGCGTATTAGCAGCAGAGACTCCATTTGCCATTGCGATTCATGGTGGGGCAGGGACCATCGAAAAAGCACGGTTTACACCCACTCAAGAAAAGCAGTACCGCGCTAAATTAAGTGAAGCAGTAGAGACAGGCTATAAAGTATTGCAGCAAGGCGGTGAAAGTTTAGATGCGGTGATAGCGGCCATTACAGTATTAGAGCAATCGCCTTATTTTAATGCAGGACGCGGAGCGGTATACACTTACGATGGCGGGCATGAACTTGATGCATCTATAATGGATGGCCGAAACCGTGAAGCAGGCGCTGTTGCAGGTGTAAAACATATTGAGAGCCCGATTAAATTAGCACGTTTGGTAATGGATAACTCCGTGCATGTAATGCTCAGCGGCCAAGGCGCTGAGGAGTTTGCTAAAGAGCAGGGCGTTGAGCTTATTGAAAATAACTTATTTGATACTGAGCCTCGTTACAAAGCACTTTTAAAAGCAAAACAAAAATTAGATGAAGCCAAAGCAACCAGTAAAGAGTACCAAGCCGCGCACAAAGCATTACCCAATAACTATAAAATGGGCACGGTTGGTGCCGTGGCACTTGATAAAAACGGTAATTTAGCAGCTGGTACATCAACAGGCGGTATGACCGCAAAACGTTATGGCCGTGTGGGTGATGCGCCAGTAATTGGGGCAGGAACATTTGCTGAAAACGAATCGTGTGCTGTATCGGCAACTGGGCATGGTGAATATTTTATTCGCTATAACGTAGCTAGCGATATATGTGCGCGTGTTAAGTATCAAGATAAAACCATAGCTGAAGCTGGAGATGAAGTTATAAACGGTGTGCTTAAGCCTATAGGTGGGACTGGCGGCGTTATTATTATTGATACTAAGGGGAATATTAGCTTGCCGTTTAATACCTCGGGCATGTATCGCGCGAGTAAATCGAACACACAAGCGACTTATGTCGGAATTTTTAACGACGAATAGCCCATAAGTACATATATCTGGGCAGTTATGCGCTTTGTAGGATTAACCCTGAGCATTTAGTTTGATACAATTAATGCTCTATTATTAAAATTTTATAAGGTATGCGGGTGGTTAACCTAGGTCAGTTGTTTGGCGAGCTAAAAACGTGCTTAAAAAAAGATCAATTTATTTTAAAAAAACGCTTACATGGTGTAAAAAAAATAACCGATGAAAACAAGCATGCCAACGCGCTTGAAAAAATAGCGGCTGATATAACCCGTAGCCAAGAACTGCGAGCTAAGCGCTTAGCGGGTCTTCCTAAAGTGACTTACCCTGAGCAATTGCCAGTAAGCCAAAAAAAGGAAACAATTAAAGACGCCATTGCAAATAACCAAGTGGTTATTATTGCCGGTGAAACGGGCTCTGGTAAAACAACGCAAATTCCTAAAATGTGTTTAGAGCTTGGCCGCGGTGTTGATGGCTTAATTGGCCACACGCAACCACGACGATTAGCTGCGCGAACCGTGGCTAATCGTATTGCTGAAGAAATGAAATGTGAACTTGGTCAGCAAGTCGGTTTTAAAATTCGTTTTAGCGATCAGGTTTCTAATAATACCTACGTTAAACTAATGACTGACGGTATTTTACTGGCAGAAATTCAGCAAGACCGATTTTTAAATCAATACGACACCATCATTATAGATGAAGCGCATGAGCGTAGTTTAAACATCGACTTTATTTTGGGTTATTTAAAAAACCTACTTCCAAAACGCCCTGATTTAAAAATAATTATTACCTCTGCGACCATCGATCCTGAGCGCTTTTCAAAGCATTTTGATGATGCGCCTATTATAGAAGTATCGGGTCGTACTTTCCCTGTGGACGTGCGCTACAACCCAACGACTGATATTAATAAAGATGATATGGAAGCCGAGGGCGATCAGCTGCAAGGTATTTTTGATGCCGTTGATGAACTATGCGCCGAAGGCCCAGGTGATATACTAATATTTTTAAATGGTGAGCGTGAGATACGCGATACCGCTGATGCACTTAGCAAGCGTAATTTAAAACACACTGATGTATTGCCACTATACTCGCGCTTATCTAACGCAGAGCAAAACCGTATATTTGCGCCACATTCTCGTCGTCATATTATTTTATCGACCAACGTAGCCGAAACGTCACTAACCGTGCCGGGTATTCGTTATGTAATAGACCCAGGTACTGCGCGTATAAGCCGCTACAGTTATCGTACAAAAGTTCAGCGCCTGCCAATAGAACCTATATCGCAAGCAAGTGCTAATCAGCGTATGGGTCGTTGTGGACGTGTTGAAGCGGGTATTTGTATACGCTTGTACTCTGAGGATGATTTTTTATCGCGCCCAGAGTTTACCGACCCTGAAATACTGCGTACTAACCTTGCATCTGTTATTTTACAAATGTTGGCACTCGGGCTTGGTGATATGGCGCAATTTCCGTTTGTGCAAGCACCAGATAGCCGTAATATAAGTGATGGTTTATCGTTATTAGAAGAACTACAAGCCGTAAAGCCAGACAAACGTGATAGTAAAACGAGTTTAACTCAATCGGGTAGAGAGCTAAGTCGATTACCGGTTGACCCTCGTTTAGCTAAAATGGTGCTCACAGCTCACAAACTTGGTGCGCTGCGTGAAGTGATTGTTATTGTGGCGGCACTGTCGATTCAAGATCCACGCGAACGCCCGCAAGAAAAACGTGCTGCAGCCAATGAAAAACACGGCCGCTTTGACGACCCAGATTCAGACTTTATCGCTTTTTTAAACTTATGGAATTACCTAGAAGAGCAGCAAAGCGAGCTAACTAACGGCCAGTTTAGAAAGCTGTGTCAAAAAGATTTCCTAGCCTATATGCGCCTGCGTGAGTGGCAAGATATTGTTTATCAAATAAGTACTGTGTGTAACGAAATGGGCATGAAAGCGACCAGCCAAGCGGCTGATGGCGAACTTGTCCATAAAGCGTTATTAAGCGGAATGCTGAGCCACATTGGCTTTAAAGATGATAAACAAATATACAAAGGCGCACGTAATAGTCAGTTTCATATTTTTCCGGGTTCAGCTTTATTTAAAAAGAGCCCTAAATGGATTATGTCGGCAGAGCTGGTAGAAACCAGTAAGTTATATGCCCGCACAAATGCAAAAATAGATATTAACTGGGTAGAACCATTAGCACAGCATTTAGTAAAACGCAGCTACACAGAGCCACACTGGGAGAAAAAGCCAGGTGCGGTAATCGCGTTTGAGCAGCAAACTTTGTACGGCCTACTTGTTGTAAATAAACGCCGCTGTGTTTATAGCAATATTGACCCTAAAGTAAGTCGAGAGCTTTTTGTACGCACCGCATTAGTTGAGCAAGAGCTGGGTTTAAATGAGAGCTTTTTAGCGTTTAACCGTGAACTAATAGAAGATATTCAAGTTCTGGAAAATAAGTCGCGTCGCCGTGATATTTTAGTTGACGAGCAAACGTTATTTGAGTTTTACGATAAAAAAATTCCCAAAGAAATCAATAACCGCGCTGCATTTTTAAAATGGTATAAAACACAAAAACAACAAAATAAACATTACTTACATATGACTCGTGAAGAGTTAATGCAGCATGGCGCAAGTAATATTACTGAGTTTGATTACCCTGACACATGGCAGCAAGACAATATTATATTACCACTTGCTTATCATTTTGACCCAGGACAAGCGGTTGATGGTGTTACGGTACAAATACCGGTAGCGCTGTTGAATCAAGTACAAGAGAGTGGTTTTGACTGGCACATACCTGCATTTAGACATGAGCTAATAAGTGGACTTATAAAGTCATTGCCTAAATCGCTGCGCCGTAATTTTGTGCCAGCACCAAATTATGCAGATGCAGTGCTTGCAGCCATTGAGCCAATGCAAGGGGGCTTAATTGATGCTTTAGCTACGCGTTTATTAAGAATGACAGGTGTGAGAGTTGATATGGAGGCGTGGGATTTAACAGCCCTTGCGCCGCATTTGCGATTACAGTTTGAAGTACGTGATGAACACGATAAGTTACTTGCCCGTGGACTTGATTTAGCCAAACTTAAAGCAGAGCTGCAAGGTGAAGTAACCGAAACATTGTCTAAAGTAGCCGATAAAGGCATTGAAAAATCAGACCTAACACAATGGGACTTTGGTGAGCTGCCAGCGTCATATGTTAAAAAACAAGGTCAATACGAAATAAAGGCGTACCCTGCGCTGGTGGATAAAAAGTCAGCCGCTGCAGTAGAGCTTTTTGATAGTGAAGCAAAAGCGCAGCAAGCGCATCAACAAGGTTTGCGCCGTTTAGTATTGTTAAATGTGCCGTCGCCAATTAAGTACTTACAACAAAACTTACCCAATAAAGCAAAGTTGGGTTTGTACTTTAACCCATTTGGTAAAATAGCCGATTTAATTGATGACTGTATCGCCGCAGGTGTTGATAGCTTATTAGTGAAACACGGCGATATACGCGATGAAAAAGCATTTGAAACAGTAAAAGAGCAAATACGAGGTGAGCTCGGTGACTCAGTTGTATCGATTGCAACGCAAGTTGAGCAAGTATTGAGTATTGGGCACGCACTGCATAAAAAAATGAAAGGGCGCGTTGATTTAACCATGATAACTGCGCATGGCGATATAAAATCACAGCTTGAGTCACTTATATTTAAAGGTTTTGTGAGCGCGCATGGCGCAGATAAAATAA
Organism: Pseudoalteromonas sp. AS71; assembly: GCF_038900275.1. Classification (NCBI taxonomy): domain Bacteria; kingdom Pseudomonadati; phylum Pseudomonadota; class Gammaproteobacteria; order Alteromonadales; family Pseudoalteromonadaceae; genus Pseudoalteromonas; species Pseudoalteromonas sp. AS71. Next base: position 8,973 of record NZ_JBBMQZ010000031.1, on the reverse strand, counting down.
CGGATTTAATTCGTTATTTAAAAGCGATTCAAAAACGCTTAGAAAAACTACCTGTGGATCCAAATCGTGATAGGTTATGCGTATTAGAGCTCGATAAAGTCGCTCAAGAGTACAAAAAGGTAGTTAATAAAACGCCTAAAGGGTTACCTATCCCACAAGAGGTAACCGCTATCTTTTGGATGCAACAAGAGCTAAGAGTGTCGCTATTTGCTCAAACACTTGGAACTCCTTACCCAATTTCGGCTAAGCGAGTACTTAATGCGATAAAAGAGATAGAATAAAACTTGCATTTTCTATTAAGCTTAGTACCTTAATAGGAGGATTTATTTTTGTTTTGAAAAGGAAGCGACATAGTTATGTCCTCATCGATTGAACATAAAACAAAGCGACTTTTAGTGGTAGACGACGAGTATTTTAATTTTGAAATGCTTAAAGCAGCACTGGCGTCGAAATTTGATGTTAGTTATGCAGATTCAGGGCAAAGCTGCCTTGCATCGGCAATTGCGAGTCCGCCAGATATAATTTTGCTTGATGTTTGTATGCCAGGTCTTGATGGTTATGATACATGCCGAATGCTAAAACATACACCTGAAACAAAAAATATTCCTGTTGTTATGGTATCGGGCCTTGAGTCTCCATCTGAAAAGCAAGCAGGGTTTGATGCTGGTTGCAATGCATATGTTGTAAAGCCATTTTCAGTGGGTGCTTTATTGGAAGAAATTAACACGGTTGTTTAGAGGTAACGTATGTTTACTGATGATAAGCGAAATTTTAGACGCATGCAGATCAATACACCTGCAAATTTAACGACGATAGAACCCATAGCGGGTTTAAGTTTTGCCGCAGAGTGCGTGGATTTAAGTGCAACAGGTTTATCAATTCATTTAGATGAATTACTTGAACCTAATACATTACTGACGGTGAACATTGATTCAACTCACCCAAGTATTGCGCCTTTAAATGCAACAGCAAAAGTAATACGTGCCAGCAAAGAAGATGATGGCACGGTAACAGCAGGTCTTGAAATTATTCAGTTTAACTAAGTTGAATCTAGTTAAACTCAATAGTAGATATTAAAAAACCTTACAGATTAAGCCTTTTAAGTAAAAGCCTTCAGGGTAGCTGCCAGCAATTGGATGATCAGCTGCCTGGTTTAATCGCTCCATTATAAGTAGGTCTTTACCTGCATCAAGAGCTGCATCGGCGACTACTTTTTGAAACAAGTTTTGTTCCATTAAACCAGAACATGAGAATGTTAGTAATGTTCCGCCTGGTTTTAGTATTTGCATGGCTATCATGTTGATATCTTTATAACCACGGCACGCACCTGTTAGCTGCGCTTTATTATCAGCAAACTTTGGTGGGTCCATTACGATGGTATCAAACTGTTTGCCTTCGTCGCGGTATTGGCGTAGTAACTTAAATACATCCTGCTTAACAAAGCTCACTTTATCTAAATCTAAGTTATTATGCTCAACATTACGTTTTGCAGTATCAAGCGCTGGCTGAGATACGTCTACGTTAGTTACATGCTCACATCCACCACGCAAAGCGTACAACGAAAATGTACCTGTATAACTAAAACAGTTAAGTACCGTTTTACCCTTTGAAAAACGCTCAAGTGCGGCACGGCTATCGCGTTGGTCTAAATAAAAGCCCGTTTTATGTCCGTCGATTATATCGACTTCAATTTTAAAACCGTTTTCATCAATAAGTACTGGTTGTGTTGGTTCATTACCCCAAAGAGCGCCTTTTATTGGCTCTAAGCCTTCTTTAGTACGTACTTCTACATCTGAACGTTCGTATATGCTAGAGCCTGGGAAAATAGACATCAACGCGCCAACAATCTCGCCTTTATGACGCTCGGCACCCGCACTTAGTAGTTGACACACTAATACGTTATCAAACTTATCGATTGTAACGCCTGGTAAGTAATCAGATTCAGCGGCACATAATCGAAACCCTGTTAATCCGCCTTCTTCTATTACTTGGCTACGTGCTTCTAATGAACGACGTAAACGGCGTTCAAAAAAGTTTTGATCGATGATTTCTTTTTCGTCAAAGCTCCAAACACGTGCGCGAATTTGTGAGTGAGGGCTATAAGCAGCAGTTGCTAAAAATTTACCTTCACTGTCGTGAATCGTTACTGTGTCGCCTAATCCTGGTTTACCTTTAATTTTTTTGATGGCTTTTGAAAATAACCAAGGGTGTTTTCTTTTTAATGATTTATCGCGACCAGCTTGTAGGTAAACGGCAGATGACATAAGGCTTCTCAGTAGTAATAAATAAGCGCTGTATTTTAGTCAAGCAGCGAGCAACATACAATGAATGTTTTGCAAGGGGGGCATAAAGCACGGTAAAGTACGGATAATTTACCGATTCATTAGCTTTTGGAACCTAATAGTGCCTGACGCCGTTTTAAGCCCCGATTTAAAAATACTTAATTCACAATGTAGAGAATTTATAACTTCTTTAGTGCATGCCGATGTAGCTCACGATATTACCCATATAGAACGCGTGGTACGTGTTGCAATACAGCTATGTAATGCAGAGCAGGCAAACATGTCGGTGGTATTACCTGCAGCGTGGATGCACGATTGCGTGGCAGTTGCTAAAAATCACCCTGATCGTGCAAAAGCCTCTACTATGGCAGCCGATAAAGCATTGGAATTTTTAAAATCTATTAATTATGACGAGTCACTTTTTGATGAGATTCATCATGCTATTGCGGCGCATAGCTTCAGCGCAAATATAAAAATTAAAACAGTTGAGGCGCAAATAGTACAAGATGCTGACAGAATGGATGCATTGGGCGCTATTGGGGTGAGTCGCTGCATGAAAGTAGGCGGATCAATTTCTCGGCTATTGTACAATCCAGAAGACCCTTTTTGTGTTGAACGCGAGGCTGATGATAAAAAATACACGCTTGATCACTTCTTCATAAAGTTATTACATATTGCCGACAGCATGAATACGCCATCAGCTAAAGCAGAAGCGAATAGGCGTACAACGTACATGCATGAATTTTTAGAGCAATTAAAGTCAGAAATAGGCGAGTAGCGTGAATAATACAAGCATACCTAAGTTATCTGGAATTGATCATTGCCATTTAAATGTTGATAACTTGGTTGGTGCCGTTAAGTGGTATGAGCGTGTTTTAGGTTTTAGTGTAGTACCCGAGCTTGCCTTTTGGGATGAGGACGGACGCGGCCCTTTAACACTTGAAGATACTAGTTCAACAACTCGTTTAGCACTTTTTGAAGGTGAGGGGCGTAGTAAAGGGATTGCATTTTTGGCCTCAGGGGATCAATTTATTCAATGGCTCAATCATCTTGAGGGTTTAAATGTAAAAGCAGTTTTAGCAGATCATGGTGTAACGTTTTCTATGTACTTTAAAGATGAAAGCGGTAATAGCCATGAAATTACCTCACATGACTACAGCTACATTAAGTGTATTTATAACGATGTGAAGCTTGGGTCGCACGTCAGTAAAAAACGTACTGATTAAATGAACACTAAGCATTAATTGCTTAGTGTTGTTGTTCTTGGTGCGCTTCTTTAATCGCAATAATATCGTCAATTTTCTCTATAAACAATTCAACTAATTTAGGGTCAAAGTGTTCACCGGCTTGTGATTGTATATGCTGAATTGTTTTTTCAACACTCCAAGCTTCTTTGTAAGGACGTTTCGAAGTAAGTGCATCAAATACGTCAGCTATAGCTACAATTCTACCTTCAATTGATATATCTTCGCCTTCAATTCCATTAGGGTAGCCAGTGCCATCCCACTTTTCATGGTGCTCAATAGCAAGTGTATGAGCGAGTTGTAATAATGGTGACGAGGAGTTTGCTAATATTTGCGCGCCAATTATGGCGTGCTTTTTCATATGATCAAACTCTTCAGAAGTTAACTTTCCAGGCTTGAGTAAAATGGCATCTGGGATACCTATTTTTCCTACATCGTGCATTGGAGCGGCTTGATGTAAAAGCTCTGCTTTTTGCTCATCCATACCTAGTGCTAACGCTAATACTTTACTGTATTGGCTCATACGAACTATATGCTCGCCAGTATCGGTATCTTTATATTCAGCAGCACGACCTAAGCGTTGTACTAAATCTACATGAGCTTGTTTTAATTGCTCTGCTTGCACTAGCGACAAGTGAGTTTTAACTCTAGCTCTTACAATAGCAGGGCTTATTGGCTTAGTAATATAATCTACGGCACCTAACTCAAAACCTTTATATTCATCGCTTTCATCGCCAAGCGCAGTAACAAATATAATGGGGATATGTGATGTTTTAGGGTTAGCTTTAACTATTTGACAGACTTCAAAACCATTCATATCTGGCATCATTATGTCGAGTAAAATTAGCTTTGGTAATTCTTTTTCAAGTAATGCCAGTGCAGCGTCACCCGATTTAGCAAACGACATACGATATTGATTACCTAACACTTCGCGCATTACTTTTAGATTTGCAGGCTCATCGTCAACAATTAATACCCGTGGCCTATCTGTCGTAAAATCCATTAATTAATACTCATTATTTGTTAGTTTTTCAAGCAAGGTTTCTAGTATTACGTGTGCTTTATCAAAATCAAATTCATCAAAGGCTTCGGCTATATCATTAACTTCATTTTGAAAAGATGAAGGGGCACCGCGTTGTAGTTTTGCTAGTAGTTCATCATTTAGCTCTGCGTTTTGTGCATCTTGAGAAAGTATTTCACACAATGACTTAACTTCATCTATTGATAATGTGTCTAAACTATTACCTTCAGACTTACTGCTTGGCTTGTCGCAAGTATTTGATGAGAGTAGTTGCGATATAACAGTTAGCTCGCTTTTTATATCGTCTAAAATACTAATAACTTTAGTATCATTTTGCTTTTGCTCTAAATCGGCTAATAACTTCATTAACGTTATTAGGCCCAAATTACCAGCAACACCTTTAAGAGTGTGGATGAGACTATCAGCATCTTTTATATTTGATAATTTATCACTGAATAATATTTCGAACCGCTTATTGCTATCACTAATAAATTTAGTGATTTCGGTAAGCTGCTTACACTTAGAGCCCCACAGTGCTAACCCTTTTTCAAAATCTATATGCTGTGCTTTAGGATCGCTTTGCGATATAACCATTTCTTTTGCGATACCAAGGCCAAGGACTTGTGCTATTTCTTGGTTTAGTTGGTTTATATCAATAGGCTTATTAGCAAAGCCATTCATGCCTGCTTTTTTAGCGGTTAGTTTATCTTGCTGTAGTACACTGGCAGTGAGCGCAATAATTGGTGTGTACTTAATTTGTCTTTGGTTTTCTATTGCTCTTATTTTTTGCGTTGCTTGTATGCCATCACACAATGGCATATGTATATCCATTAAAATGACATCAAAGTCTTGTTCTTCAAATACTTTTATCGCCTCGAGCCCGTTTGATGCCTTGGTAACGGCATGCTGGTCGCGCGAAAGGAGCAAAGAAAGTAGTTCTGTATTTTGTTCAATATCGTCAACTACCAATATTCTAAGAGCTGGTAACTGGGTGTGTAGACCATCAAAATGATCTATTTTAGTTTCGTCACCTATAGCAAGTGGCATTGAAAAGTAAAAGCAGGTGCCTTTACCTAATTCGCTGACCAAGTTTATTGTTCCGCCCATAAGCTCTACAAGTTGTTTGCTTATGGTTGTACCAAGACCTGTTCCACCAAAGCGGCGCGTAGTAGTGCCATCGGCTTGCTCAAAAGGTTGGAACACTGCTTGAATACGATCTTTTGCAATGCCAATACCGGTATCTTGTACTTCAAAAAACAGATGCTGATTTTGTGTCACGCCAACGGTTACGGTAACAGAGCCTTTTTCGGTAAACTTAATAGCGTTACCAATTAAATTAGTAAGTACTTGCCTGAGTCGATCCGGATCGCCGTAATAAGTAGCACTTACTGATTCTTTAATGTGAAGTTTAAGTTCTAAATCTTTCTTTTTAGCTTCTAGCCAAAAAGTAGAAATAATACTGTCTATTACTGGTTTTAAACTAAAATGTATTGGCTCAATAGTAAGCTTACCGCGCTCTAGTTTTGCGGAATCGAGAATTTCATTTAATAATCTAAGTAATGAACGAGCCGCATTATTCACAGTAACTAAATGTTTTTGTTGTTCTTGATCGAGTGGTGTGTCCATTAATAGGTCGCTAAAACCTATTATAGAGTTCATAGGTGTGCGTATTTCATGGCTCATATTAGCCATAAAAGATTGCTTTGCATGAGCGGCTTCTTCAGCTTTAAATTTAGCCTGCTCTAGTTTTTCTTCATATTCTTTGCGTTCAGTAATATCAACTAAAACACCATCAATCCACTTTGCTTGACCTTGGGGATCAAAGTCGATACTGCCTTTATCTAAAAGCCATAAGATTTTGCCGTTTCTATGGCGAATCCTGTATTCGATTGAGTACTGACGTTTTTCATCTACTGCTTTAGTTACGGCATCTACAATAGGCTGCTGATCGGATTTTAAAATCAGATCGTTAAATTCAATGCAATGTTCAGTAAATTCATTTGGATTATAACCCGTTAACTCGTTGATGCTCGGGCTGATAAAAAGCATGGTCCAGTTATCATCAAACTTACACCTAAAAGCTACACCTGGCATGTTATCCATTAAAGAGCGGTATTTTTGTTCTTTTTCCTCAAGGCTTTTTTGTAAAGCTCGCTGCTCTGATAAGTCTGTAATGAAGCCAACGTATAGAGGATTTTGCCCTGGCTGATTAACTTCTCCAATCCCCAAGCGAATAGGGAATAAGTGGCCGTTTTTGTGTTTAGCAAAAATTTCACGGTTAACACCAATTACTTTACCTAAATCAACATTTTTAGCATGTAAAAGATAGCTATCGTGATGTGTCGCGATAGCATCATCCATTAGCATCTTAATATTATGATTTTGTACTTCATTTTCATGCCAGCCAAAAATTTTACTGGCTGATTCGTTAAAACTTAAAATAATGCCTGTATGATCAATCGTTACAATTCCATCAATGGCTGTGCCTAAAATTGCGTTTAAGCGAGACTCGTCTGCTGACTTTTCTTCGAGCAACATACGGTATCGAACCATGCCATTTATAACTGCCACAATACTCGTGATTGCAATTGTTGCAGTTGCTACAGCAATAGCTACAAAGGTGAGGCCTGAATTAGCATTTACATCATCGTAAATGAGTGGAGAAGTTGCTACAAATCGTGTTGCAACCATTCCCATATAATGCATGCCAGCAACAGCCAATCCAAGAATTGTTGCGCTGATTAAATTATTTTGCAGCGGTGTTAGGCCTGGTAAAACACGTTCAAGATTAAAGCGACTGTACAAAGCAATAAAAGAAAGAACAACGGCAACTATAATTGATAAACCAAATGTGAGAGGGTCGTACCGAAGAAGTGGAGCAAGCTCCATTGCGGCCATACCACTGTAATGCATAGTGCCAATACCAGCGCCAAGTAGCACGGAACAAATAGATAATACTTTTAAGTTACCATTACTGTTCACCAGCATCGATATTGCATACTGACAAGCAAAAAATGCGGGTAAAAAAGACAGCAGTGTAATGGTTGGATCGTAACTAATGTTGGTACACAATGAAAATGCGAGCATACCGATAAAATGCATACTCCAAATGCCGGCTGAAAAAACAGTCGCTGCGGTCATATTTGCTATACGTTGATAACCAGGGAACTCAGTTTCTTTTGCTAAATCGATAAGGCGGGTAGTAAAAAAAGCTGCAAAAATAGCAATCAGGATAGACATTGAAACTAAAACAGGATCATAAACGCCATTAATAATTAAGCTTGGGTCTTGGTCAGTAATGAAAAAAGCTGATAACATAATGGCTCAAAATATAGTCTTTATTGCACAAGTTTAATCTAATTTACTAATAAATAAACTGTTAATTAAGTTAACCGTCTAAAATAATGTCTTTATAACTTTATACTACCTTTTAATCAGCAATTATTGTTTTTCTAAATCTGTTTTTTTGTTTTAATATCACACATTTTATAATGTTAAGTTTTAATACGCCTGTTTTTAGCCTACGCAGGGTTGAGTTATAATAAAAAGTTTATGAGAAATTGAGTGTTTGAATATAAGTTAAAGAAAAGTGTTAGACGCAAAACAGTTGCTATAAAAGTACACAATCAAAATGTGACTGTGTATGCACCACATTTTGTCGCAAAAAAGCAAATTGACACTTGGTTATTTGACAAACAAGAGTGGGTTGAAGAGCAATTAAAAAAACAATTTTTAATTGAGGACACTAAGCAATACCCTTTTGAATCGAGAGAGATTTGTGTTTTTTCAGAAACTATTTATTTGAAACTGGACTCAGGCCAAGATTCTAAAGTAATCCCACATGATAACCATTTACTCATTACAATATCTCCTCGAGTTAAAAACACTTCTCAAAAGTATCAACAGCTATTAGAGACTTATCTAAAAGAGCAGCTTATTGCTTATATAGAAATGCGTTTAGCGTATTTTTGCACTCAGATGAATGAAGAGCTACCGAATGATCTAAAAATAGGGGTTTATAAGCGAAAGTGGGGGAGTTGTAATAGTAAGCGAGAACTCACTTTTAATTTGCATCTTATCGGTGCTCCTTATCATGCTATAGATTATGTGATTGTTCATGAACTTGCTCATCTAAAGTATTTGAACCATAGCAAAGCTTTTTGGCAACGAGTAGAGGCGTTTTTCCCCGATTACAAAGCATCCTCTAATTGGTTAAAACAAAATGGTATGAGTTTGCAGTGGGTATTTTGATACTGCTGAATATAGGAATATAGGAATATAGGAATATAGGAATATAGGAATATAGGAATATAGGAATATAGGAATATAGGAATATATGAATAGTAGAGAAGTGGTGGAGGGAGCTGGATTCGAACCAGCGAAGGCTGAGCCGTCAGATTTACAGTCTGATCCCTTTGGCCGCTCG
>NZ_JBBMQZ010000030.1:0-51114 GCF_038900275.1 Pseudoalteromonas sp. AS71 | reverse complement strand
CGGTACACGAGGCTCGAACTCGTGACCTCGACCTTGGCAAGGTCGCGCTCTACCAACTGAGCTAGTACCGCATTTTATTTATCAGCTATTTGAATTAACACATGATGATTTATGTGAACATTCAGGTAACTGATTAATTACCGCTTTGTTTATCTCGGGGGCTATGCCCTCTCAACACGGACGCATTCTACAGAGATTATTAAACGCGTCAATACAAAAAATGCTAGTTTTGAACTGTTTGCTTGTTTTTTATCTAAAACGGTGCGTTATTATACATTTAGAGTTAATTTTTAGTCAATTCACCCCATGCTGCACGTAAATATTGCATCATAGAACTCAAGGTTAAAAAGGTCGCAATGTACAGTAATCCAAAACTTAAATAGTTCATCCACGCATCATATTGCCAAATCAAACCGATAATGGCTAACATTTGTGCAGCCGTCTTTATTTTACCCATGTTTGAAACAGCCACGTTACCGCGCTTGCCCTGCTCTGCCATCCATTCGCGAAGTGCAGATATAATAATTTCACGGCTTATAATAATAAGAGCTGGTATTGTCATATACATAGTTTGATACTGATCGGCTAATGCAACAAGAGCAGCACATACCATTACTTTATCAGCAACAGGATCTAGAAAAGCACCAAAAGGAGTTGATTGCTCAAGCTTTCTTGCTAAATAACCGTCTAGTATATCGGTAATCGATGCAAGCCAAAAAATAAAGGCGGCAGCAAAAAATGCCCAGCTATAAGGCAAATAAAATATCACCAAAAAAACGGGGATAAGAAAAAGTCTAAATGTTGTAAGTGTGTTTGGAATATTCCACATAACTACTTGGATATGTCTTTTTGGCTATATTCGCATGAAGGGCTAGCCCTTGTCATGCAAATGGTTAAATATCTTCTCAGCCATGTCAGGGCTGATCCCAGGAACTTTCTTTAACTGTTCTATATTAGCAGCTTTTACACCTTGCATGCCCCCTAAATATTTTAATAATGTTTGGCGACGCTTAGAACCTACTCCATTTATTTCTTCTAATAGTGATTGTGTTCGTTGTTTTTGTCGTTTATTACGATGCCCAGCAATTGCAAAACGGTGAGACTCATCACGTATATGCTGAATCAAATGAAGCGCAGGTGCATCTGAATCCATCGGAATGGTTTTGCGTCCACCGTCAATCAATAGTGTTTCAAGACCGGGTTTGCGACTCGTTCCTTTTGCAACACCTACTAATAAAGGCATTTTTGTGTGCGGCCAATTAGAAAAGTACTGCTCAGCGCGCCCTAACTGCCCCTTACCACCATCAATAAAGATAACGTCTGGAATTTTGTCTTCGTCTACTAACTTGTTATAGCGTTTGTTAAGTGCAAATTCCATTGCAGCATAATCATCGCCACCGGTTATACCTGTTACGTTGTAGCGCCTATACTCTTTTGTATTTGGGCCTTGTGAGTCAAATACAACACAACTTGCAACGGTGTTCTCCCCCATGGTGTGGCTTATATCAAAACACTCCATTCGGGTAATATCGTCAAGTCGCAGTGTTGCTTTTAATTGTGCATAACGTTTATTAATAGAGTCTTGGGTACTTTGTTTAACCGCAATACTGTTTAATGCATTTTTATTTGCGAGTTGTAGGTATTGCGCACGTTCACCCCGAGTGACAACTTTAAGAGTTACTTTACGTTCACTTATTTGTGAGAGTGCTTCGCCGAGCGCCGCGCTTTCTTCTATTTCAAACGGTAATATGATTTCTTTTGCAATACGCCCTGTTGCACCTGGCGCTAAATAATATTGTCCTAAAAATGAGGTCAATATTTCTTGTTCACTCGAATCTTTAGGTACTTTTGGAAAATAGGTTTTACTACCCAGCACTTTATGATCGCGGATCATTAATAAATGAATACCGTTTAACCCGTTTAAATGCGCAAAACCGACAACATCCATTTCTGCAAAGTTACCAGAAATAGACTGTTGCTCCTGCATTTTACGAAGTAGCATTATTTGGTCGCGAACTTTTGCCGCTAATTCAAAGTTTAGTTGCAGGCTGGCTGCTTCCATTTTTTTTATTAAATCAGCAATAACTTCGTGAGATTTACCTGTTAAAAATTTACGAACATAATCAACCTGCTCGCTGTAATCATCATCCGTTACTTTATTTACACATGGAGCTGAGCAACGTTTAAGTTGATATTGCAGACACGGGCGACTTCTTGCGCGGTAATAAGCATCTTCACATTGACGAACAGGAAATATTTTTTGCATTAAGCGCAAGCTTTCAGATACCGCTCCTGCGCTTGGGAAAGGCCCAAAGTACTCACCTTTAATTTTACGACTGCCACGATGAAACGCTAAACGTGGGTGTTTATGGCTAGTTAGTAAAATATAGGGGTACGACTTATCGTCGCGCAATAATATGTTGTAGCGAGGCTGATATTTTTTTATTAGGTTATTTTCAAGCAGCAGTGCTTCGGTTTCAGTATTGGTGAGAGTGACTTCAATGTCACTAATATTACTCACTAAAACCCGTGTTTTGCTATCGGTAATATTACTTCTAAAGTAACTGCTCACACGCTTTTTTAGATGCTTAGCTTTACCAACATAAATAACTTGGCTGTCACTATCAAGCATTCGGTATACACCCGGCTCGCTTGATAGCGTTTTGAGAAAATGTACGTGATCAAATTCAGACATAAATTATAGTTAGTACGAAACGTCTATATCAATCATTTTATGACGAATAGCTAAATGGGTAAGCTCAACATCGCCACCTACATTTAACTTTTCAAACATACGGTAGCGATAGCTATTTACTGTTTTAGAGCTTAGATTTAAACGCTCTGCTATATCTTGTGCTTTTTCACCTTTGGTGATCATAAGCATAATTTGCAGCTCTCGCTCAGATAAACTCTGAAAAGGGTTTTCATCGGTACGGCCTGTCACTTGCGCAAGTGCTATCTGCTGTGCAATTTCAGGGGCAATATAACGCTGACCAGCATGAACGCAACGAATAGCACGAACCATTTCGTCAGAGCCTGCACCTTTAGTTAAAAAGCCATGAGCGCCAATTTGCATTACCTTGCTCGGAAACGGATCCTCACAATTAACAGTAAGCACAATAATTTTTACATCTGGGCAGTAACGACAAATCTTTTTAGTCGCTTCTAATCCGCCCATGCCTGGCATATTCATATCCATTAATACTATGTTTGGCGCATGCTGACGACAAAACTGTACAGCCTCTTCGCCAGTTTTAGCTTCGCCAATTACTTTAAACCCTCGTACGTCATCAAGAATACGCTTGATTCCTGTTCGTACAAGTTCATGGTCATCAACTAAAAGTACATTAATCAATGGAACATCCTCACTTACCTAACAACATGCAATTTAATTAAATTAATTTGCCACAGTAACATACATAAAGCGAAACAATAATTAATATTATTGCCTCACTCTAATAGTTTAAGCTGACGATTTTTCGCTAAATCTGTCAACCCATAACGCAATGATACCATCACCCGTTACATTACACGCAGTACCAAAGCTATCTTGTGCTAAATAAAGTGCAATCATTAATGCTACAGCACCTTCATTAAACCCAAGCATGCTTGTTAATAAACCAAGCGCCGACATGACTGCACCACCTGGAGCACCTGGAGCTGCAATCATTACTAAACCTAACATCATAATAAATGGCAGCATACCCATTAATGAAGGAACTTCCATGCTTGGCGATAAAAACATAACAGCCATTGCACAGGTTACTATTGTTATAGTTGAGCCAGATAAGTGAATAGTCGCGCAAAGCGGCACAGTAAAATTAGCTACATCTTCTTTAACATTATTTGCCTTACTTGATTGTAGCGATACTGGAATCGTTGCTGCACTCGACATAGTACCTAACGCAGTAAAGTAAGCTGGGAGCATATTTTTAACTAATTCGATTGGATTACGTTTTAACAATATACCTGTCGCTATATATAAAACGCTTAACCATAACCAATGCATAACAAGCGCAGCAACTAGTACTACACCAAATGTTTGCAATGTATCAACCACAGTGCCCGCTACCGTCATTTCGGCAAATACGCCAGCAATGTAAAATGGTAAAGCAGGTATAATTACTTTTGATAATAACCCGTCAATTACATCTCGCCCCTGATCAGACACCTTTTTAAGTGTATCAAGTTCTAATTGGCTCATGCCTATACCAAATACAAAAGCAGTCACTAATGCGGTCATTACACCCATCAGAGGTGGAATTTCTAAATCAATAAAACTGCCAATTTCAGTTGCAACTTCAGCTTCAAAAGTAATGCCACCACTTAAAAAAGGTATAACAGCACTTACTAATAAAAATGCAAGCGTACCTGCAATAATGGTAGAGCTGTAAGCAAACCCGACTGTTTTACCAAGTAAGTGACCAGACCCTTTTGGTAGACCAGCAATACCCGATGCAATAAAAAACAAAATGATAAGAGGGATGGTAAAGGAGATAATTTGACCAATCAGCTCTTTTACTGTAAATAAAAGTTCAACACCAGTTATAGGTACATATAGTCCGACTAAGATACCGGCCACAATACCGGCAATTAATTTTAAGATTAACTTCATTGTGATTGCTTAATTGAATTTAGATACGTGTTTTTATCATGTTTTAGACGCATTGTGTGATAAAACTATTCAAGTTACATTTATATGCACAAATAACGAACAAATACAGCTTAATCTAGAGCTCTTTTGAACATTTTTTTACTAAACGAGTTTTTACTCTTTAAATCTCAAATTAAGCCCGCACCTACAATAACTAAAGCACCGTTAATAATTGATTTTTATTTCGACTGGTTATAAGCCCAATAAATATATGTTATAGCCAAACTTTACTTTAGTTTTTTTAAACTCACAGTAAAGTGTATGTATAGTTAGTAGCAAAGGCTATTAGCACGTTGATCAGATTGTATCCAAAGGAACATTATGTCTACTATTTTTGAAGATAACTCACTAACTATTGGTAATACGCCGCTAGTAAAACTTAATCGTGTTACGGGTGGGAATGTATACGCTAAAGTTGAATCTCGTAATCCAAGCTTTAGTATCAAATGCCGTATTGGTGCATCAATGATTTGGGAAGCTGAAAAGTCAGGTCAGCTTGTTGAAGGTAAAGAACTTATTGAGCCAACATCAGGTAACACTGGTATTGCACTTGCATTTGTTGCAGCTGCTCGTGGTTACAAGTTAACACTTACTATGCCAAACACTATGAGCCTTGAACGTCGCAAGCTATTAAAAGCACTAGGTGCAAACCTAGTACTTACCGACGGTGCTAAAGGTATGAATGGCGCAATTGAAAAAGCAAAAGAAATTCAAGCAACCGCACCTGATAAATATATTTTATTACAACAATTCGAAAACCCTGCAAATCCTAAAATTCACTTTGAAACAACAGGCCCAGAAATTTACGATGCACTTGACGGCAAAGTAGACTTTTTTGTAGCCGGTGTAGGTACGGGTGGTACTATTACAGGTGTTAGCCGTTACCTTAAAACAGAAAAAGGTCTAAACGTTAAATCTATTGCTGTTGAACCAACTAACTCTCCAGTCATTAGCCAAACGCTTGCCGGTGAAGAAATTAAACCAGGCCCTCATAAAATCCAAGGCATTGGTGCAGGCTTTATCCCTGGTAACTTAGATATGGACTTAATTGATGCAGCTGAGCTTGTATCTAACGAAGATGCAATTGCAATGGCGCATCAGTTAATGAAAAAAGAAGGTATTTTAGTCGGTATTTCGTCAGGTGCAGCGGTTGTTGCAGCTAAGCGAATTGCTGAAAAACCTGAAAACGCAGATAAAAATATTGTTGTTATCCTACCTAGTGCAACTGAGCGTTACTTATCAAGCCCAATGTTTGATGAAGAGTTTAGTGAGCAAGAGCTAGTGCAATAAGCAATTCTAAAATTTTAAAAGGATGCTTTAGGCATCCTTTTTTATTATTTATTATCCAATTTTCTATTTATTGCCCGCCATACCTTTACATCTTCATAGATAAACCACACACTTTAAAAAAACTAATTAATAATAGTTAATATGAAAAAAATCACGAGTTTATTAAGTTTGGTTCTCTGTTTATTTTTATCAGCCTGCGGTGACGATACCAAAACACTTGGCGACACTCCTGGCGATACAGCAACCGCTTATTTTGATGCGCTTTATAACCAGCAAGACCTTCAAAAAGCCAGCACCATGGCAACACCCAACCTTACACGCATAATGAAATCCTACGGTACTGCTAAACAGTTTTCCCGTAACTTAGTAAATATGCAATACGATGAAGTAACCATTGAAGTTGATATGACCAATATGAGCGTCCGTGAGCAATACGGTGATAATGCCAAAATAAACCTTATTTTTACCGGCTATTTAAATGGTGATAAAATTGACGAAATGCGCAGCGTAAAAATGCTTCGTAAAAAGGGGAAATGGTACATAGATAAAATTGTTGCAGACCCTTACGCTCGTTAAAAGAAATGAATTACACATAAAAAGGCCTTACATTTGTAAGGCCTTTTTACGTTTTAGTTAGTAAGTAAAGTACTACCCTACAATTCACCTGGTTGAAAGTTATCAACCGCGATGGCTTGCTTTCGTAACTTATTAGCATGATGCATTGCATCTGCATCCGTTTGCTCTAACAACTTATTTTCAAGCGCATAATTTATCGCGCCTTCAATATCAAGCGTTGTTGGCACACTGCCCTTGCGCTGCCATTGTTTTAAATCTTTAAACTGCGCCTGCATATCATGCATAGCTAAAAATGCGCTTTCCATGACCCCTGTACCTGCATTTTCATCTACATAACATAAGTGTGTTAAGCGGTTTCTAAATACACCCGGTTGAGTCATACGCTCACAAATACTTTGTGCTATTTCATCACTTGGTCTGTGGTAATGATTTCCAAGCGGGAACACGATACGTTTAAGGATAAAATTAACAACCGGATTTGAAAAGTTTTTAAAGAAGCCATTAAACGCTTGGCCAATTTCAAATAATGAGTTCTCAATTGCATATTTTACAAATGGTAAATCAGCTTGTTGGCGCCCTTCGTCTTCATAACGTTTTAAAACAGTTGATGCTAAGTACAAATGACTTAATACATCACCCAAACGTGCCGATATCATTTCTTTACGTTTAAGTTCACCGCCAAGCATTAACATAGCCACGTCTGTGCAAATAGCTAAGCCTCGGCTCATTCTACTCAATTGTTTATAATAAACAGCCGTTTCACCACCTACAGGGGCTTTAGCAAAGCAACTACGTGTCAAGCCATGCACAAATGCCATGCCTGCATTACTTGCTACAAATATTATATGGTTCATTAATAAACCATCAAATTGTTCAAGTGCTGCGTCGTCATCTTCCATTGCAGCGGCTTCCATTTCTTTTAAAACAAATGGATGACAGCGTGTTGCACCTTGGCCAAATATCATTAAGTTACGCGTTAAAATATTTGCGCCTTCAACCGTAATTGATACTGGAATACCCATATAGCCATGCGCCAAATAGTTATTAGGCCCTACTTGAATTCCTTTACCTGAATGAATATCCATTGCATCGTTCATTACCGTACGACCCATTTCAGTCATATGGTATTTAGCAATCGCTGTTACAACCGACGGGCTTAATTTTAAATCAATCGCACCTGCGGTCATTAATCGGCACGACTCAAGTGTGTAAGTTAAACCACCAATACGTGCAAGTGCCTCTTGCACACCTTCAAACTGCCCTATAGATACACCAAACTGCTGGCGTACCAGGGCGTATGCCGATGTCATTTTTGAAGCTAAATGTCCAGTTGCTGCACTCAATGCTGGTAGTGATATACCACGCCCTGCACTTAAACACTCAACAAGCATTCTCCAGCCACGCCCTGCACACTCTTGTCCACCAATGATCCAATCCAGTGGTATAAATACATCTTTACCGTAAGTGGTACCATTCATGAAGGCCATATTAAGTGGATAATGACGCTCACCCGTTTCGACACCCGGATGATCGGTTGGTATAAGCGCACACGTTATGCCTAGCTCTTTTTTATCACCTAATAAAGCGTCTGGATCATACATTTTAAATGCTAAGCCGAGTACAGTAGCAACGGGTGCAAGCGTAATGTAACGCTTTGACCAATTTAAACGCAAACCCATTACTTGCTCGCCATTGTGCTCACCCATACACACCACACCGGAATCAGGAATGCTGCCAGCATCAGAGCCCGCCTCTGGTCCCGTTAATGCAAAACAAGGAACATCTGTACCATTTGCTAAACTTGGCAGCCAACGATCTTGCTGCTCTTTAGTACCATAGTGAAGAAGTAACTCACCTGGACCTAAGCTATTAGGCACCATAACAGTGACCGCGGCTGTTAAGCTTTTAGTCGAAATTTTTGACACTATCGTTGAATTAGCAATTGCCGAGAACTCACGACCGCCAAATTTTTCAGGAATGATCAGCGCAAAAAAACCTTCTGTTTTTAGGTAATCCCACACTTCTTTTGGTAAGTCTTTGTCTTTTTGTACAATTTGATAATCATCAAGCATCGCCAATAAGGTTTCTACTTGGTTAGCCATAAATGCGTTTTCTTTATCGCTAAGCTCTGGTTTAGGAAAGCGGTGCAGTTTTTGCCAATCTGGGTTACCACTAAATAACTCACCATCCCACCAAACATCACCTGCTTCCATTGCCTCTCGCTCTGTTTGCGATAATGGCGGAAGCACCTTTTTGAACATTTTAAACGTAGGACGACTAATCAAGTTTAGGCGAATATCTTTAACCGCAAAAATAACCACCACCACGACCAGCAATATTATAAATATTAACATGCGCACATTCCTTACACATTGAATGAAAATAGTAACTTAATTATGACCCATCTTAATTTAAATACAATCATTGCACGACGAGTCGTGAGCCTTAACGCATCCATTTTATTGTTTTAAACATCACTGCTATTATCAACGTTTTAATAACAATAAATTAAAGGAATAGCATGACCCCCTTTCGATTTAAACTAAGTATGAGCGCCTTAATGGTAGCAAGTACTCTTGCTTTAACGGCCTGCGATGCAGAAGTAACGATAGACACTACCGATTCAGCACACACTAAAAAAGCTGTAACAGCTAAAGGTGCAAAAACATTTATAACAAACACAGAAAAAGAACTAAGTGCACTTTATTTAGAATCGAGCCGTGCAGAATGGATTTACGCAAACTTTATTACTCATGATACGTCGGCTCTATCGGCTGAAGTTAACCGTAAAATGACCGAAACAGTCGTGCGTTTAGCCAATGAAGCTGCAAAATATGATGAACTAGAGCTTGATTACGATGCTCGCCGTAAGCTTGATAAACTAAAACTAGCACTTACACTTCCTGCCCCACAAGACGCTGATAAAACAGCGAAACTTTCACAAATTGTCGCAGAGCTTGGCGGGCTATACGGTAAGGGTAAATACTGTAAAGAAGACGGCAGCTGTTTAAGCCTTGGCGACATGACTTCAAAAATGGCCACCAGCCGAGACTACAACGAACTACTTGATTTATGGCAAGGCTGGCGTCAAATATCAAAACCAATGCGCTCACTTTACGAGCAACAAGTAGCACTTACCAACGAAGGTGCAAAAGAGCTTGGTTATGCCGATACGGGCGCTATGTGGCGCAGTAAATACGATATGCCTGCTGATGACTTCACCACCGAGCTTGACCGTATTTGGGGCCAAGTTAAACCACTGTATAACTCGCTACACTGCCATGTTCGCGCAAAGCTAGGTGAAAAGTATGGCACCGACAAAGTACCTCAAGATCAGCCTATACCAGCGCACTTACTTGGTAATATGTGGGCGCAAGCATGGGGTAATATTTACGATGTAGTTGCACCAGAAAACGCCGATCCGGGTTACGACGTAACCGAGTTATTAGCTCAAAATAATTACGACGAACTTAAAATGGTAAAAGGGGCTGAAAACTTTTTTACCTCAATGGTTTTTGACGCACTACCAGAGACATTTTACGAGCGTTCACTGTTTGTAAAGCCAAAAGACAGAGATGTGCAGTGTCATGCATCAGCATGGAATATCGATAGCAAAGACGATTTACGCATTAAAATGTGTATTCAGCGCACAGGCGAAGAGTTTTCAGTTATTCACCATGAATTAGGTCATAACTTTTATCAGCGCGCTTATAATAAACAGCCTTTATTTTATCAAGAAAGTGCAAACGATGGTTTTCATGAAGCCATTGGAGATACCATTGCCTTATCGGTTACACCGGGTTACTTAAAAGAAATCGGCTTACTTGAACAAGTTCCTGATGAATCTAAAGATATTGGTTTATTAATGAAAATGGCACTTGATAAAGTCGCCTTTGTGCCGTTTAGCTTAATGGTTGATCAGTGGCGCTGGCAGGTATTTTCAGGGGAAGTAGCTCCGGAAAATTACAATAAAGCATGGTGGGAACTACGTGAAAAATACCAAGGAGTGCAAGCTCCTATCGCACGTAGCGAAAATGACTTTGATCCGGGTGCTAAGTACCACGTACCGGGCAACACGCCTTATACTCGTTATTTTTTAGCGCATATTTTACAATTTGAGTTTCATCGCAGCTTATGTGAAATTGCCGGTAACGATAAAGCCATTCATCGCTGCTCTATTTATAACTCAAAAGAAGCAGGGGATAAGCTAAACGCTATGCTTGAAATGGGTTCGTCTCGCCCTTGGCAAGAGGCACTTGAAACTGTAACAGGTAAGCCGCAAATGGATGCAACAGCAATGCTCGATTACTTTGCACCATTACAAACTTATTTAGATAAACAAAACGAAGGCCGCAACTGCGGCTGGTAAATAGCGCTGAATAAAAAGCCCGCTCAAATGAGCGGGCTTTTTATTCATATTCTAATTTTCTGTTAAATTAGAACTGTAAGCTTACATTTGCAAAGTAGGCATCATAATCAGAATCATCCCAGTTATTGCCGTAACCTGCTTCTAAACCAACATTGTTGTTGAAAAAGTGTTGAGCACCAAGAGTGTAATCATCATTTTTATTAACTGTAACAAAAACTGATGTTGCTTTGCTGAAATAGTAGTTAGATGCTAATTCCCAGTTACTTGAACCGCCATCAACATCTTCAAATTTACCTTCAACAGTCAAGTAGTTACCTTGCTGTAAATCAACAAAGTACTTAGCTGCTACTGCACGGTAATCAAACTCATCATCTGCTGTTACTGTAAAGCCGATATAATCAGTGCTGTTTAACTGGTGGTTATACGCTAAGTCAAACACAAATTGATTGTCAGCATCTTCTACATCAACAAACGTTGCTTTTAATACAAGGTTTGGGTTAAAGAAGTAACCAGCTGAAAGTTCAATTACATCCGTGCTTGAGCCAAAATCACTATCGAAATTATTGTACTGTGCACCTAATACAAAATCTTCTACAAAATACTCACCGCCAACGCTAGTAGCATCTACAAAATCATTATCAATGTATGCACCATAAACATTTGTTTGCTTATTGATGTATTCAAATTGATCGTAAGGACCTAAAGTCGCTTTTGGAGAAAAATAATACGTTGAGTCAACACTTAATGTGTCATCACCATCTACGTCCACATATCCTACATGGCTAATTGATTGGTAAGTATCTGCGGCTATTGCAGTGGTTGCAGCGCTTGATAATAAAATGCTCGAAATGATAACGGCTAATTTTTTCATTTTAAATTCCCTATAAATATTACTTTAGTGCCTCAGCTGTCTAGCCAAAGTCGGGGCGCATCCTAACGCCAAAAAAATGAACAAAAACTGAATAAAAGGTCAAATTAAAACCAACGGGGTTGTAATAATTTACATGCAAATGTAAATACAAAGTATCTATTAAATCTACAAGACAATATTATGTCATCATTTAAATTCAAAAAGTAACAAATACGGTACAAACTGTCGCTAAATTGAACACAACTTAATTATTCGATAAACCTCATCAATATAATTTCCTCTCACTAATTTTTTTTAATTTCTCAAAAAAATTACTCTGTTTAATTCATTATTTCTGTTTTTATAATGAAAAATAGGTTTGTATCAGTGCATATTTTTATCTGTTTTTTCCAATAACTATTGTTTACTAGCAAAAACAACTCCAATTCTTACTATTTTATAGCTATTATCATCGACTGCACTTAATGGCTTTAATAACAATTTAGCCATTCATGGCGACTCTATTTATAACTTAAAGGAGTTATTTAGATGAGCATGATAAAGGCCGTAATTATGGCTGGTAAAAGTTTATAGTTGAAAGCTCAAACGTTTAAAAACGACAAAGCCCGCTAAATTTAGCGGGCTTTTTAATATTACTTTTGTATTAACTAAGTACGGGACTTAATTAGAACTGAAAACGCATGTTAGCAAAGTACGCATCGTTGTCAGAATCATCAGCGTTGTTTTCGTAACCCACCTTTACACCAATATTTTTATTGATGAAGTGTTGAGCACCAAAGCTATAAGTATCTTGCTTATTGTAGTTAGCAAATACAGATGTTGCTTTTGAGAAGTAGTAGTTAGTTTCTGCTACCCATTGGTTTTCTGCATCATCAATACTTTCGTATTTACCTTCAAATGTTAGGTAGTTACCTTGCTGTAAATCAATAAAGTATTTAGCAGCCACTGCACGGTAATCAAAATCGTCGTCTGATGTAAGTGTAACACCTACGTAATCAGTGCTGTTTAGCATGTAGTTGTAAGCTAAATCAAATAATGCGTAATCATCGCCGTCTTTATTTTCAACTAGTGTTACTTTTGCAAGTAAATCAGGGTTGAAAAAGTAACCACCCGTCAGTTTATAAAGCTCACTGTTAGAACCTGAATCTGGGTCTAGGTTTTCGTAAGATGCGCCAACAACAAATTCATTAATGAAGTATTCACCACCAACTGATGTTAAATCGCCAAAGTCGTCATCAGCATAGCCACCATATACGTTAGTTTGTTTATTGATGTATTCAAACTGATCGTACGGGCCTAAAGTTTTTTTAGGAGATAAATAGTAAATAGAATCTACAGCAACAGTATCGTTGTTATCGCTATTTTTGTAGCTTAGGTTACTAATTGAATTATAGCTGTCTGCAGCAGCCGCAGTGCTAGATAATAAAATGCTCGAAATAATAACTGCTAATTTTTTCATTGTAAGACTTCCCTATGTACATTGCTTTTTATGCTCTAGCTGTATTGCTAAAGTCGAGGAACATGCTAACGTTAGGAAACTGAATGAAAACTTAACTAACCGGTTGTATTTATTAAGTTAATTGTAAGGAAGTGTTGTAAACTGTAAAATTAAAGTAGTTGCAACATTTAGTCAACAACTACTTAAAACATGTACCGTATTAAAGCGCGTGTTGGCTAATAATACGGTAAACATCGTTAATATTATCGCCAGACTTAAACTCTTTACTAATTGGTGTTGGATCTGAGCCAACCCATATTTTTAGCTCGGCATCTAAGTCAAAATGGCCTGCGCTTTCTTTACTAAACTTGGTAATTTTAGAGTAAGCAACACTCACCATTTCCATTTTAGAACCGGTCATACCTTGCTTATCAATTAAGATTAAACGCTTATTAGTAAAAATAAACATATCACGTACTACTTTATATGCCTTTTCTACTTGTTCACCGTCAATTAATGTATTGGCGAGGATTTTCTCTAAATCAGAATCGTCAACTTCGCTTGCATTACCCATAAGTCCGCTAAGTAAACCCATTATACTTTCTCCTGTTTAAATATTTGATTCTCTAATGTGTGACCATTAACTAACTGCCTGTACTTCCAATTGTGCTGATGACAAAAACTCAGCAGTGCAATATCAAGCGGCTCACCTGTTGGCTGATACTCAACTACATATTCTTTATGTTGGCTCATATACACCCGGCTCACCCCTGCAATTGCTTGAAGCTGTTGCTCAACATTTTGATAAGCCTCGCTTAGCATTAATGTATAAAAGTGTTTATCGGTATTATTAGTTTTTGTTTGGTGCTCGCTTAGTACGCCTTTGTCTAAATGAAGTACCTGTGAGCATAGTCGCTCAAGCTCAGTTAAATCGTGAGAGCTTAAAATAAATGTAGCCTGCTCACTTAATTCAGATACTAGCTCACGTACTTCTCTGGCATGAATCGGATCAAGCCCTGCGGTTGCTTCATCAAGCATTACAATTTGTGGTGAACCAATAAGTGCTTGCGCTATCGTAACGCGCTTGCGCATACCGTGCGATAAGTCACCTGCACGCTGCTTTGCAATTTCTTTTAAGCCAACTAAATCAAGTACACGTAGCGCCTCAGTTTGGCTTTGCTTTGCCCCCATACCTTGTAGTTTTGCATAAAAGGCGAGTTGCTTGTCTATATTAAAACGAGGGTCAAGTTGTGCATCTTGCGGTAATGCACTTACTTTATTAAATAAAGCAGCACTACCTGGCTTATGCCCTAATATTTCAAGGCTGCCTTTACTTGGCGCTATATAGCCGCACAACAAACTAAATAAGGTAGTTTTACCCGCACCATTTGGCCCAACAAGCGCCACTGGCGCGCCTTTGTTAATTTCAAAGTCCACATTATTAAGCGCAAGTTTTGCACCATACGATTTACTCAAACCGCTAGCTGTAATTAATGGTCTCATAGTGAGCTCCTTGCAAAAATACGTTGAGCAACGCTTAGTAGCACCGCAGTTTGCACAAGGGGAATAGCAACAGCGCTTAATAATGGTAAATTTTGCCCCGCTAATAACTCTATTTGCACACCCGGAAATAAATAATCAAGCAAGCCTAATGCGGGTATTTGCCATTGCAATATACCAACTACAATACCGCCTGCTGCAAAATATAAAATTGCCAATACAATAGATAAGCGCGATGAGCGAGCAAAAGTATTTATTAACGTCATAAGTGCTACAAATGGGCACAGAGTAATCACTAATATTAAAAATATAGAAAGTGCACGGGCAAAACCACCAGCCAGTAAACTTGGCTCTCTAAACCCTAGTACAGCGAGCGTAGCCACAAGAGTAATGCCTACTAAGCAGGCTAATACCGCTAGCTGCCCTAAAAAACGGCCAAACAGTATTTCAAAGCGAGTGGAGCGCAGAGATAAAAACCTCAGTGTGCCACGCTCTCTGTCGCCTACTGTTTGATCGCTACAAATAAATAAACCAAAAACGGGAAAGCTATACAGGGCTATTAACCAGTACATAGCAAATTCGGCCTCAGGCCAATCTAATAACTTACTTAAACCAATAGAACCTGATATATCACGGGCTATTTGCTCAAAATCGGGCGCACTTACAATACCTACTGCTTGTCCTATTGGGTAGCGCAGTATGATTAGCCACACCAATGCAAAGGCAGCTAATGCAATAAGTCCACGTTTAGTTAAAAACATACGTACAAGCTCAAATCCCGCTATTTGCGTTAATCGCCCTACGTTTATCGGTAATGGTGTTGCCATTGACTATCCTTAATGACTTTTTATTTTCTGTGTATTTATCCACACTAAGTGTAAACACCTTGAATTACCAGCAAAAAAAAGCCCACCTATGGTGAGCTTTGTAACAATACATTTAAATGTAACAGCATAAATTGCGATATAAATTATAAATGCTGCTTATAAACCTCAAGTGCTTGTCTTAAATCGCTAATTAAATCTTCAACATCTTCAAGGCCAATATGCAGGCGAATAACCGGGCCTAAATCCCAACCTGTATTTGAACGTAGCCCTTTCATAGTTAAATTAGCCGTTACTAAACTTTCAAAACCGCCCCACGAAAAGCCCATTTTAATATGCTCAAGGCTATCTAAAAATTCATCAATCGCTTTTTGATTACCGGTTTTCATCACAAATGAAAACAGCCCATTACTGCCATCAAAATCACGTTTAAAAAACTCATGCCCTGGGCAGGTTTCAAATGCAGGGTGGCGAATATGATCAACAAGCTCATGTTGTTCAAGCCATTTAGCTACTTCTATTGCTGCTTTTTCATGTTGATTTAAACGCACACCCATTGTACGCAGGCCTCTAAGCGCTAAATACGCATCATCGGCACTGGTACATTGCCCTAGTAAGTACGAGTTTTCGCGCAAGGTTGGCCAATACTTTTTATTAGCAACAGCCACACCCATCATCACGTCTGAATGGCCAACAATATACTTTGTTGCAGCCTGAATACTAATATCAACACCGTGCTCTAACGGGCGATAATGCAAGCCGTTACCGTAGGTATTATCAAGCATGGTCATGACATTGTGCTCATTGGCTACTTTTACCATAGCGGGCACATCTTGCACTTCCATCGTAATAGAACCTGGGGATTCTAAAAACAACACTTTAGTATTTGGCTGAATGTAATCTTTAATACC
Source organism: Pseudoalteromonas sp. AS71 (assembly GCF_038900275.1). Lineage (NCBI taxonomy): Bacteria > Pseudomonadati > Pseudomonadota > Gammaproteobacteria > Alteromonadales > Pseudoalteromonadaceae > Pseudoalteromonas > Pseudoalteromonas sp. AS71. Next base: position 34,681 of record NZ_JBBMQZ010000030.1, on the reverse strand, counting down.
TGCGCCAATGGTTGGCGGGTAGTACGAAGTGGTAATTCCAAGCCCTGTTAAAATTTTATCGCAAAAGTCACGAGTTGGTTCGTACACGTTATCAACCATTAAAATATGATCACCGGTTTTTAAAAACGATAAAAATACTTGGCTAATCGCCGCTGCGCCACACGGGTATAGTGCACAGCCTTCGCCGCCTTCAAGTTCTGTAATCGCTTCTTGCAGCGCAAAGTGTGTTGTTGTGCCCCGGCGCCCATAAAATAACGTTTTATCGCCACGGGTTTTAGCTGCTTCTTTTAAATCTGCTACGGTATCAAATACAATAGTAGATGCACGCTGTACAACCGGGTTTACTACGCCGTGTGTATACGCTTTTTTGCGTCCTGATGACACTAGCTGAGTGTTTTTATTACTTTTACTCGACATTGTTAATCCTTAAGGGTTTGTGCGCCAATGCTCAATTAAATAACGAGAGATAGAGTCGGTTCTAGGCAGCTTTAAATGCTCACCTTCTTCGTGCCAATTACCAAATTGCGCTAAGTCTTCACGGCTAAACCATTTTGCATCGTCTAGCTCTTCTTTATCTACGTTAATTTCCTCAGATGTCGCCTCTGCAAAAAAACCAAGCATAATTGACGATGGGAACGGCCATGGCTGAGATGCTACATAACGTACATTATCAACCTCTATACCTGCCTCTTCTTTAACTTCACGCGCAACAGCTTGTTCCAGTGTTTCCCCTGGGTCTACAAATCCAGCAAGCGACGAATACATACCAATGGGCCACGCAGCTTGGCGACCTAACAAACAGCGCTCTACTCCATCTGCAAAGACTTTAGTTACAACCATAATTACCGCAGGATCGGTGCGGGGGAACGTAGGATGCTTACAGTTTTCGTTTTCACACACTCTAGAGTGCCCGGCTTCCACTGAACGGTTTTTATTACCACAGCGCCCACAAAAACGATGCGTGGCATGCCAATAACATAAACCTCTCGCAAGGGCCGCTATTGAGGCATATTTAATGGTTACTTGAGGCCCATATTGGCGAATATCAAAAAACTGAGCGCCCTCTATTAAAGGTGTAAGTACGCTTTCATCCAGATCAGATACATCCAGTGCAAACACACCATGTTTAGCATTGTTTAAACCAACAAAAATAGCACTCGTTAAATCTAAATGTGCCACTTGTTGATATGTTAAATAGCTTACTTTAGGGGTATCTTTAATAAATAGGGTTTGATTATTTTTAACTAAAACCCATTTACTTTGCGCCGACATTTGCGCTTTAAGCCACGATGGGTCTTTACGAAAATTTGAGCCTCTATCTAGTGGCATGTTGCTGTAATGAAGCATGTAAGTCCTTGGTAACTCGTTATGCTTTAAAATTACCATAATCATTTAGCAAACCCAATTGATTACAGTAATAAAAAAAGCCTATATAAAGCTTAATTCACCTATTACGGCTTTGTATTAAAATCTCTCATGTTGCAGGCACTTAGCTTGCATTTTTTTAACTATTTTTTGCTATTAAAGTAGCAAAGTATTATCAATTAAATGAAATTGCTCAGCGCTTTGTTTTAATACCTCAGCGGTTAACCGGTCAGCACCGTAAACATCGCACGGTACATTATATTGATTTTTTAAATGCCCAAGTAACAAGGCAAAGTCACCATCGCCAGAGAGCAAAATAACCTTATCAAGATTTTTACCCTGCTCTAACATATCTATTGTTATGCCTACATCCCAATCGCCTTTGGCACTTCCATCACGGCGTTGAATAAATGGCTTTAGCTTTACGTCAAAACCAATCGCACGCAAAATATTTTGAAACTGGTTTTGCTTTTCATCCCCTCGATAAATAGCATACGCAAAAGCACATTCAATATTGTATTGCGTTTGCATTACCCGCCAAAACGCATTGTAGTCAAAGTTTTTTCCGTAACTCTCACGGCACGTGTAATAAATATTTTGCACATCAACAAAAATACCGACCCGTGGTTTAGTGCTCTGCTGCTCGTTTTGTAAAGTCATTTAGTGTCCTAGTGAGGATTAATAGCAATAAAAGTAACGTTATAAAATAAGTGTACCTTGCAATTTATATTTAAGTAACCTAAATTAGTTACATACCCTTATGTAACCAATATTGGTTACATATTAAAAAGTAACCATTTTGAGATTTTTATGATTGGTGTGATCAGCGGCGATATTATTAAATCGCAAACCATCCCTAAGCAGCAATACGATGCCATGCTTTACCAACTAGAGCAAAGTTTGCGAAATATTTCGGGTGAGCAAACCCTTTGGAATATATACCGAGGCGATTCCTTTCAGTTACAAGTTAATAATCCGGAGTATCTTTTTAAAAACGCCATACTAGTGTATTTACACCTTAAATCATCAGGTTATGAGCTACGCCAAAGCCTAGCGCTTGGGCAAATAGATAACCCGCGCAGCGATATAAAAACAGCCACCGGCTCTGCTTTTACCCTTTCGGGGCAAGCCCTTGATAAAATAGGCAATCAACGCTTTGTTTTTAGTATTAATGAGCAGCAGCTCGATGAAAGCTTAAATCTTAATTTAGCCTTTGCTGACGTATTGCTCACTAAAATTACACAAAAACAAGCAAATGCCTTGTATGTCTATTTAACATCATCAGACAACAGCCATGCGGCACTTGCTAAAGAGCTTAAAACAAGTCGCGAAAATGTAACAAAACTACTAAATTTAGCGCACTACCAACTTATAGAGCGCTTCATTAAGCACACACAACACGTTATAAAAAATATAATTAAAGGAGGTGAATAATGGCGTTTTCACTTTTACTGGTCGCCCTTATTATTGGCCACTTACTCGCTGACTTTTACTGGCAACCTATGAGTTGGGTGAACGACAGAAACACTCGTCACTTTAAAGCCAGTAAGCTTTATTTTCATGTACTCGTGCATGGTGTAACAAGTGCACTCATCGTTACCATGTGGGAATACACATTTGGCTGGCAGCAACTAAGCAGTGTTTTAATTGCAACGGCAAGCATTATGGTGAGCCATTATTTTATTGATATAGCTAAATCGTATTCTAATAAAGGCGTGGTGCCTTTTTTACTTGATCAAATAGCGCACATACTCGTTATTATTGCGCTCAGTATTTGGCTAACTGATAACAGTAGCTTTATGGCTGCAATTAATAATATGCTCACTGATCCCAAAATACTGTGGGTGGTATGTGGTTATTTAATTATTTTGAGTCCTAGCGCCGTATTTATAAGAATGATGTTAGAGCGTTTAACAAGTAACTTTTCAAGTACTGGTAGCTTAGTGCTTGCAGGGCAAAGCATTGGTATGTTGGAGCGCGTACTTATGCTGAGCTTTATATTGCTTGACCAATTTGCAGGGCTTGGTTTTTTACTTGCCGCAAAATCGGTATTTAGGTTTGGCGATTTAAGTGCCAGTAAAGATAAAAAACTTACCGAGTACGTTATGCTCGGTACACTACTTAGCGTAAGTGTGACTTTATTTGTAGGTTTAGGTGTTAACTATTTAATCAGCTAATAACACATTACAGGCAATAAAAAACGCGCTACTTCTATTTATTCAAAAGAAGGGAGCGCGTTTTTTTGTATCAGCACTTAACTAAATTCTAAATTAATTAAACGCCAATATAATCTTTAATAATGATTAATCGTTATTTGTGCGACGGCGGCGTTGGCCATTACCGCCAACAGATTCACGCTTTGCCCATGGGTTTTGCGCGCTGTCATCTGTTTTAGCTGCTGGCTTTTTAGAACCACCTCGGCGTGGGCCGGTACCATTACCACCATTGTTCGGCTTTTTACTGTTAGGCTTGCTGCTATCAGATTTAGGCTTATTAAAAGGCTGCTTTTTCTTAGGTTTTTTAGCCGGCAGTGGGCGAGCATCTAATGCGCGCTCTGCTACTGGGTTAATAGGCTCAAAACCGTCTTCTTCAGCACGCGGTATAAGCTCACCAATAAAGCGTTCAATACCGTATAAATCAACAGCATCTTCTGTTGTTACAAACGAAATTGCATGACCCGATGCACCAGCACGGCCTGTACGGCCAATACGGTGAACGTAATCTTCATATACGTTTGGTAAGTCGTAGTTAACAACATGCGGTAATTCAACAATGTCTAAACCACGTGCAACAATGTCTGTTGCTACTAGTACGCGTACTTCACCACTTTTAAAACCATCAAGCGCTTTTACACGTGCGCCTTGTGATTTATTACCATGGATAGCAGCGCCTACAATGTCATCGCGTTCTAGTTGTTTAACTAAGCGGTTAGCACCATGCTTTGTACGGCTAAAAACTAACACTTGTTGCCAATCGTTAGTGCGAATCAAGTGGCTTAGCAATGCTGTTTTACGTGTTTTATCTACCGCGTAAACGCACTGAGTAACACTTTTAGCTGTGGTATTTTTTGCAGCAACTGAAATTTCAACTGGGTCATTAATTAACCCTTTTGCTAATGCACGAATTTCATCTGAAAATGTAGCCGAAAACATCAAGTTTTGACGTTTAGCAGGCATTTTAGCAATTAAGCGTTTAATGTCGTGAATAAAGCCCATGTCTAGCATGCGGTCAGCTTCATCGAGTACAAGCACTTCAACGCTATCAAACTTAACGGCATTTTGATTATGTAAATCAATTAAACGACCCGGTGTTGCTACTAAAATATCAACACCTTTACGAAGACGCTGCATTTGTGGGTTAATTTTAACGCCACCGTAAACTACAAATGAACTCACATCCGAATGCTTAGCGTACTCTTCAACGTTTTCGCTTACTTGCAAAGCAAGCTCACGTGTAGGCGTTAAAATAAGTGCACGTACGTGGTTACTTTTAGCTTTAGGGCCAGAAGACAAACGTTCAATAAGTGGTAATGTAAAACCTGCTGTTTTACCAGTACCCGTTTGCGCTGCCGCCATAACATCACGGCGTTCAATAATTGCAGGAATTGCTTGAGCCTGAATCGGCGTTGGCGTTTCATAGCCCTTTTCTAAAACCGCATTAACCAAAGACTGTGATAAACCTAAACCTTCAAAACTCATATAAACTCTCTTTTAAATTAGGCTACATTAGCCAGTTGCGCGCATTATACCTGTAGTAGCTAAGAATGCATGCCATTATTTACGTTGCGAGCAATTGAGCATAGCTTAATAAAATTAAACCTGTGACCAAGTTGCTTAAAAATGCAAAAAACGGCCATAAGCCGTTTTATATTTATACTTAATTACTCTAAGTATAAGAGTTACTTAACACCTAACTCGCGCAGGCGTTCTTGCAAGTAGCTATCTGCCGTGTAGCGCTCTGAAAGCACAACATCTGGATGCGGGTGTAAAAATAACGGCAGTGATATACGCGATTTAGTAGATGCTTTGCCCGTTGGGTTAATTACACGGTGAATTGTCGATGGGAAATACCCGCCCGACGCTTCTTGTAGCATGTCGCCAATATTAATAATTAAGCTGCCAAAATCACATGGCACGTCTAACCAACCGCCATCTGTTTTTTGAACTTGTAAACCAGGCTCATTAGAAGCTGGCAATACAGTCAATAAATTAATATCGCCGTGAGCTGCTGCGCGAATAGCACCTGGCTCTTCATCACCTGTCATTGGCGGATAATGTAAAATACGTAACAATGTTTGCTCAGAACCGGCAATCATGTCTTTTAAATCAATCGAAAACTTAGCACGTACATCAGCTGGAGATTCAGCCTGCACCCAGCTTAGTAAAGTACCAGCAAATTCACTTGCTAAACGGTAGTATTCACGTACATCAGCTTCAAGCTCTGCAGGAACGCGACCTTTAGGGTACACATGGAAGTACTCTTTAATGTCTTTTATTGTAAAGCCTTTCGCTACTTCAGATACTGAAGGCGGAAAGTAACCGTCTTGAGTTTCTTTAGAGAATAAAAAGTCCTGCTTTTGCTCTGAGTTAAAAAAGTCTTGCCAATTTTTGTAAATAGACTCAACTAAAGACTGTGGGATTGGGTGGTTTTTTAAAACGCCAAATCCAGTATTTCTTAATGATTCAACAAATTGTGCAGCCGCATCGGGAGCTTTATAATCAACAGTAGGTAATTGCATTGTACGTTCCAGTGAATAGGTTGTGAGAAGTGAACTGCTTCAATAGTAGCAAATAGCTAAGATAAAGTAGCAGAGCCTTCATTATAGCGCTATGCGAGGATAGACAAATGACCTTAAAAACATAAGGACATATGTCCGTAAAGCATAGCCACCGCCACTTAGCTTGATCAAGATCAACTTATAAAAAAACGTTGAATTTGCAAGGTTTAGTAACAATCTCTGGTCTACTACTATAATGTATTTTATTTGTGTAAATAAGGCTCCCCATGCGACAAAAAGTATCTTTTAAAAGCGGCGATTTAGAACTTGCCGGCCAACTTGAACTTCCCTCTGGTGACGTTAAGTTTTACGCGCTATTTGCACACTGCTTCACATGCGGAAAAGACATAGCAGCAGCTACACGTATAAGCCGTGCACTTACGCAACAAGGCATAGCCGTACTGCGTTTTGACTTTACCGGTTTAGGCAATAGCGATGGCGACTTTGCTAACAGTAACTTTTCGTCAAACATTCAAGACTTAGTATCTGCAGCAAATCATTTACGTGAGCATTTTGCGGCGCCGCAACTACTTATTGGCCACAGTTTAGGCGGGGCTGCAGTACTTGCTGCTGCTGAGCATATTCCTGAAGTATCGGCTATTACAACTATTGGCGCACCGTCAGATGCGCAGCACGTAGCGCATAATTTTAAAGCACACCTTGATGAAATTAACGAAGCGGGTGAAGCTAAAGTTAACTTAGCCGGTCGCGAATTTACCATTAAAAAGCAATTTATTGACGATATAGCCAAGTACGATAAAAGCCACATCAGTAAACTTAAGCGCGCATTATTAGTAATGCACTCCCCTATTGATGCAACTGTAAATATTAGTGAAGCTGAAAAAATTTATGCATCAGCCAAGCACCCTAAAAGTTTTATTAGCCTAGATAACGCCGATCACTTACTTACTAATAAAAACGATGCCGACTACGCAGCACAAATAATTGCAACGTGGGCTAATCGCTACGTTAAATATGACAAAACAAAATACGCCGCAAGCCTAACGGGTGGCAATGTACTTGTTGAAGAAAAAGATCATGTATTTACTCAGCACGTAAGCACCAAAGATCATACTTGGCTTGCAGATGAGCCAATAAAGGTAGGCGGTAAAAACTTAGGCCCCGATCCGTATCATCACTTATTAGCGGGGCTTGGTGCCTGTACAGCAATGACACTGCGCATGTACGCTACACGTAAAAACTTAGCGCTAGAGCATGTCAAAGTAGAACTTGATCACACTCGAGATTACAACAAAGATTGCGACGATTGTGAGCAAACCGGTAACCTAGAAGCCATTACCCGCAAAATCACTTTAATCGGTGATTTAACACAAGAGCAGCGCCAGCGTTTACTCGAAATAGCCGACAAATGCCCTGTGCATAAAACACTACATAACAATCCTGTTATTATAAGTGAATTGGTAGAGTAACTACCATAAAAGTAATATAGCGCAGCTAACACTGCGCTATGCTTTTAAATATAAGATTGATTAAAATTTATTAAAAAATTGTATAGCTTCAATATTAACCAAAGCTGTAGGATCACACGTATACTCAAATTCTTCCATCTGCTCAGTACTGTGCTTATTCGGTGATGAGAGAATTGCGGACTCTGGGGCATAAGCTTTTAAGAGAACACCTCCTGATTCAATTGCGTTTAGACCACTACCAAACATCTCTGCAACACTTTGCAAAGGAGTCCAACAGAAACCAATCTTATTTTGATCATATAAAAATTGGCACTCACCACGATATAGTACCAATGCTTTCCCGGTGTATTTTGGAAGAGTCAACTTTAAGACACTGAGTAAGAGTTTATCATTTGAAAGCTTACGCCTTAATTGCCCTCCGTTCTCAGTCCAAATAAGATGAATTTTATCTTTTTGAATATGTAACTCGTCATATGATCTTAATATAAATTTAAAAGCTTCTGTCCAAATTGAACCTTTGAGATCACAAGTATAAATGCCAGCTACAAATTTACGACCTACTTGCTCATATAATTCCATTGTTACTCGTTCCTAAAGCTTATTACTATCTAAAAATCCCTCTACTTCTTTACTCATTCTATCCACCAGCCATATTGGTCCGCCATCGTACATATCGTTATGGCGAGATTTTTCTATTAGTGTTTGTGTAACAGGAAACTTATCCAGCTCTGAATCGTTTAACAACACATTCGCATCAGCTGGGTAATCACTACCGCGAAGTGTAAGTACGCGAATGTTTTTATTGCGCGGGATCAACATGCGGCGATGATCGAGCGTAATAATAGTGCTAACTTCGTTTGGATAAATAGAGCCATATAATGCGGAAATATCACCGCCATTAGAATGCCCAAATAAGGTGAGTTTTGTAAAGTCGTACGCTGGGTATTTACTCGATAGCTCATTAACTAAAAACTTAAGCGTTACTACGCCACGGTGCCAGTTTTCCATGCGAGTGGTTAAGTAAGGTTGCTCACGATTAAGGTAAGGGTCACTTTTTAATTCATGTGCAACGGCTATTGTTAAATATCCGTGCTGATTGAACACATTACTAACAAACGTATATTCATTATGGCTAATACCGTAGCCCGCATTAATAAATGCCACAGGGCATTTTGCTTGCACTGTACACTTAGCATTATTAGCTGGCAATGTAATATTGATAGGAATATCGCGATTACGGCTTTTATCAGTTATAACGTTCTCATTTGCATAGCTTGCTGTGCTCATAACTAATGTGCTTAGAGCTAGTGCGCTTAATATAAAAAGCTTTTTAAGTGTTTTTTGCATATTTAAATTTATATAAATTATTGTTTTTAATTAAAAATAACTTTTACTTTATAGCTTTGCATTCTCTATTGACAAACTATGCGATAATAGCCGCCATTGTTTAAATATATTTAGTAAAAGATCCAATAAATGAAATCATACAATAGCATTCAAGAACGTATAGAAATTTTAGAAGACAAACTAACGGCAATACATGACGAAATCGAAACACTAAAAACCCCTGCTAAAAACAACAATGAACGTATTATTTTTAAGTTTATTGAAACAGGCAGCACAGGTAAAACGAAGGATTTTGTTCGTGAGTTAGGTATTAAATCACCACGTGACGGTTTGTTTTCATCAGGTGACGTTACAAAACTAATTAAAGATGGCGCTGAAGATATTTCACCTGCGTTATTAGAAATCGCAAGACAGCTTGCCAGTGCACGTAATAAAAATGGCCCTAGCCGTTAATTACGCAGTTACGCAGTTACGCAGTTACGCAGTATCTAGAAGCCCAGCCAAGCTGTCGCTTCTAGATATGTAATCATATTAAACTAAATTAATCACAAAGCTCTATATTAAGGCTGGTAAGTAAATTAAGTGCTTCGAAGCGATCAAACTTAGCATTCGCTAAAATATTATTATTCAAATCTATATTAAACGCTGTCGCACCTACAAAATCACATTTTGTTAAGTTAGTTTGAAAAAACTCACTATCGCGAAAATCTGTTCCTGTAAATTCACTACCGCTTAAATCAGCATGTCTAAAATCAACATTTTTGGCAAAGCAGTGTGTTAGTTTGAGGGCTTTGAGGGTTAATTCAAAAAAAGAACTATTACTGAGCTCGCAATAATTAAAACTCACCGGTGCGTTAATACTAAGCGCTGGCCAATCTACGTCAGTCCATTGCAGACTATTTAATTTACAGTGGCTAAAACTTACATCTTCAAGCGAGCTGTAGTTCCATTTAAGTGACGATAAATTACAGTTTTTAAAGTTGCACTGTATAAATCGGCAATTTTTAAACTGCCCGCCTGAAAAGTCGCAATCGGTAAATGTGCACTCTTCAAACTCAGAATTTTCAGTTAGTTGCTCTTCGCGCTGTAAAGCATTAAATTGCTCGTCGAAGTAGTGATTATTATTTGAAATTGACACTATTAACCTAGTTTTTAATGGGCATAGACGCTATTTTTAGGTAAATCTTTTTTAAGCGCAAGCACTGCAATAAAAATCAAAGCAAATAGTGGAAATAGCGCTAAACAGCCACCCACAAAAGCTAAAACACCCGGCATAGTACTTTTACGCTTACCTATTTTGTAGCTAATTACAGCAAAAATAGGAATACTCAGCACAATAAAAAAAACTAAAAATTCACCAAGTAAGGTGGCATTGATCGACATAATAATTCCTTTTCATCTGTTCGTTTAAAACACACTCTGCTATAAATTTAACCATAAAAAAACCCTTAAGCATATAACTTAAGGGTTTTTAAATTCAGCTCAAAAGCTAAGTAATAATTACTCTTCGCTTGATACTTCTTTTTCTACAACACTAATTGCAAGCTCAGCTAACGAATCAAGGTTAGGCTTACTAGGTGCGTTAGTTAATAAACACGACGCTTGTGTTGTTTTAGGGAAAGCAATAACGTCACGAATGTTATCGGTACCACATAAAAGCATTGCTAAACGGTCAAGACCAAATGCTAAACCAGCATGTGGTGGTGTGCCGTATTTAAGTGCATCAAGTAAAAAGCCAAATTTGTCTTGTTGCTCTTGCTCGTTAATACCTAAAATTCTAAATGCAGTTTCTTGCATATCTGCATTATGAATACGTACCGAACCGCCACCCACTTCGTAGCCGTTTAATACCATGTCGTAGGCATCTGAAATAGCCGCAGCAGGGTTTGCTTCAAGCTCACTTGCAGTAATATCTTTTGGTGCAGTGAATGGATGATGCACAGCATGTAATGTGCCTTCGTCATCTTCTTCAAACATTGGGAAGTCTACAACCCAAAGTGGTGCCCAACTATTAAGGTTAGTGATTTCTAAGTCAACACCAATCTTAACGCGCAGTGCGCCCATTGCTTCATTTACTGTATTGCGCTTATCGGCACCGAATAAAATAATATCGCCAGACTGTGCATTAGTACGCTCAAGTAATTTTGTGATTACGTCTTCGCTTAAAAACTTAGCCACTGGTGATTGAACACCTTCAGCGCCTGCAGTGTGGTCATTTACTTTCATCCACGCCATGCCTTTAGCGCCGTAAATACCAATAAACTTAGTGTAATCGTCAAGCTGTTTACGAGAAAGCTTAGCGCCACCCGGTACAGTTAATACAGCAACACGACCTTTTTCGTCGTTAGCTGGACCTGAGAAAACATTAAACTCTACGTCTTTAACTAAATCTGCAACATCAACTAACTTCATTGGGTTACGTAAATCAGGCTTATCAGAACCGTAAAGGCTCATTGCCTCGCTGTAAGGCATGATTGGAAAATCGCCTAAATCAACGTTTAACAATGTTTGCCACATCTCGCGGATCATTTTTTCAGTCATACCACGTACTTGATCAGAGCTCATGAACGAGGTTTCTATATCTATTTGGGTAAATTCTGGTTGACGATCGGCACGTAAATCTTCATCACGGAAACATTTAACAATTTGGTAGTAACGGTCGAAACCCGACATCATCAACAATTGCTTAAATAACTGTGGAGACTGTGGTAAAGCGTAAAAACTACCTTTATGAACGCGGCTTGGCACTAAGTAATCGCGTGCGCCTTCTGGCGTTGCTTTAGTAAGTACAGGTGTTTCGATGTCTAAAAAGCCGTTTTCATCTAAAAAGCGACGAACAAAGCTGCTTGCTTTAGCACGTAATTTAATACGGTCACTCATTTCTAGACGACGTAGGTCTAAGTAACGGTATTTTAAACGACGCTCTTCTGAGTTTACTTGGTTAAAATCAAGTGGAAGCGGTTCAGAGCGGTTAATAATTGTAAGCTCAGTACCTAAAACTTCAATTTCACCTGTTGCCATATCTTTATTTACTTGGCTATCAGGGCGTGCACGTACAGTACCTTTTAGCTGAACACAAAATTCTTGGCGAAGTGTGTTAGCTGAACTCATTAACTCTTCAATGTCAGAGTCGAATACAACTTGTACTAAACCTTCTCTATCGCGTAAATCGACAAAGATAAGTCCACCAAGGTCACGTCGTTTGTTGATCCAGCCACATAGTTCAACTTCTTGATCTACGTGAGTTTTATTTAGCTGTCCGCAATATATAGAGCGCATAGTTTTCCTGTCAGATAAAAGGCTTAAACGGTTATATTTATTTGTTTTAAGGCGTGTGATTTAAAAAACAGGTCACCACAATACAAATAAAGCCGCTAGCAATCTAAAAATAATCAAATTAAGCCCTGCATTATACTCAACTAACATTAAGATGCTAGGGCGTGTGCCGCTTTTGCCCCTGAATTTACAGCAGCTCGTTTTGTTATTTGCTACACTATCGCCACTTTATAATAAGGCGCTAGTTTGTATGTTATATATTGGATGCCCGCAGTGGTCGAGTAATGCATGGAAAGGCAATTTATTTTCAAGCCAATGTAAAAACGCCGATATGCTTAGCCAATACGCCCAACACTTTAACTCTGTTGAAGGTAATACCAGCTTTTACGCTGACCCATCGCCAAGTACCGTATTGCGCTGGGCAAACAGCGTACCCGATGATTTTAAATTTACGTTTAAGTTTAATCGTCGCTTTAGCCACGAGCTGCACCTAACTAATGTTCAAACCGAGCTTACTGATTGGCTAAACTTGTTTACCCCTATTTTAGAAAAAACTGGGCAAATCATGCTGCAATTACCTAAAGCATTTGGCCCTGGTGACTTACCCAAACTCGCCCAATTTATTAGCCTATTACCAAAAGAGGTTAATTACGGTGTAGAGGTACGTCATACTGCGTTTTTTCAAAAGGGTGAAGCCGAAATAGCACTTAATCAGTTATTAATGGCAAACAACATAAATCGCATATCGATGGATACTCGCGCCCTATTTGCCGTAAAACCAACAACCGAAGCGCTAATAGATGCACAGCAAAAAAAGCCCCACTTACCGGTACATGCAATAGCTACTGGCTCAGAGCCTATGGCGCGCTTTGTAATAGCCGATTTACAAAATGACTTTAAACCCTTTTATAAACCGTGGCTAAGTAAAGTAAAACAATGGCTTGATGAAGGAAAAACGCCTTATGTGTTTTTTCATACAGCAGATAACCGAGAAGCGCCGTTATTAGCTCGCCAGTTTTGTAAGGACCTAGGTTATGATCACAGAGCATTAAACCCATTTACTGGCGAAAAAGAAGCCCACCAGCGAGCACTTTTTTAAAAGTAAAACGACAGAGAAATAATAATGAGTGAATACGCACGTTACTTTACCGGCTACCCAGCTAACATTGTTGAGCAAGTATTAAGCCTTATAAATAACAAAAAGGTATGTGACTACTTACTTAAAAAGTACCCGCAAGCACATACCATTACTAGCGATAAATTACTTTATAGCTATGCAACCGAGCTTAAAAAACAGTATTTAAAAAATGCGCCACCATTTGGTCGTGCAGCATTTAAAAAGCAAGGTGACATGGTTACTAATGCACTTGGTACACATACGTATCGAATGCAAGGTAAAACCCGTAAGCACGATTTAGCGATAAACAGCGACTTACTGCGTGCTCCCGAGCCATTATTAAAAGCGTTAGTGGTACATGAGCTTGCCCACTTTAAAGAAAAAGATCACAACAAAGGCTTTTATCAACTTTGCTGCCATATGGAGCCGAGTTATCACCAGCTAGAGTTAGATTTAAGAATTTTTTGTGTGGTCGTCGCAATGGGTGAAAATCCTTATTTAAAATAAGGATTTTAGCGCTGTTTAAGCCAGGAAAATAACGCCCATGCTTAAGTTAATATTTCCTTCCATAACCAAGCGTTCATACCCAGTCTTTTATCCCCGTAAGCAACTCACAACTTAACGCCTGTCCTTAAATAAGAACAAAAAAGTTTAAAACTACATAATTGCCCTACATTTGAGAACTACACTCTTAATAGCTAATTCTTTCTATGTACTCTTAATCTTTGGAGTTTTAAATGATGAAAAATACCTATGCCTTTTTACTCAGTGCACTGTGCTGTGTAACCTTAAGTGCCTGCAATGAGCAAAACAGCCAATCACTTCAACAATCAAACCTCAATGATTTTACTCTAACAAGCTCAAAGGTAAGCGGTGGCGGTAACTTGCCTATTACTTATACGTGCGATGGGCAAAGCATTAGCCCTCCACTTAACTGGAGCGGTGCACCTGACACAACCAAATATTATGCATTAATTATGGATCATAAAGCGCCAGAGGGAATGCATTGGTATTGGACCATGTATAATATTACCGCCGATAAAACACAAATTAAAGCGGGCGAAACTCTCGGTGAAGTAGGCTCTAATAGCGTAAACGATTTAAACCAATACGCACCGCCTTGCTCTAAAGGTCCGGGTGAAAAAAGCTATACTTATACTGTGTACGCGTTATCTGCACCGGTTACCTTTAATAGCGATACAAAAGTAGATCGCTCAGCATTACTCGCTGCTGTAAAAGATATTACGCTCGATACTGCAAGTATGACGGTTAAATACTCGCGAAGCGCCAATAGCGCCGAGCACAAACCTAATGCAAGACCAAAACCAAATGAGCAACCAAAGCCTGATAAATCATATTTAACCGCTAACGTAAAATCACCTCGTTGCGATGCTATTACACAATCAGTGAGTAATGCAGGGTTTGATAAAAGCGTATCTGTTACGTGCGATGAACACTATGCTTATATTGCCTCATCTACTTATCCTGATCATGAAGTAATGACTGGTATTACAGGTACTAACGAGCAAATACCCGTTCCAGCTAAAGACTACGCCGCACCTATAAAACTAAATCCTAAAAAAGCAAAAGCAATTACTACAATTGATGCAGCCGTAGGTGTTGCCGTTAATGGTGTACCAATATACGACTATTCTTCGCAAGGCGAACTAGACGTAAATAGCTACGATGAGAAACACGACACGTTAGCACTCGGACAGTTAGATATATGCGGCGGACACGCAGGACGAGGTGATGACTACCATTACCACGTATCGCCAACGTGTATGATTGACACAATGAAAAACCAATCAAGCGATGCCATTATTGGTTGGGCTTACGATGGTTACCCGCTCTATGGTAGTAAAAACCCAGACGGCAGTGCAATTGCCAAAGGTGACCTTGATGTATGTAATGGGCAAGCCGACGACACATTTGGCTATCGCTACCAAACATCAGCTATGCCGCCGTATATCATTCAGTGCTTAGTAGGTGAAGTAGATACCGCAAAATTACCAAGAGTGTCACCATTGAGTGGCGATACTCAAGGTATAAGAGCCGACTTACGCCCGCCACAAGGAGGCGTTAAAAACCTAACGCACACAATCTCTGAAAACGGCAGCCGTACAATGAGCTACTCATACCAAGGCGAAAACTACTTTACTACCTACAGCCCTGCATCACAGGGAAAAGACTGCTATAGCTTTAAACAAAAAACCATCAGTAATGGTGGCAAGGTTCAAACAGGTACATTTTGTAGAGGTCCGCAACCAAATCACCTTACTCCTACAGTCACTAAGCAAAATACAAATCCTGCCATTACAGGCAACCATAACTTAAAACTAGAAGCATGGGCTGATAACTGGTTTACAGCCTACATAGGCGAGCAGTTACTTGTTGAAGATTCTGTACCAATAACCACAGAGCGCTCATTTAATGCCGAAAGTATTACGTTTTCTGCAAACTACCCTATTGAGCTTAATTTAATAATTAAAGACTTTAAGCAAAACGACACTGGGCTTGAATACATCGGTGCTAAAAATCAGCAAATGGGTGATGGTGGTTTTATTATGCAACTTACCGACACCGATACAAATAAAGTAATTGCGGTAAGCAATAAAAGCTTTAAATGCGAAATACTTCACAAAGCGCCGCTTAACAAATTATGCGAAAGCGAAACAGACCCTGTAGCGGGCGAAGGCGCTTGTACGTTTATGTCAAAAGAAGCACCAACTGACTGGCTGCAAAGTAACTTTGACGATACGAATTGGGCTAATGCAGTAGAGCACAACTTTGCCGATGTAGGACCAAAAGACGGTTACGACGATATTAACTGGGATAAAAACGCAAAGTTCATATGGGGCGAAGACTTAGAAACCGACAACACCCTTATTTGTAAAGCAACTATTGAGCAACCTCAATAAACAAAAAGGTCAACCGCCTCAATAAAAGGTAGTAATTATGTATTTTTTAAAAAAATTAAAATGGCTAATGCTAGCGTGTATTTTAACAAGTATGAGCGCTCAAGTGAGCGCCCATGTATTAAAAAACACAACAGCCCAAGTGATTTTAAGAGATGGGCAAGTTGAAGTAAAAGTATTAACTAATGCTGAGCATTTAATTTCAGCGCTGCAAAGCGAGCAAGCATGGCTTATGGGCGATATTGATAAGCTTATGCCTACAAACTTAAGTGCAGAGCAACAAGAAGAGTTTGTAAAAAATGCACTTAAACAAAAAACGAGCTTACGTGTAAATCAGCAAGTTATCGTGTTTGAACGCGTCGCTTTTACCACCAGCAACAACGAAGCGCACGACCTAGAAATTGTTTTTCAAGCGAAGCACACATTTACAACAGTAGATGAGCTTGCCATATCGTTCCCTAAAAGTTTAGGTGCAGTACACGCAAGCTTTGTAAAACCACAATATAAGTTACTGGGTGCTGGCGATACCGCAAAAATAAAGTTCTAGCCCAAGAATCAACATACCTAAAAGCTTACTTAAAAAGGATTTTAGTAAGCAACTCCCTAAATACGCTAATTGTAGGCACATAATCAATATGCAATACTGCTTGGTACGTTAACGTCATGATCTTTACTATTTGCCAATCAGTGAAATTAATACATAAATTCTTTTTAGCTTTTTTTATCACTAATATCGCCCTTGTTGGGCTTATGTTTGTGTTTATATACATGACCTTTTCGTCAGGTTTTAACGACTTTGTTGAACAAGAAGAAACAAAACATGTAGCAATGGTTAAGCATCAACTTATTGAGTTTTATAGCGGATTAGGCAGTTGGCAACCCATTACACAAAGCACGCAATTATGGCGCTCTATTGTAGAGCCGCAAAAAAAGCCAGGCGAGCCCAAAGCGAATAAACACACAAGCACCCCACCCAAACCAAATAACAGCAATGCAACGCCTTCTTTATTGTGGGTACACTTACCTGCAGGTTCCCTTAAAACAGGGCAACGTATAAGTTTATATGATCAAAATAAAAAGGTTGTTATTGGTAGGGCTAATTTAAACGACAACCCACATATAGAACCTATTTTTTTAAACAATAACGCTATAGGCTGGATAGGTTTAGTACCTTCAAAACTTGTGCAAAGTAGCCCAGCAAAAGCATTTTTAGCAGCGCAATTTCATAACTATTTTATGATCACGTTACTCGTTATTGTGCTCGCATTTATTATGGCTATTGTGTTATCTCGCCATTTAATAAAACCAATAAAGCAAATAGTAACTGGCACCGATGAGTTAACAAACGGAAATTTTGCCAGCAGAATCATCCCCTCTAGTAAAGATGAGCTAGGTACCCTATCCAACAACTTTAACGCCTTAGCCCACACGCTTGAGCAAAACCAACAAATGCGATTCCAATGGGTGTCAGACACATCCCACGAATTAAGAACCCCACTTACTGTACTACGCTCGCATTTACTAGCCGTGCAAGATGGCGTATTTACAGCCGACACAAAGCGTATTAATTTACTCATAAATCAAGTAGATAACTTAAGTCACATTGTTGACGACCTAGCCCAACTAGCAAAAACAGATAGCGTTAATTTAACCTATGACAATGCGCGCATTGATTTAATCACTATTTTTGAGCAATCAATTGAAAACTACACCGCTCGCTTTAAAGAGCGTGAATTAAATGTAGACAGCAAAAGCTTAACAAAAGCCGGCAAATGTATAATAAATGGCGATAAAGAACGCCTTGTACAATTATTTTCAAACCTGTTAGAAAATACCTGCAGATACACGCATAAAGGTGGGCAAGTAATAATACTTGCCAACAAAACACACAATAATATTGAGCTTATTTTACAAGACTCAGCCCCAAGTGTTTTACCAAACGACTTACAAAAATTGTTTGAGCGTTTTTATCGCGTTGAAAAGTCTCGAAGCCGAGAGCACGGCGGCTCGGGCTTAGGGCTTGCACTTTGCAAACAAATAGTAGAAGCACATGGTGGTCAAATATCGTTGCACAACTCACCACTTGGTGGACTAGAAGTTAAAATAACGCTGGCACTTTTAGGTTAAAATGATGGCATCACAAAAAATACTTATCGTTGAAGACGAAGAAAACATTGCAGAGGTACTTATTGCCTACGCTAAGCAACAAGATTACGAAACTGAGCACTTAAATAGCGGCAAAGGTGTAGTTAGTTTTGTAAAACAAAACGCAGTAGATTTAATACTTCTTGATTTAATGTTGCCAGATGTTGATGGCATAGAGCTATGTAAGCAAATTAGAGCCTTTTCAAGTGTGCCTATTATTATGCTTACCGCAAAAAGTGAAGAAATAGACCGCTTACTGGGTTTAGAGCTCGGCGCCGATGACTACATATGCAAACCTTTCAGCCCTAAAGAAGTTATAGCGCGCATAAAGGCCGTACTAAGAAGGACCAGCCAGCCTAAAACCAACATCATCAATCATAATAATTTTCAATTACACAAAGACGATTACGAAGCGCGCCTAAACGGCAAAAGTATTGGCTTTACCGCCGTCGAGTTTAAAATATTTTTACTATTTATAAGCCACGTAGGTCGTGTTTTTACCCGCGAAGATATTATTAATAACGTATACAGCGACACAACCGACATATCCGATCGCAACATTGATACACACATTAAAAATATACGAAAAAAGATTAACGACATTCAAGCAGGACTAAACCCAATAGCAGCGGTTTATAGTGTGGGCTATAAATTTAAAGAGTAGGTTTAGCCGCTTAAAATAACAGCATTAAAAACGAGGGAAGTATGGTTCCCAACGCATTAATTTTTCGATAAACAATGATTTGCTCCCGCGCACTTGAGCTATACCTAAAAACGTTAGTAGTACATGAGCTCGCTAACTTTAAAGGAAAAAGTCATAATTGGCGGCTATGAGAGAGGATCTATGCATTTAAATATAAGATAAGTTTTAGTATATTTAGCAATGCATTATCATCAATTAGATAGTTTTTGATATATTAAAAATAGAGATAATATGCTTATGCCTGAGTAGAATAATTCACTGCAAATAAGTAAAAGGAATTAATATGGATTTTGATCAAATATTACAAAAACCAAATATCGCACCTTTTGACAGTAATACACAAAGGATAAGAAGAAATTTAATTGTTACGTCAATTATTGCAATTGTAATGACGCTTGGATCTGCCAGCTTCAATGGTAGCCAGAATAGTTTTGCAGGATTTAAATTCGAAAATTTAAATATTTGTCATGTGTATGTATTATTGCTCATATCTATAGCTTATTTTCTAATTCACTTCATATGGTCTGCTTTAGATGATTTGAAAGAGAACAGATTAAAGCTAACCGGTATTAAAATACCCAAGGCAAGAGTCGCAAGTTACGCCTCATCGAATGTATTTGAGCCTAATTCTGATGAAGAACGGCAATCAACCTTATTTTCTTGGTGGAAAGCGCATCGTAATCAAATAGATCACTTTGAAAGCATAATAGACTCAATAGAGGAATATATAAAAAGTGATGCATTAGATGCTGCAATCAATACATCTAGGGATAAAATTAAAGATATACATACAAAGACCATATTTATTGAACATGCTCTACTCAAATTTGAAAAAGGTTTTTGGGGGCATGTGCGAAGCCAAATTTTAAGATGGTTCTTATTCGATTTTGGCGTTCCATGCATTTTAGCTTTAGTTTCTTGTTGTTTAATTTTAATAAAAATTTATGGTGGTTTTTATTAATAAACAAATATTTATAGATGCCTCCCAACATAAATTTAAAAAAACGCGATTTTATATCGCGTTTTTTTAACAACTCACTGACCGTTGAAAGCTAAAAGTTGAGAAAGACAGCGTGTTGGATTTCGTTTCACTCAGCCCAACCTACGTAAATAGACTTAAAGCCCTAGGCCTGCCATAAAATCATCATCGCCATCATCTTGTTCTACTGCTTTAGATGATTTTTCTTTGTCCGCTTTTTTACGTGCTTCGTTTTCAATTATGTCATCTGGGTCTAGTGCTTCTGCTATATCAAAGTCGTGTAATTTAATAAACTCTGTTTTATCCATCGCTAATTCCAAGTAAAAGATATTTTGTTTACTTGTGGTGAATGTAACGCGGCGGGCTTGCGGGCGATCCATGGTGGTATCTACCGATATTTGCACTTGCTTGTTTATTGCCATCATTTTTGGCTGGTTTTGCGTAATCGAGGTATGTAATTGCTCGCGTACTTTAGACGTAAAGTCGCCAACAATTTGATTCATCAACTCGCCTAATACGTTTGATACGTCGTCTGATAAATGGCTATGCGCTATTTCATCTTCTGGCATCCCCATGTTGCGCATGTAATCGCCATAAATTTCCATCGCCGCTTGCGAAGTAAAGTTGGTAATTACAAGCCCGGTAAAACCGCCGTCAAATAAAACAAAGCAGCCAATATCTGGTCGCATGCATGTACGCGTTATTTTTTGCACCATGGCTGAGTAGCTAATACCATTACCGCTGGCTGATGTGAGTACGCCTGTCACTGAATGACAAAGGGTTGCTAATATATCGTCTGTGCTGATGACCTTACTTTTGCTCATTTAATCTTCTCTTTTATACTTATTATTCATAATTCTAGTCAAGCTACTGAATTTATCACTGACTATCCAGTATAAAATGTTAAAATAGCGCCATTATTTACAAAGAGACTGCCTTCGTGACCATAAAAGACAGTATTTATGCCTCTGAGCAACAAGTAAAAGATTTTAGCTTTGACCAAAATGTAGTCGAAGTTTTTCCAGATATGATCCAGCGCTCTGTGCCTGGCTACGCAACTATTGTCAGTACAATGGGTAAACTTGCCGGTGAATACGCGCAAAGTAACTCAAATCTTTATGATTTAGGCTGCTCACTGGGCGCAGTCACGCTTAGCATGCGCCGTAACATTCGCACCGATAACTGCCATATAATAGCGGTAGATAACTCTCAAGCTATGGTTGAGCGTTGTAAGGTACATTTACAAGGTTTTAAATCAGATGTACCTGTTACTGTTACTTTAGGCGATATTAACGAACTTGAGATTCAAAACGCCTCAGTAGTAGCAATGAACTTTACGCTGCAGTTTATTCCGCATGCTCAGCGTCAAGCCGTGCTTGAAAAAATATACGCTAATTTAAAACCTGGCGGCGTATTGCTGTTGAGCGAAAAAATTAAAGCTGAAAACGAGCAATGCGATAATTTATTGATTGATTTGCACCACGACTTTAAACGACACAATGGTTACTCTGAGCTTGAAATAAGCCAAAAGCGTACCGCCATCGAAAACGTTATGCGCCCAGATACACTAAGCGCTCACTTTACTCGCTTACAAGATATTGGTTTTAGCCAAACTCAAGTGTGGTATCAATGTTTTAATTTTTGCTCAATGGTAGCAATTAAATAAAGAGAGTCATCCATGTCTCAATGGTTTAACCAATTTTACGCATCTATCGCACAAAGCCCACTTAGTCATTGGCTAGAAACCCTACCTGCACAATTAAAACATTGGCAGTTAGAGGCAAGCCATGGTGATTTACCTAAATGGCAAAAAGTACTTAAAAACTTACCAGAGGTGGCTACAACACATGTTGATATCTCTACTAAGGTAGAAATTGGCGCCTCAGGGGAGATGAGTGATGGCGAGCAAAAGCAAGCCATGCATTTATTAAAACGCATGATGCCATGGCGCAAAGGCCCATTTAGTGTGCACGGTATTGAAATAGACACAGAGTGGCGCAGTGATTGGAAGTGGGACCGCCTGCTGCCTCATATTGAGCCATTAAAAGGCCGCACCGTTTTAGATATTGGTTGTGGCTCTGGCTATCATTTATGGCGTATGCGTGGTGAAGGCGCAGAGTTTGTGGTGGGTATTGATCCATCAGATTTATTTTTATGTCAGTTTCAGGCAATTAAACACTACAACCCAGACGAAAATGTGCATTTACTGCCACTAGGCGTTGAAGCATTACCCGAGCTTAAAGCGTTTGATACGGTTTTTTCGATGGGCGTACTTTATCATCGTCGCTCACCTATCGACTTTTTAGCGCAGTTAAAAGCGCAGCTTCGCCCAGGCGGCGAACTCGTACTTGAAACGCTAGTAATTGAAGGTGACGAAAACACAGTATTAGTCCCTACTGATCGCTACGCTAAAATGCGCAACGTTTGGTTTATTCCAAGTACTGCAGCATTAAAGCTTTGGATGGAACGCGTTGGCTTTAAAGATGTGCAAATAAAAGATTGCGCTATAACCACGCTTGAAGAACAACGCAAAACCGACTGGATGGAAAACGAATCGTTAATCGACTTTTTAGATCCAAACGATACAAGTAAAACAATTGAAGGCTACCCCGCTCCACTTCGAGCCATATTAACCGCAAAAGCATAGCTGTTAATTTAACGCCTTTAATACTAAAAAAACGCCTACGGGCGTTTTTTTGTTTATTTAAACAACAAACAGCGGACAAGTGTCCTTGTTAATTATTTCAAAATTACATTTACGCTAGCCGCGACCTTGCAATTGTTGTAAAATACGCGCGTTTCTAAGCAACCCAAAACAACTATTTTGAGGAAAACCTGTGAGCGAACAAAAACAGTCTCTAAGCTATAAAGACGCGGGCGTAGATATCGACGCTGGTAATGCACTTGTTGAGCGTATTAAAGGCGTAGTTAAAAAAACTCGTCGTCCTGAAGTAATGGGCGGAATTGGTGGTTTTGGCGCACTTTGCGAAATTCCTGAAGGCTACAAGCAACCAGTATTAGTTGCAGGCACAGATGGCGTTGGTACTAAACTACGTTTAGCAATCGACTTAAAAAAACACGATACTGTTGGTATTGATTTAGTTGCAATGTGTGTAAACGACTTAATTGTTCAAGGTGCTGAACCCCTGTTTTTCCTAGATTACTATGCAACTGGTAAGCTAGATGTAGACACAGCAGCTGACGTAGTTACAGGTATTGGCAAAGGTTGTGAAATTTCAGGTTGTGCCCTAATTGGTGGCGAAACAGCTGAAATGCCAGGTATGTATGATGGTGAAGACTACGACATGGCAGGCTTTTGTACAGGCGTTGTAGAAAAATCAAAAATTATTGATGGAACAAAAGTAGCGGCAGGCGATCAGCTTATTGCACTTGCTTCAAGCGGTCCTCATTCAAATGGCTTCTCTTTAATTCGTAAAGTACTTGACGTGTCAAAAGCTGATACCAGCGCTGACTTTGAAGGTAAAACATTAGGCGAAACCTTACTTGAGCCTACGCGTATTTACGTAAAACCTTTACTTGAGTTATTCAAAAACGTTGACGTACATGCGCTTTCGCATATTACTGGCGGCGGTTTTTGGGAAAACATTCCACGCGTATTACCCGCTTCAGCAAAAGCTGTAGTTAAAGGTGATAGCTGGCAGTGGCCACCTATTTTTAACTGGTTACAAGAAAACGGTAATATTACTACACACGAAATGTACCGTACATTTAACTGTGGTGTAGGTATGGTTTTAGTAGTCCCTGCAGACAAACTTGAGCAAAGCTTAACAATGCTAAAAGACTTGGGCGAAAATGCATGGCACCTTGGTGAAATTCAAGATGCAGTAGCTGGCGAAGAGCAAGTTGAAATTGTAGGTGGTGCTAAGTAATGGCACCGACTCGTCTGGTAGTTTTAATCTCAGGTAGTGGCTCTAATTTACAAGCCATCATAGATGCCTGCGAACGTGGCGAGATAAACGGACATATAGCGGCTGTTATTAGTAATAAAGCTGACGCTTATGGCCTAGAGCGTGCAAAACAAGCAGGTATTGCTACAAAAGTGCTCAGTCATAAAGATTTTGACTCGCGCGAAGCGTACGATGCGCAATTAATGAACGTTATCGATTCTTTTATGCCAAATCTAGTTGTATTAGCTGGGTTTATGCGTATTCTTACTCCTGGCTTAGTGCAAAAATATGTTGGAAAAATGTTGAACATTCATCCATCTTTGTTGCCTAAGTATCAGGGGCTGAATACCCACCAAAGAGCAATTGATGCAAAAGACGATGTTCATGGCGTAAGTGTTCACTTTGTTACTGAAGAATTAGACGGCGGTCCCGTTATCCTTCAGGCGCAAATACCTGTACTCAAGGATGATACAGCAGAAACATTAGCAAAACGCGTGCATGAGCAAGAGCATATAATTTATCCTTTGGTGGTCAAGTGGTTCAGTGAACACAGACTTACTATGGAAGCAGATTATGCAGTTCTTGACAAAAAACAACTTCCTGCACACGGCGCGCACTACCCACAATAAAAAAATAAGTGCCCTGTTGTTATGTGCGGGCGCTTTACTTCCAACTAGCCTAATTGCAGGCGAATTGACCCAGTATCAAGCTAATTACGATATTTTACGCAAAGGTAAAAATCATGGTGAGGCTGTTCGTGAGCTCAAAAAAACGGGCGATGATACTTATGAACTAACATACCACAGCAATATTGAGTGGATGATCTTTTCTGATTCTCGTGAAGAAACATCAGAGTTTACCTTTAAAGATGGTAAGGTTACCCCGCATCATTACAATATGATCCGCACCGGTACAGGCCCAGATAAAGATTATAAGATTGATTTTGATACGACAAATAAGGTAGTGACTAGCAGCGCTAGCGAATACCCACTAAAATGCGAATGGACTGATGAATTTCAGGATGCTATTTCGTACCAAGTGCAAGTGCGCGAAGGATTGAAAAAAGGTGAAACGAGCTTTTCATTTCCGCTTATAGACAAAAAAGGTAATCGCCGCGACTACAACTTTGAAGTATCTGGCACCGAGATGATTTCGTTGCCTATTGGTAATGTAGAAGCCATTAAAGTAAAACGTTTATACGATAACGATAAACGCCAAGCGATTGCGTGGTTTGCGCCAGAAATGGATTACATGCTGGTACGTATGTGGAAAGGCGAAAAGGGTATGGAGCAGTTTGAAGTTCAAATGAATTCATTTACTGTTACTGCACCTACAGCTGTTGCGCCTGCTACAGCACAACAACCTCAAGAAGCTAACTAGCTTTAAATAAATCAGTAATAAAATAGGTGGGCTAAATTAGCTCACCCATCTTAAACAATGCAAATTCTCCCGGCTCCATTTTTTGCCAACGCTCATCGTTAGTTAATGGCCTTGTTGTTATTACCGTCACTACATCGTTTGGTGTGGTCTCTTGTTGAAAATCAACCACCATGTCGGCATCAATCAACGTTGCTTTACCAAATGGCGCACGGCGCGTTATGTAATGTAAGTTATTAGTGCAATACGCTAAAACAAACACCCCGTCGGTCAACAACATATTAAACACCCCTTTTTCACGCAACGTATGCGACAACTTAGCAGCGTATCTAAAAACCGACGCCATATTACTTGGACGCTTTGGGTATTTTTCGCGAATTTTATCAAGTAACCAACAAAAAGCGAGTTCACTGTCGGTGTTACCCACTGGGCGATAGTACTCTGTTTTTAAATCATGATAATTAGATAACTGCCCGTTATGAGCGTAAGTGATTTCACGCCCCCATAACTCTCGCGTAAAAGGATGAGTATTTTCAAGACATACTCGCCCGCGGTTACCTTGGCGAATATGGCTAATAACCGAGACACTTTTAATTGGGTATGCTTTAACGAGCTTTGCAATTTCAGATTGATAACTCGGCTCAGGATCTTTAAAGGTTCTACAACCTTTACCTTCGTAAAACGTAATGCCCCACCCGTCTTTATGTGGTCCCGTGTTCCCGCCACGCTCTAAAAGGCCTGAAAAACTAAAACAAATATCGGTAGGCACATTGGCTGACATGCCAAGTAATTCACACATTAATAAAATAACCCTTAAAAACCATACATTAAAATAAATAGCGTTATATTTGTGTATTAAGCGTACACTAATTTGCAGCCCGCTATAACGGCTATACTTACTTAAAAAATGTCATTTTGCTATTAGATTTATTTATTTTTACGTTAACACTACTTACGGTTAATGCTTTGACTATACGATAGTTATTGTGCGTTCCTCTGTCGGGTAATTAAATATCGTATTTAAGTTACTTTCTACTACAATTTAACATCGTTATGTACTTGAAAATTACTGTTACTAGCGCTACTCTAAGTGAGGTGGTCTGACCTCTATTAAGGAATAAAAATGACACTCATATTTACACTGGTTCTAATCGCGTTGCTTTGCACTGCGGTTTACCACAGAGCAAGTTGGAACACAGCACTTGGTGTTTCGGCTATAACTTTATTAATTGGTACCTTTGCGGGTGCTTTTGGTTTAATTAGCTGGTTGATCTTTTTGATCATCGCGGTTCCTCTTTCTGTTACTGGCCTTCGTCAGCAATATATCATCAAGCCAATTTTTGCTACGTTTAAAAAAGTAACGCCAAGCATGTCTGATACTGAAAAATCAGCTATTGATGCCGGTACAACGTGGTGGGAAGCTGACTTATTTTGCGGTAACCCAGATTGGAAAAAACTTCACCAATACCCAGTTCCTAAACTTACTATTGAAGAGCAAGCCTTTGTAGATGGGCCTGTTGAAGTAGTATGTAGCATGTTGGACGATTGGGAAGCAACTCATGAACTAACCGACCTTCCTCAAGATGTATGGCAATATCTAAAAGATAATAAATTCTTTGCCATGATCATCAAAAAAGAATACGGTGGTTTAGAGTTTTCTGCATTTGCACAGTCATGTGTACTTCAAAAACTAACAAGTAAATCAACATTGCTTTCGTCAATTGTTGGTGTACCAAACTCTTTAGGCCCAGGTGAATTATTACAGCACTATGGTACAAAAGAGCAAAAAGATCATTACTTACCGCGCTTAGCGAGCGGTCAAGAAATTCCATGTTTTGCATTAACGTCGCCAGAAGCGGGTTCTGATGCAAGCTCAATTCCAGACTACGGTGTGGTGTGTAAAGGGCAATGGAATGGCGAAGAGGTTGTGGGTGTTAGTTTAACGTGGAATAAGCGTTACATTACACTTGCCCCAGTTGCTACCGTACTTGGTCTGGCGTTTAAATTACAAGATCCAGACGGCTTAATTGGCGACAATAAAGAGCCAGGCATTACCTGTGCACTTATTCCAACGGATACTCCTGGAGTTGAAATTGGTCGTCGACATTTCCCGCTTAACGTACCATTTCAAAATGGCCCTACTCGCGGTAAAGACATTTTTGTACCACTTGATTACATTATTGGTGGTCCAGATATGGCTGGTCAAGGCTGGCGCATGTTGGTTGAATGTTTATCGGTTGGTCGTGCAATTACGTTACCGTCAAACTCTGCCGGTGGCATTAAAATGATTGCTATTGCGACAGGTGCTTATAGCCGAATTCGTCGTCAGTTCCGTTTACCTATTGGTAAAATGGAAGGTGTTGAAGAGTCACTAGCAAAACTTGCTGGTTACGCTTACAGCTCTGATGCTGCGGTTAGTATGTCTACGGGTGCGGTTGATTTAGGCGAAAAGCCATCGGTTGTTTCTGCCATTATTAAATACCACCTGACAGAGCAAATGCGTGATGCAACTATTCATGCAATGGATGTACTTGGCGGTAAGGGCATCATGCTTGGGCCAAATAACTATTTAGGTCGTGGCTATCAAGGTGCACCTATTGCCATTACCGTTGAAGGTGCAAACATCTTGACCCGTAATATGATTATTTATGGTCAAGGTGCGATTCGCTGTCATCCATTTGTACTTACCGAGCTTGGTGCGTGCGAAATTGAAGACCGCGAAGAGGCGCTTAACGTATTTGATAAAGCGCTAATGGGTCACATTGGTTTTACTATGTCGAACCTTGTACGTACTAAGTGGCTTGCTCTTACCGGCGCTCGTTTTACAAGTGTGCCGTACAACGACGAAACCGCTGAATTTTACCGTATAGCGTCACGCTTTAGTGCATCACTTGCACTTATGTCTGACATTAGCATGGCAGTATTTGGTGGCTCACTAAAACGTAAAGAACGTATTTCAGCACGTTTAGGTGATTTACTTAGTTACCTATACTTAGTATCTGCAACGCTTAAGCGTTACAACGATGAAGGCCGTAAAAAAGAAGATTTTGCTCTAGTAAAATGGAGTTGCCAAGATCACCTTTACCATTGCCAACGTGCACTTGCTGATTTAATTAATAACATGCCTTCGGCTCCACTACGCGCCGTGTTAAAAGTATTGTTATTCCCGTTTGGTCGCCCTGTTCGTAAACCAACTGACCAACTTGAGCATAAACTAGCACAACTACTACAAGTACCTAGCGAAACGCGTAACCGTTTAGCAAGCTACGTATACCTAACAAATGAGCCACTTAACCTTGTAGGTCGTCAAGAGCAAACCCTTAAAGACGTCCTTGATGTTGAGCCATTATTTGAAAGAGTATGTAAAGAAAAAGGCCTTAAACTGCCATTCTTTCAGCTTGATAAAGTAGCGCAAATGGGGCTTGAAGCAGGCATTTTAAGCCAAGCAGAGGCTGACAAGCTAGCTGCTGTTGAGCAATCTCGTTTAGATGTTATTAACGTTGATGACTTTGACCCGGCTGATTTACTTGCAGGCAAAGCCGCGCGTAATAGCGTTAAAAAAGAAGCTAATGCCGCTTAATTAACTAAGTAAGCATTTGAATACTAAAAGCCAGCGCCTAATGCGCTGGCTTTTTTGTGTAAAATAAATTTTTATATATCAAATCGCACATATCAAGCAATCAAATACTCGACGATAAGTGTAAATTAGCGCTTAGTTATCAATCGCTTCCATGCTAAAACTATGCCTGTATACACTAAAAAACATGCGAGCAATGATGCCAAACCAGCTAATGTTTGCCCTAAAAAACCAAAGTATTCACCGGTATGTAAAAATCGAGATGTTCCCCATGCTTGATCGCCTCGCGTCCAATCCGATTTTTTTAACGTTTTAATTGCATCACCAGTGCGAGTATCTAAAAATAATGAATACGCATATTCTTGGCGATTCCCGATACTGGTATCAATATAAAAACGTGCTTCGTGTTTTTTGTCACCTAATTCTAACCACATTGAATACCAATCAGCAGCACCATTATTAATTGCATGTACTTTAGCTTGTTGAAATAAAGTATCGTACAGTACTTCATCAGCCGATAAATCTAATACTGGTAGATGCTTTTCACGCTCCGGTACACTTTGTCCAAATGCGCCGTACAGTGCCTTATTTGCCCAATCAAAATGAAACAAAGTAGCCGTTAATGACAAAATGAGTAAAACCGGTAAACACCAAATTCCAAAAACTAAATGCCACTGCCTATTTCGATGATGTGATGATTTGTAACTCTTTGCTAGTAATAAATATCCTTTTAATGCAGAGCGGTTAAATCGCTTTGGTAACCACAGATAAGCACCCGATAGTAATAAAAAGATAAAAAATAGATTAGCGTAGCCATTTATATTTTTACCAATCACCTGCGAAGCGCCATGCAGTAATAAATAACGATGTATATCAGTTACAACGTGAAAAAAGTCAGCCGCTAACCCCTCTCCTTCACGAAGCACGTCTCCTGTATAAGGGTGTAATAAGTAGCTATGCTTTCCAGCCCAGGCAGGAATGGCAGCCCCTTCTCGATTAACCCAACGAATATAAATATGTGATTGACTCGGATGCGATTTTCGCAAAATATCCACAACATCATCAGTCGATAGTCGCTGTTGAACATAGGTGTTATTTACAGTAAATCGCATTTCATCTAGCTCAACAATCTGTCGTTCATAGGTTAATAGAAAACCCGTGAACGACATGCTAAAAATAAATAAACCGGCGATTAGACCTATAATTAAGTGGACCCAAAAGACCCACTTTTTAAACAATTTTAAGAACATAAAATAAGTTACTTATTCTTAAAACTGATAAGAAATCGATAAGCGAATATCGCGCCCAGATTCGTATGGACCAACAACAGTGCCAAATACTTCACTGTAATCACCCACACTTGAATGATCGATATATAACTCATTAAATAAATTAGTAACAGCAACATTAAATAATAATGCATTCGTCACATTCCACTGCCCATATAAATCAACAGTGGTATAGCTTGGTTTATTTAGGGTATATAAAGAATCGGTCCAACCAAGGTCAACAGCTTGATGAAGAGTATTAATATCGAGTGAATCGACTTTAGTTACACTAAAACCAACCTTTGCATCAGTGTTAATGTCGTAATCAACGCCAGCAACCCATGTATTGCCTCTGCTATTCCCTAAACCGACAAACTCATAGCCATTAATATCAATTGCATCATAACTTACACTGTACAACCCATCACGTGGGTCAAGCTCTGTATCAGTAGCTGAAAATCCAATGAAGAAATCAAATGAATTTAAACGATATGCTAGGTCAAACTCAAATCCTTTAGTCTCTAACGTGCCTATATTGTTATAAACCGAGTTTCCTTCATACCCTTCAAATATCACATCATCTAAAGACGAATTATAAATACTTGCCTTAGCGGATAAATTTTCATTAGTGTACGTTATGGATGCTTCAATATTAGCTACGGTCTCAGGTACTAAACTTTCATCCGCTACTGGAATATCTGAACCGTCATATAAATATCCATCAATGGTAAAGCCATCACCTATTTGCTTACCACGCGCGGCTTCAGCATATCCAAGCCCTACTGTCCAAGCATCATTAATGTCGTATGCTAAACCGATATTAAAACTCAGTTCATTGTCATCTAAACTCGATGCGCTTTCTGTAATTGCAGTGCCGTAATATTCATCTAATAAGATGTCTTGTTTAAACTTATAACTATCAAAACGCACCCCATAACTCAGTAAAAGTTGTGGAGTAATATCACTATAACCTTGTGCATAAACACCCAGTACACTGCCTTGTTCTGAATTTTCTTTTGCACCTGCTGCAGACCCACTCGATACTTCATCATTTCTATAATCAACGCCATAAACAAATTTATGTTCATCAATAATACTTGTATTACGAATATCTAAGCCATATGTGTCAATGTCAGCAAGCCAAGCAAATCGGCCGCCATTAAAAGATGATTCGGTTTTGTATGCTGTCGCCTCTAAATACAATAAGTTATTGTGAGAAAATATATAATTAGCAACGTAAGTCTCTCGCTCTGCTTCACTTGGATACAAAGCATCACCTTCTTGTACCGCCCAGTTAGGGCGTGCTGAAAAATCCCCTTCTTCGTCGCGTTTTTCAATACTTATCGACAAATGATGATTATCTGCTAACTCACCACTGGCTTTAATAAACATCATATCTTGATCGGCGGCCGTACCATAAATAGTATCGCCATCACCATCTTCCATGTTCTCGCGATCCACAGTACTGAAATACCCTAGTACGCCCCATGTATCACTTAATTTACCGTATACACTGGTGCTTAAACGCGTACCGTCATTTGAAAAGTAACTTGCTTTAACACGTCCACCAAATTGTTCACCTTGATTAAGTAAGTCTTGCGCGTCTTTAGTTTTAAAGCGGATAGAGCCGCCAATCGCACCAGGACCACTTGTTGCTTCGCCGGCACCTGCTTGCACATCGATTTGTTGCAGTAGGTCTGGATCTATTGTTACACGACCAATATGATGAAATAACGTTGATGTTTGCTGTGCACCATCAACCGTTATATTTAATAAAGAATCTTCAACACCACGAATATAGATCTTTTGTGCAACGCCTACCGAGCCACCCACACTAACAGAAGGTGAATGTCGAAAAATGTCAGCCAGATCACTTGCTTGATATTGTTCTATTTCTTCAGCTGTAATACTCAAATTAGTTGCAGAACCAACTACAGATATTTTTTCAACAGACGCTGTATTTTTAGCAAGTTCTTGCGCGTATATAGGTGAACTAAATGATGCACAAATAGCACTCATTAGGGCTAATTTTTTCAAGGGGGACGCTCCTTCCCAATTACAAATAAGAAGAATTATCATTTTCTTTTAATGAAAAGTATAGCAACTTTACATTTGTTACATTTAGGATATATACAAAGACGTGTTAGGTGCAATCTATTTTAGTTGCCTAAAAACATGTAAGTAACGGCGTGAGCAGGACGAGAAAGCGTTGCTCAGTTTTACAAGCAAACAATATGAAATGTAATTTATACACCTTTAGGAACCGTTACAGTCATTACTAAACCACCTGCAGTATCATTTTTAGCAAATACTGTTGCAGCAATCGCATGTAATTGTCTTTGTGCTAAAGCAAGCCCTAAACCAAAGCTATCACTGTTGCATGAGCGAGCTGAATCAATCCGGAAAAAAGGTCTAAAAATAGTATTTAAATGCTCTTTAGGTACTCCTGGACCTTGATCTGCAATAATAATTTTATATTCATGTTTATAATCAATGAGGCTAATCCGTACTTTTTTATTAATGGGTGTGTAACGTAGTGCATTTCTAAGTATATTCTCCAGTGCTTGACCTAATGCTCTGTGATTACTGTTTTCAATATAGGCTTGATTAGGTAAGTCAGCAAAAATCAGTTTATCTGGATACTCAAAACGCCCATCTTCAATGAGGATTTCGAGTAAATCGACTAAATCCAAAGATTCAATGCGCAACTGAGGTGACTCGTTATCTAACCAAGATAAAGTAAGCGTGTCATCTACTAACTTACGGATGTGCTGTGACTCTTTGTGAATACGCTCTAATTTGATTTGCGTGTCTTCTACACCCTTTTCTCTGTGAGTGAGTAAATTGTCAGTTGCTATATCTAAGCGTGTTAAAGGTGTTCTCAACTCGTGAGACAGATCAGTTAGTAATACACGTTGATGCATAATCTGATCACTGATCCGCTCTGCCATTAAATCAAATGTTTCAGCTAACTGGGATAGTTCATCATTGCGTGAGCCCAGCTGCTCTCGAACTCTGACACTAAAGTCTCCTTTGCTAAATGCCCTACTTGCTAAGTCGAGTTCTTTAATAGGATGCATAATATGGCGATATAACACAATAGATAAACACACCAATATCAGCATTGGCAATAAAACTTGTAACGACAAACGTGTTAAATTCCAAAGTGATCCTGGACGCATTCTTTGCGGTAACTGCACAACAAGGCTAGTTGCACCATCTTTAAAAGGTAATTGCATAACGGGTGCATGCTCAAAATACAGATGGATTTTCCAATCAATACTTCGCCCCAAGTTATACCCTGTATACTCATAACGATGAGAGCGATTACCTGCTAACTCAACCACATTGGCTTTAGCAATCACAGCCCAAATTCTCTCTTGTTGTTGTAAATCATCAACCCAACGCTCAAGCTCGCTCATAGCGCCTTGATCAAATATAACCTCAGCCTTTTTTTGCCAATTGATTAACTCTTCTCGACTTGAGTCATTTAGCATGCTCATATCATTTTCAAAATGATTAACCGCGACATTAATTAAATAAAACATCGCAACAACACCAGTACCAATAATTAAGCACAGCTTCCAAAATAAACGTCGTGTCATTTAATACAGTACCCTTGCCCATGCACAGTGTGTAAACGGCTGCCATCCCAGCCGGCGTTATTTAATTTTTTTCGTATACGACTCATATGCATATCTAAACTACGATCGTACTGACTGAAACGCTTGTTAAGCGCCACTTGATATAAAAAAGGTTTTAACAGTATTTGTTCTTGGTTTTTCATTAAAATTTGCAGCAAGGCAAACTCAATAGGCGTAAAAGCTAATAGCTCACAATGCAGAAAAACCTGCTGGTGTAGGCTATCTATTTCAAGTCCATCAATATTAGCAATGTAAGGGGTATTTGTGTCTTGTTTAAAAACGCGCCTTAGTACTGAATCTACGCGTAGTAATAATTCTTGGCTATTAAACGGTTTTGCTAAGTAATCATCTGCACCAGCTGATAAACCTAAAATACGCTCTTCTTCAGCATGTTTTGCCGATACAATTATTACAGGGGTGTTATTACAACTACGTAAAATATTAAGTACTGCTAAACCGTCTTTTCCCGGCAACATAACATCTAATAAAATAAGACTAAAACGTTGAGCAACCGCTAAATCAAGCGCTTGATCACCATCAAAACACTGTGTAACAGAGTACCCTTGGTTAGCTAGTAATTCAGTAATTTGATCATTAAGTAATGTATCGTCTTCAACAACTAAAATATCAAAATCAAATTTGTTGCGTTGATAGCCCTGTGGTGCAGACATAGAAAGCCATAATTTTTATAGTATTAAAACAAATTAAAGCAAATGATAATACAAATCAATATCAAAAACGGTGCGCAGGAAAAAAGTTAACTATTTGAGTGTTTTGAGTGTTTTGAGTGTTTTGAGTGTTTTGAGTGTTTTGAGTGTTTTGAGTGTTTTGAGTGTTTTGAGTGTTTTGA
>NZ_JBBMQZ010000029.1:0-53217 GCF_038900275.1 Pseudoalteromonas sp. AS71 | reverse complement strand
GGGTTATGATGGATTTGAACCATCGACCAATTGATTAAAAGTCAACTGCTCTACCAACTGAGCTAATAACCCGCTCTTTTTGTCGCATTTCGAGTGGGGTAACCATTCGTTTGCTGCGGGCGCTTATAATACTTATTTATAAAATGAGTGCAACCGAAATTGTCTCTTTTTTTAAGTTTTTATGTCTAGATGCACAAAATTAAACCGTTTGTGCTCAAACTACATGCAAATCCAAGATTCTTCGAGAGTTTCCATGTAGTTTGCTCGCCTTAACTAAAAATTTAGTCGCTAGTTACCTAAACGATCAGTCGCTAGTTTTGCAGCGGTTGTACTTGGGTATTGATTGATAAGATCACTCAATATTTTTTGTGCTTGCTCCGCCGAACCTT
Organism: Pseudoalteromonas sp. AS71; assembly: GCF_038900275.1. NCBI lineage: Bacteria > Pseudomonadati > Pseudomonadota > Gammaproteobacteria > Alteromonadales > Pseudoalteromonadaceae > Pseudoalteromonas > Pseudoalteromonas sp. AS71. The sequence goes on along the minus strand of NZ_JBBMQZ010000029.1, from coordinate 52,828 downwards.
GATCTTGTAAAAGTGTACCTAACTTTAGCATTGCATCTGGACGTTTGTTAGAATTTGGAAATTCGTTAACAACGACTTTAAAGTGCTCTACCGCTTTTACACCATCATTCTTAATTGTAAGCAACTGCCCTAACCAATAATGCGCATTAGATGCATATACAGAGTTTGGGTACGTAGTTAAAAACGTTTGAAATTCAGGGATCGCTTGATCGTAGCGTTTATCTTTCATTATTAACGCAACAGCGCGCTCATACGCTTCGTTTTCAGATAAGTCACTGCTATAGGTCTGTGCGTCGTTTGGCTGTGCCTGATCGGCTACCGGAGCTGCTGGCTGTGTATAAGCTTGGCTCACGCGGTTTTCGATTTCTTGGTACAACTCACGCTGACGCTGCAGTACTTTTTCAAGCTTGTAGCTTTGCTCTTCTGTTACACCTCGAATTTGGCTTACTTCGTCTTGTAATAAGTTGAGCTGTTGTTGTAACTCTACTTGCAAAAAGTTACGCGACTGCATCATATTTTCAAGTGACGCTAATCGCTTCTCAATACTTGATTGTGAACTCGCAGCTTCTGAAACAGGAGCGGGAGCAGCCATTAACTGGGTGCTCCCGCTCAATATCATGGCTGCCAAAATAATTTTCGGCTTCATAATATCTCTTATCTTAGTAAACTAGTACCGCACGGCGGTTTTTAGCGAAAGCTGATTCAGTGCGAGACTTAACCATTGGCTTCTCTTCACCGTAGCTTACCACTGACATTTGGCTAGCTGAAACACCTAAGCTTAATAAGTATTTTTCAACTGCTTGGCCACGGTGCTCACCTAGTGCAATATTGTACTCTGGAGTACCGCGTTCATCTGCGTGGCCTTCAATTAGTACTTTAACTGATGAGTTTTGAACTAAAAACTCAGCATGTGCACGAAGTAAATCAGCGTATTTGCCTTCAACTGTCGCTTTATCAAAATCAAAGTAGATTACTTGCTCTTGGCGAAGTGCTTCGTACTTTTGACGAAGTTGCTCTTCTGCTTGTTGCTCAGGAGAGATTGTAGCTACTTCAACTGTATCAGTGTTAGTTGATTGCTCAACAACGCCTTGATTTGATTGGTTTGCAGCACCTTCATCAATATCTGAAGATGAGCTACAAGCTGCTAATGTCATTACTGGCACAGCAATTAGCAGGCCTTTAAGTATTTTGTTAAGTTGCATTGAGTAGATTCCTATTTTGAGTAAACCAGTAATATTACTGTAAGTATGGCGACCAAGCTGGTGCCTTTACTTGTCCGTCTAGCACAGGTAACCGTGCTTTAAAGCGGCCGTCCATCGATACTAGCGCAAGTACCTGTTTATTATTATGAAGCGTGCTATATATAATCATCGAACCGTTTGGCGCTATGCTCGGTGATTCATCTAGGCGTGTTCTCGTTAATACTTGGAACGCACCTGTAGCCAGCTCTTTCTTAGCAAGATGGTACTGCCCGTTGGTACGGTTAACCATCACTAATTCTTTTCCATCTGGTGTTATAGAACCAGCAAGATTCATATCACCATCAAAGGTGAGTCGTTGTGACCTACCTGTTTTTAAATTTAACTTATAAATCTGAGCATTACCACCCCTTTCAGATGTAAACACAATATCTTGACCATTAGGATGCCAAGATGGTTCAGTATCTATGCTACGGTGATTTGTTAAGCGTGTTTCTTTACGTGTAGCCAGGTCAAGCAAGTAAACTTCTGTTGCACCCGTCTTGTCCTTAGAAAGTACTAATAATAGCTTTTTGCCATCTGGCGAAAACTGCGGTGCGCCATTAATACCTCGGTAGCTTGCGATTATTTCGCGCTTACCCGTGTAAATATCTTGAATATAAATTTGGCTTTGACGGTTTTCAAACGTTACATACGCTAGCTTAGTACCATCTGGTGACCACGCTGGCGACATTAATGGCTCTTTTGAGCGAAGCAATACTTGCTCATTAAATCCATCATAGTCTGCAACAACTAATTGGTAAGGCTTTTCATCATTATCGCGCACTATTACATAAGCAATTTTAGTCAAAAATGCGCCTTTCTCACCAGTCAGTTTTTCATATATAACGTCACTGATTCGATGAGAGTAACGGCGAAAACCGCTTTCACCAATAACACTTTCACGCGCTTCTAAAATATGATCTTGGCTTTTGATTAACTTACCATTACTCATCATTTGTGTGTTGCCACCAGTAATTTGGCCACGAATCACGTCAACTAACTCATAACGCACTAAGTAACGCCCATCAGTTTGCTGCTCAACTTCGCCCACTAATACGGCCTCCACACCTTTATTAACCCAAGATGCGTAATCAATTTCGCTATCTTTGCTCGGCTGTTGTGGCATTTGCGCTACATCTACAGGTTTAAATTTACCACTGCGCATTAAATCGGCAGCAATAACACTGCTTAACTTTTCAGGGATTGGACCAACACCTTGGTATTTAAAAGGCACTATAGCAATAGGCCTTGCACCATCTACACCCTCAGTTATTACAATTTCAAGCGCTGCATTAGCAACACCCACAAACCCAAACAGTAAAACTAAACAGGCTATTTTTATTTTGTTGAACATATCATTCCTTTAAAACTCTGGCTTGATTGTTAAATTAATATTCTTAAGTTGTTCGAATACGTCTTTATCTTTAGATACCGGTAATGTGTCAGCCATGCGCACTGCTCTTAATGCAGCTTCACACACTAACTTATCGCCACCTAATGATTTAACTTGCGTTACTAAACCATTAAAGCCTAAACGAATATTGACTCGGCACTGTTGGTTTTTCATTTTTTCATCAATCAATAAGTTTTGTTGAATACGCGCCATAATTAATGCACGGTACTTATCAACTTCGCTCACCACTTGTTGCTGACGTATTTTACTACGAGCAGCCTGCTCTTTTGCAAGTTGCTCTTGTAGCATTTGCTCTTGCATCGCTTGCTGGCGTTTACGTTCTGCCTCGGCTGCACGCTCTTTTGCCTCGATTTCACGTTTTTTACGTTCAGCTTCTGCTTTTTTAAGTGCGTCTTCTTCGGTTTTACGTTTATCAGCAGCAGCTTTAGCTGCACTTTCAGCTTCTTGCTTTTGTTTTTCAGCTTGCTTAGCTTTAGCGCGCTCTTTTTGCTCAATAGCACGTGCTTTTTTAGCTTGTGCTTGAGCCTCGGCTGTTTCTTTTTCTTTAGCTTTGCGTTCTTGCTCTAGCTTTTTAATATGCCTAGATTCAGATTCGCGTTGCTCACGTGCATTTGCCGCCCTGCGTTCTAAATCGCGAATACGTTTGTCTTCAGCACTTTTTTTATCTTTTTCTTTCTTTTGAAGCTCAGCAATTTTTTGCTCAACTTGCTTTTGATCAACTGTAACAGCCGATACCGCATTATCTGGGGTGGGTATAGCCGAATTAAGCGTTACTTCCATTACCTTAGGCGCGGGTGGGTGAATGTTTGCAGACGCATACAAAAAACCACCTATGCCTAAATGAAGTACTATCGATTTTACTACTGAACTATTCATACAGCTACTTCCCCTCAAAGGATTCAGTCATTAATCCTACTGATGGTACGCCTGCATTTTTCAAAAAATCCATTAGTAATAATACTTCTTGATACGACACCTTACCAGAACCTTTAATCATTACTGGTACGTCAGGGTTTTTCATTAATTGTAATTTTATAACCGCAGCAACATCAAGTGCTTCCATAGGCTCTTCAGGATCAGTACCTACGCTCACATAATATTTACCCTCTGCATCAATTGAAGCAATAATGGGCGGAGTATCTTTAGTATCAACTAAATCAGACTCTTCCATTTTAGGTAAATCAACTTTTACACCATGTGTAATAAGCGGTGCTGTAGCCATAAATATAATAAGTAGTACCAACATTACATCAATGTAAGGTACTACATTAATTTCTGCGACCGGGCGGCGCTTTTTACGCTGATACATTCGCTTGTGCCTCTATTTGTGTAGCTGCTTGACGGTGTAAAATATTAGCAAACTCTTCCATAAAGTTAATATAGTGAGACTCAAGCTTTTCAACACTGTTTGAAAAGCGGTTATAAGCAATAACGGCCGGAATTGCCGCAAATAAACCCATAGCAGTCGCAATAAGTGCCTCTGCAATACCTGGAGCTACCATTTGTAATGTAGCTTGTTTCACTTCACCAAGTGCAATAAAGGCATTCATAATACCCCACACTGTACCAAACAAACCGATGTACGGACTTATAGAACCTACTGTTGCTAAAAACGATAAGCTAGATTCAATTTTTTCAATTTCACGAGAAAGTGCAACACGCATTGAACGGTGCGTACCCTCCATAACAATACTCGCACTTTGAAATGTATTCTTTTTATGGCGAGCAAACTCTTTAAAGCCTGAAGTGAATAGTGCTTCGATACCTTGAGACTGACCGCTGCGTGATGATATTTCGTTATACAATTTGCTTAAATCAATACCAGACCAAAACTTTTGCTCAAATTTCTTAGCATTTGATAGTGCATCTGATATTGCTTTTTTACGCTGAAATATAATTGTCCACGACATTACAGACATGGCAACTAGCCCTAACATTACTAATTGAACAAGCAAACTTGCTTCTAAAATTAGGTCTAAAAAATTAAGCCCTGATCCCACGTTAAACTCCTAAGTAATTTCAAAATACGGCAAATTGATTAATTTGTATAAATATGACCGCTTACAAGGTCAAAAGTTGCATCTAGTGTATCTAGTCCATTTCAAGCTGACAACGGTATTGCTATGAATAGGCAACAAAAAACGTTAAAAAAACAGCTTTAGTTGGCATTTCCCTCTGCCTCAGTATTTTATTTAATCTTTTAACTAAACTTGCTGACTACAAATATGCGTAAATATATAGGTAAAACGTCATAAAATGCGCCGTTTATTCAAAATAAGAGCATAAACACTCAAAACTTATGAGCATGACCTTCACGTAATAGTAAAACTAATACCGAGTCACAACGGAACTCATTACTTAAGTTATAAATTTCATTAACTTATAAATTTAACGATTAATTAACGCACAAGATTCAAACAACAATAAAATTCACCGAATTAGTTTTTCTAATCTGAAAATACAAATTTTCTAGTTTGAACAAAAAAGTAAACTTACGTATTATTCTCCCATACCGAACTAGCGCACTGAATGAGATAGCTTCATTAAGCCAAGTTCTTAGTAATAGGATATTTTATCGTATTACATTGTTTTACTCTTTCTGGATAAAACCAAATTAAGTAAAACGTAGTTCCCTGGATTACTTCCTTCAACTTGTTGTTTGCCCGCATTTTTTGCGGGCTTTTTTTTGCCTGCAATTTGGAGCGCTACATACTTTATTTATAAACTAATAATTGCCCTGCCTATTTTACAATAAGTAATTCGGTTACTAGTTTGAATGGTACGCAGGATAGCTTCGCGAGTCTTAACGCCCTGTGAATTAACAGTTAACTATAAAGCATATAGGTATTTTGAAATAACATTTGCAACAGTGTGTTGAGGTTTTGGGTAAAATACCTGCCGGATAAATATGTCAAAGCAAGGGATAACAAGTCAGTTACCTGCTGCGCAATAAACCACAGCAAGTAATGTGTATAGGCTAGTCTTTTTTAGGAAGTAAACCGAAATGATGGTATGCGCTATCAGAGACTATTCGCCCGCGTGGGGTTCGCTGAATAAATCCTTGCTGGATCAAAAATGGTTCTATCACATCTTCAATTGTTTCACGCTCTTCACCAATAGCAGCCGCTACATTGTCGAGCCCGACAGGGCCGCCCATAAATTTTTCAATTATGGCGAGTAAATATTTGCGATCCATATAGTCAAAACCACTTTTATCTACGTCAATCATGTCAAGCGCTTGCTTAGCTACTTCGGCGTTTACTGTACCGTCAGATTTTACCTGTGTGTAATCACGTACACGGCGCAATAAGCGGTTAGCTATACGTGGTGTACCGCGCGAACGCTGTGCAATTTCGGTTGCGCCATCGTCACACATTTCTAAACCTAGATAATGTGCAGAGCGCCCTACTATGTGCGACAAATCTTCTACAGAATAAAACTCTAATCGCTGCACAATACCAAAACGGTCACGTAGTGGCGATGTAAGCGAGCCTGCTCGGGTGGTTGCTCCAATAAGTGTAAATGCAGGTAGGTCTAATTTAATAGAACGCGCAGCTGGGCCTTCACCAATCATTATATCAAGCTGGTAGTCTTCCATTGCGGGGTAGAGTATTTCTTCAACTTGCGGGCTGAGTCTGTGTATTTCATCAATAAACAGTACATCGCCTTCCTCTAAATTTGTGAGCAGCGCAGCTAAATCGCCTGCTTTTTCAAGTACAGGGCCTGATGTTGTTTTAATACTTACGTGTAATTCGTTGGCGACAATATTTGCAAGCGTGGTTTTACCAAGCCCTGGTGGGCCAAATATTAATAAATGATCGAGCGCTTCACCACGGGTACGAGCAGCTTCAATAAAAATTTCCATTTGCTGCTTAACATGAGGCTGGCCCCTGTAGTCAGCTAAAAGTTTTGGCCTTATAGCACGATCTATAGAGTCTTCATTTGTTTTTTCAGTCGCATCAATTAAGCGATCCGCTTCAATCATGGGTTACTCACAACATAGATTTTAAAGATTCTCTAATAAGAACCTCAGTAGACATATCGGGTTTGCTTATCGATTTTACTGCTTTTTGAGCTTGTGGCAATTTATAACCTAATGCAAGCAGTGCTGATACGGCATCATCGGCTGCGTTATTAGCTATTGTCGCATCGCTCATTGGCTCTATTACTGCGCTGTCGCTAAATGGCGTAAATAAATCATTACCCCAATCTTTTAGTCTGTCTTTCATTTCGAGTACTAAACGCTCGGCTGTTTTTTTACCGACACCCGGTAATTTAACTAGCGACGTTGAGTCTTCGTTATTTACACAACTTACAAATTGCTTTGCAGACATACCCGATAAAATAGCTAAGCCAAGTTTTGGCCCTACGCCATTTGCTTTTAATAGCTCTCTAAACAAGGCACGTTCAACTTTATTATTAAAACCAAATAACAGTTGAGCATCTTCACGCACTACAAAGTGAGTGTAAACAATCGCGTTTTCACCAATCTTTGGTAAATCGTAAAAACAGGTCATTGGCATTTGTACTTCGTAACCTACACCACTTACTTCGAGTAATATCTCTGGTGGCTGTTTTTCGACTAAAATACCATTTAAGCGGCCTATCATAGTTATTTCCTTAGACGTCCTCTAACGGTTTTGCTTGCGCTACCCGCTAGTTTAATTAAATTTTGTTCTGAGTGAGCGTGGCAAATCGCAATAGCGAGTGCATCAGCTGCATCGGCTTGTGGCGTGCCAGGCAACTTTAAAATATTTTTTACCATGTGTTGCACTTGTGTTTTATCAGCGCCGCCGTTACCTACTACTGCTTGCTTAATTTGTCTAGCTGAGTATTCAAATACGGGTAAGTCGGCCATTGCTGCACCCACAATCGCAGCGCCTCTAGCTTGGCCTAGTTTTAGAGCTGAATCAGGATTATGCGCCATAAATACTTTTTCAATGGCAAATGTTTCTGGCGAAAATTGCTCAATAAGTTGTGTAATGCCTTGGTAGATCATTTTAAGTCTAACCGGAAAAGGATGATCGGCTAACTTAATACAGCCACTGCCTAAGTATGTAAATTTAGAACCTTGGTGGGCAACAACGCCATATCCGGTCAAACGTGAACCAGGATCAATCCCTAAAATAATGGCCAAACTGCATTCTCATTATTGTTATTTTTAAATTACGCTAATAATGCCAGAGCACTGTATAAATTACCAGTACAAAGAAAACAAAAATGCCCACGTGTTAGGTGGGCATTTAATACTTAATCCAATACGTGTTAAGTTAGTTTAAGCTTACCCAAGGGCGCGCACTAACCCTTGGGTGTTTTGTTTAAGTGTTCGGGCAATCATTAAATAACCTAAACCCGCTACAAATACACCGCCAGCTACCGGCCCAATAATCCATATGTGCGGGTGTAGCTTACCGGCTAAATCAAACATTTGTTGTTGCACAATTAAAAGCGCTATATCACTAAAAAATGCAGCAACTAAACCAGCTAGACCGCCTAGTAACAAAAACTCATAAAGGGTCGCATTTTTAATTAATCGGCTTTTAGCGCCAAGCGTTCTGAGTATTACTATTTCCTGCATACGCTCACCTAAACTAGCTTGAACTTGCGATATAAGTACAAGCGCGCCACACAGCACAACAATTGCAAGTACAAAGCCAATGGCGAGTGATACTTGCGAAATAGTTGTTTGTATTTGCTTAACAAAGTTATCAATGTCAATTGCTGTAATAGTAGGGTAAGTACGCAATAACTGGCTAAAATCACGCTTTTGCTCTGGGTTTATACGAACCGACGAAATATACGTTGCAGGAAAATCTGCAAGTACATCTGGGCTTAAAATAATAAAAAAGTTAGGTTTAAGCGTGGCCCAATTTACTTTTCGCACACTGGTGATTTTAGCGTCGAACGACTGCGAACCAATTAAGAATGTAAGCGTATCGCCTATCTCAACATCTAAACGCTCAAGCATCGACTCCTCTACTGAGGCTTCAGCCATCGCATTTTCACCAAACCACGTGCCTTGTGTTACTTCATTTTGGTCAGGCACATCTTTAAGCCATGTAAGGTTTAGCTCACGGCCAATACCTGCACGGGCTTCTTCGTCTTTTTTCTCATTGTCTTGCAGCGATACAGAACGTGCTACCAACTCGCCGTTTACCGCATTTACGCGCCCACGAATAGTTGGATAAAACTCTGATACCTGAATATCTTTTTGAGCTAAATATTCATTAATTGGCTCAAGTTCATTTTGCGTAATATTCACTAAAAACGCATTAGGTGCATCGCTTGGTAACTGCGATTGCCAATCAGATATCATGTCGTTTTTAAGTACCACTAAAAACAGCAGTAATTTAATCGCTAACGAAAAACTAATTAACTGTACCGCGTTCACATTTGCACGCTTTTGAATAGACGCAATTGCAAGCGACCAACTGTTACCTGGCTTTAACCCTAGTTTTCGACCACCACCAAATATTAATTTAGATACTAAAAACAGCACACCAATTAGCGCAAGTGTTGAGATAAACAAAATAAGCGTTATTTTTATGTTGTTACTAAATAACCACATTAATAAAAACACGGTTAGCGCACTCATACCTAAATGCACACGGCTCACTGCCAATTTGTCACCTAAGTTACGGCGCAGCACTCTAAGCGGTGGAATATCAAATAAATCAAACAACGGCTTAATAGAAAACATAACGGCACAAATTACGCCAGTGCTAATAGCCACCAGCCAAGGTTTAAAACCACCTAAAGGTAGCTCTGTGCCCATACTTTTTGATAAGTAACTTGTTGCTATTTCTTGCAAGCCGTAACCAATTAACAATCCAATACTTACCGCCATTGCACACACAAGCAATAAATGAAGCATGTATATTTTACGGATCATTGAGCGGCTACCGCCTAGTGTTTTCATCATCGCTACTGGGTCGTATTGGCGTTCACAATAACGTTTTGCTGAAACAGCAATAGCCACTGCTGCCAAAATAATACCCAATAGGCCAGCAAGTAATAAAAAGCTCTCTGCGCGGTTTAAACTGTTTGAAATGGGTGATTGGCGGTCTTTAACGCCATACCATTGTTGGTTTTCTTTTATTTGTGGTTTAAGCCACTCGTAAAAGCTATTTATATCAGCCTCACTACCGGCATAAAGTTGACGGTAATAAACACGACTACCCGGCTGCACAACTTCAGTTTTTGCCACATCGTCAATATTAATAAGTACACGACGGCTGCTTGAAAACACATTAAATGGCGCGTCTGGCTCTTCTACAATAACTTTTGAAACATTGAATAATGCAGCGCCAAGCTCTACTTGCGCGCCTATATCAATATTTAAACTGTAAAATACAGATTCACTTAGCCACACATTACCCGGCGTTGGTCCGCTATTAGCAACCTTAGTTTCACCTGTAAGGGTATCTTTAACTTTTAACTGCCCTTTTAGCGGGTACGCATTAGATGCCGCTTTTACTGAGCTAAACTGCATTTCATCATTAGCAAACAACATAGTGTCGAAGTACACCATCTGCGCCGTTTTTAAATTTTGGCTCTGTGCTTGAGTAATAAAAGCGGTGTTGAGAACATGATCGCTTGCAAGTACACGGTCTGCTGCAATAAAAGCACTGCTTTTTTGCGCAATACTTTGCCCTATTCGCTCAGTAACCATCGACAATGTAAGCACGGTTAAAACTGCAAGCGCGATAGCCGCACTTATAACAGTGAGCTCACCACGACGAAATTCTCGCGAAAATAACTTAAGCGCTAACTTAACCCACATCAGCAACGTCCTCTACTTGGCTTTTTACCAGTAAACCCGCTTCTATTTGAATAATGTGCTCACATTTTTGTGCAAGCCCTTCATCGTGAGTAACCAAAATAAGCGTAGTACCGTGCTGAGTATTTAAATCAAATAATAACGACTCAATCATTTTACCATTTTTACTATCTAAGTTAGCCGAAGGCTCATCAGCAAACAGTATTTTAGGTGTACCAATAAATGCTCGCGCAATAGCAACACGCTGTTGCTCACCGCCAGAAAGTTGCGACGGGTAATGATCAATTCGATGGCTCAAACCTACTTTTTCAAGCAAAGCAATTGCTTGCTCTTTCGCATCACTCTCGCCAGCAAGCTCTGCTGGTAGCATAACGTTTTCAAGTGCCGTTAAGCTTTGTACTAACATGAACGATTGAAACACAAACCCAATTTTAGCGGCGCGCAGTGCAGCGCGCTCTTCTTCATCTAAATTGTGTAATGGTTCACCATCTAAAAATATTTCACCGCTGCTGGCGGTGTCCAGCCCTGCCAATAAACTGAGTAACGTAGATTTACCAGATCCCGATGTGCCAACAATAGCAACAGACTCGCCATGCTTGACATTAAAGCTGATGTCGCTGAGGATGGGCAGCTCACCTTCAAAGGTAGAGACTACTTTAGACAAACCATTAACCTGAATTATATTTAATTGAGAAAGCGCTGACATATGACTCATTCAATCCTTCGTTTAGTATTCATTTTATTTTTAGTTATCAAACCGCTGAGCGCAGCAGCCAACAACACGATTTTAATACTCGGTGACAGTTTAAGCGCAGCCTACGGACTTCAACAAGAAGAGGGCTGGGTAAAATTGTTACAAGATAAATACGATGACGAACAAGCCGACATTGAACTTATCAACGCCAGTATTAGTGGCGAAACATCTGGTGGAGCCCTACGCCGTTTAGATGCATTGCTTGAGCAATACGAACCCACTCATGTACTAATAGAGCTTGGCGCTAACGACGGTTTACGTGGTTTTCCAGTCAAAAAAATGCAAACTAACTTAACGTCTCTTGTTCAAAAAAGCCAAGCAGCTAATGCGATGACCGCCTTAATGGAGATTTACATTCCCCCTAATTACGGTCCGCGTTACAGCAAAATGTTTACAGACACTTTTACACATGTTAGCGAAGAAACCAATGCGCATTTAATGAACTTTTTTATGCTAGATATTGCCAGCCAACCTGAGCTGATGCAAAACGATAGTTTACACCCTAACAAAAAAGCTCAGCCATTAATACGAGATGAGATGTATGACTCGATCAAAAAGTGGTTAAATAAAGACTAGCCAATTAATACACCGCAAGAGTGCTATTTTAGGCCTCTTGCGTAATAAACACCCAAACAAACAATCGCTTATTGATTTTTAAAAAAATACACGTACTATTGCATACAAAGTCGGTATGTGGCGCAGCTTGGTAGCGCACTGTCATGGGGTGGCAGGGGTCGAGAGTTCGAATCTCTCCATACCGACCAATTAATTCCTCTTCATTTCAAACTGTTATAAATTAAACTCTCTTCTTTATCGCACTTAGTGCCAACAACCGTCAACATCAGATCGCACATTTATCGCACCATACTTGTCTTAAGTTATTTTCTCTTTTTTTGATCTGATTGGGTGTTGTTTGGGGGGGATATATAGGAATACAGCTAATGGCACCCTAAATAGTTCAATTTTTACTAACTCATAAAATTAGATTAAATAGCATTTCAATTTGCCGAAAGTGTCTGAGCAGATATTGATGCCGCTCGTATTCTGCGGCATTTGTGAAAACGAAAATATTTACAGGGACTCTTACTACAAACTTAATATTTTTTAAGAGTAAAAAAAGAGGACCCCTACATTCAGCCATTAGGATATGAAATTTGAAAAATCAATTCAATATTTTAATGACCCACTAATTTACAATTTAAGATGTCTCATTGAGCTTTTCATTTCTATACTTTCTAAAAATTGCTACATTCAGTTGACTATTAATTATATTTGCGCCGACTAGACTAGCTTGAGTTAAATCACAGCCCGTCAATTCGGCACCTTCTAGATCTGCATTTGTAAAGTCACAGCCAGTAAAATCGGCATTTGTTAAATTTGCGTTATTGAATTTAGCTTCAACGAAAACTGAATTATTAAAGTCAGCATTGTTCAGGCGAGCTTTGTTAAATTTTGCTCTTGAGAATAAACAAGCGTGGAGTTTGGCGTTCGTTAAACATGCCCCTGTTAAATCGGCCTCATCCAAGTTCGCATTACTCAAGTCGGCATTTGTAAAGCTTGCATTCTTCATACTGACATTCACTTTATGGTTTTTGGCTGAAGTTATAGTCATCAATTTTGCGTTATTTAACTTGGTATAATTCAAATTTGCGTTATCAAGAGAAGCACCATTTAAAATAACTTCTTGTAAATTTGCACCTTGTAAGTTTGCACCTTGTAAGTTTACACCTTGCAAATTAGCTGCCTGAAGATTAACTGTTTCTAAGTTAGCATCTTTCAAATTTACTTCCCGAAGATCGGCTCCATGAAGATTGGCTCCTTCTAAATTAGTATTATTAAGTGAGGCGTTCCTCAAATCACTCTGCTCTAAAGATGCATACTTTAAGTCTAGCTTATCTAATTGATTACTTTGTAAAAGCTTGAACCCCGTTAACAAATACCCATTCTTTTCATTAAAATATAAACCGACTTTATATTGATTCACAGTTTTAATAAACTTAACCATATTATCAGTTTTATGAAACGGGTCCCCTTTATCTACTAAGATGCCAAGTTCAATTCCATAAACAATTAGAAACTCCCGAATACTTAAATGAGAGAATCTAAACTCACCGTATGAGTTACGGTTAAGAAGTGAGTTTGTCCCAATATCAATGTGATCAATGCCTTCTATAACTCTATCGGCAGAATCATCTAGTAAAATAATATGTGAGTCGAAGCTACATAAAAGCTTAAGATGTTTCAAAGCAACTGTATGGGTATTATGACGATGCATCGTTTCAGCCAACCAAATACAGGCTTTGAGTAAATCCTCTTTATTAATATTTTTATTAAGGTGTTTTCTTAATTTAATAACTTCACGGTTGAGCCATGTATCTACTAAACCTTTATACAATTCATACTCTGTCGCACCTTGTCTATGGCTTTCTAATAAAGTCTCTATATGTGAAAGCAAAAACGGGCGAAACTGGAGCGACCCAATGGTCCTTATTGATTGTTTAGCATCGAGTAGTTTGGGGTTAGAAAAGTGATTAAATAGATACTTTAAACGTTTTGGATAACGCTTCTTCAAGTATGCATCAACCTGTTCATCAGTAAACAAGGAAAGGTAAACTAAAGGGCAATCATAATTATTAAATGATATTTTTCCCATTGTATTGAAAGCAGAATCTGCAGTCTCAGGGAAGAACTGTGTACGACATGTTATTATTACTCGATAAAAGCAACTAGTAGCCTCTAGCAATTTTGTTAGTCTATCAATTGTGCCCCCTTGCTTACACTGAGTATCTTCATCCAGTGAGTCTAGTAATAAAACAGTTTGGCTTTTGTTTTCTACCTTGTCGATATCACTTAATGTAGAGGCACCTAATTTCAGTAATTTACATTGATAATTTCTTGGCCAAAAAGCCATTAAATGGCTAAGTTTTACCATCATCAACAAAGATGTTTTCCCCATTCCTGCGTCGGCAAGAATAAACATCTGACTAGCGCCATCTTTACTTACTATATCCCTATTAAAAAATTTATTTATAGTCTCAAAAATTCCAGCTCTAATTGATGATATTGTTTCATCTTCAAGTTCATCCGCAGGATTAACCTGCTGGCAATCAGGTTGAATATAAAACTTAGCTAACTCCTCACAATTACCAAATATATCGTTGATCTTAACTAACTCTGCACTTCGTTTATCAACATTATTTTTTAATACTTTAGTTAAGGCTTTGATTAATTTTGTAGCCACTTTTGTAGAGATAAAGCTAGTTGTTTCCATACGCCACCAACGGTTACTAATAATGAAAGTTGAATAAATTTATAAGTAAGAAGCTTTATCGATTTTGCTACGAATATGCTTCAACAAGTTTATCGAGTGTCATCTACTTCTAAATATTTGTATTTTTTCCTCGCAGATTTCTACCATAGCCGCCAGCTAATTACTAGTCACAGCATTGAATCTAAAAGCATTTTATTTATAAAAACAGGGATAATGGGGTCGCGTCTTGCCTTTTACCACTTCCAGTTTGAATGACAGTTTATGGGACTTTCTGGCCACTCGGCAACATAAACGCGGTAAGTCGTGTTGTTGCTAGCCAATTCATCATGATGGCGTGGCTTCGCCACTTATCCAACCTACGTCAAAAGGCAGGTTGGTTAAGCCGAGGGCGCCACCCAACAGAGTTTCAGATTCACGCCTTGAAGGCCTGCTATTGACACAAAGCAGTCAGGGAAACTAGTCCAAATAGTTCTAAGCTTTATTTCCAAAGTTTCATATTTTTTTGTTTAATTTCAATCTAAGCACCCTGTAACATTATGCTATCCAATATCTTTTAACTGTTCTTAAACTAAGATTTAATGCTGTTTGAAAGTAAGTTACTCTTTAATATTTAATAAACTTACTTCACTAACAGTAAATCTGCACAGTTTCTTAAGTTCTTAAGTAATACCTAGAATGTGGCTGTTCTTCAATTAAGTTTTCCTTATACATTAAATAAACACCCGCTCGTTGACATTTTGAATAAAATAAAGTTAAGCGTATAATTTTCAATCAGATATTAATAATAGGTTTTTAATTAAACTGTATAATGGCATCGATGCAAAACTAAGTTGAATTTAAGGCTCTGTATTAAGTAACTTAGCATAGCGATGATTTAAGTCATTCAGTAAGGGAAATAAAATGAAAATAGGGATAGATCTCGGTACAACTCATAGCGTAGTGGGAATATGGCAAGATAACGCGGTTAAGTTAATTCCAGATATGGAGGGTAATGTGCTCGTTCCTTCAATTGTTGGCTTATCGGAAGACAATTATATTCTTGTAGGTCAAGCAGCGAGGGATAGACTAGCAACCCACCCCGCACACACAATTTGTGAATTTAAACGTTTTATGGGCACTGATAAAACCTTTTCATTGGGCGAGCAAGATTATAGCGCAACTGAACTATCAGCCATTTTATTAAAAAGCCTTAAAGAGCAAGCCGAACATTATTTACAAGAGCCTATTACTGAGGCCGTTATTTCGGTACCTGCCTATTTTAACAATAAACAACGCCAAGCAACGCAACAAGCGGCTTTACTTGCAGGCCTTAAAGTTGAGCGATTACTTAATGAACCCACAGCCGCAGCACTCGCTTATGGGCTCGATAATAAAGACTGTGAGCAAACTTACTTAGTACTGGACCTTGGTGGCGGTACATTTGATGTGTCGGTTATTGAGGTGTTTAACGACATATTTGAAATACACGCCTCATCGGGTGATAACTACTTAGGCGGTAACGACTTTACGAACGTTATTGAAGAAGATCTTTATAAGAAAAACGATTTGTACAAAGGTTTTTTCTCAGATAGTGAACTACGTAATATTTGGTCGTTGTGCGAGCGTTTAAAGTGCCAATTAACTAACGAGTCAACAGCCAGCTTTAATTTCGAATATAAAGAAAAAACGTACTCATATACCCTCACTCAGGAAAATTATCGTACATTGTGTAGCGAGTTAATTGAGCGAATTAAGTTTCCTATTAACCGTGCGATGTCTGACGCTGACTTGACACTTGAAGACGTTGATGGACTTATTCTTGTTGGCGGCGCTACGCGTATGCCTATTTTTCAACAGCAAATTAGCCGTGTGTTTTCACGTATACCGCAAACTCAATATAACCCTGACCATGCTATCGCTACTGGTGCTGCAATTCAGGCAGGTATGAGCGCACGTGCTAAAGAATTGAAAGACGTAATAATGACTGATGTTTGCCCATTCACTTTAGGCGTGGAGGTAAACAACAAACATGGTCAGTCTGAGTTTTTGCCTATTATAGAACGTAACGCGACGATTCCTGTAAGCGAAACTCGTTCTGTTTATTCAGCTCACCCTGAACAAGAAAAAGTACTCATTAAAATTTATCAGGGTGAACATTATCTCCCTAAAGATAATGTGTTTTTAGGCGATTTAGAAATAAACCTTGAGCCGTTAAATATAATACAAGAGTTATATTTAACATATACCTACGATCTTAATGGTGTACTTGAGGTTGAAGTGACTAGTGTTGCAAGTGACAAAAAATATCGCACTTATGTAGGCGAAAATGAAGAAAGCTTAAGTGAAAGTGAGTTACGTGAACGTTTTTCACGACTTAACGCACTTAAGGTTTTGCCTAAAGACAAACTTGTAAATACTGCATTTAAAGCAAAGCTAGAGCGTTTATTCCAAGAAAATCTAGGCGATAAAAGGCGAGAGATTGGCGAGGCGATTGGTCAATTTATGGAAGTGTTAGAAACACACGATAACCACAAAATAGAGCGTATGATCGAAAATATAAAGCGCTATCTTAGCTATTAAAGTTAGTTATTAAAGTTAACTAATAAAAAATAGTTTCAGTTAAAAAATTACATGCATTAAATAAAGAGTGAAGTAATGAACCATTGGAAAATATTAGGCATTGAAGCCACAACAGATAAACGCCTTATTAAACTCGCTTATACAGAGATTCTAAAAAAAACATCGCCAACAGAGTTTCCCGAAGAGTTTAAAGATTTACGAAAAGCATATGAGTTAGCTATTAAAGAGGCTAAACGACCTGCTAAAAATGAAGACACAGCACCCAATCAAGTATTTGAAGATGAGCACGAAAAAAAAGGCGTTGTTGACGAGTCATTTTTTGATGAAGAAGAGCCCTCTCCCGCACCTACAGAAGTTGAAATAGTTAAGCCTCAACCTATCGAGTTAAATTGTGTTCGCTCTATTTCAGAGCTGCAAGCAGCACTCAATGAATTATATTGTAATGTGTTATCTCGCAGCGATGTTGAACAATGGAAGTTATTATTTTCGTCGCCATTATTTTGGGATGTCGATCAAAGTCAGCAAGTCTCATTTACTTTAATTGATTTCTTTTCAGAGAATTACTTTTTATCTGCCACGGTATTTAAATTTTTAGATGAGAGTATGAAAATCTCTAGTGAGTTAGTAACCAATAAAAATAATCACTACCGTGAACTTGCTATTGCACTGCATCATTATATTCAGAGCCTACCACTGCGAATCGATGCCCTATCTAACATTGATCACAATATTAGCTTTGAACAACTGCAGCAGCATCTTCAGTTACGTAACTTAATAGAAGAGCAATGTATATATTCTAAGCTTACAGCTGAGCAGCTAATTACGCTTATGCAGCGAATCAATTTGGCATTTTATAATGACGAATCACTTTATCTTTATGTTGCTAACTATTTATGGACATTGGGTGCATACACAGAAATTAGTAAGTTACTTGCCTCATTGCCAGAGCCTACAGATGCAAGCATAGATCAGCTGCGAGATTTACAAGCACACGCAGAATTTAAGCTTAAAAACTATGATATAGCACTCACTATTTATCTTGCGCAGCGAGAACTTATGAAAAGTTTTTATGCGATGAATATGACTAAAGAGATTGGTCTGTGTTATTTGCACCTTAAAAATTATGAAAAAGCATATACGTATTTAAACTCTTATTTTTATACTAGCCCTGAGGATATAGACCTTCGCTCTGCTTTGATTATCGCCCGTCGATACTACATAAATGATCTTAAAAAAAATGAGGAAAGTAACGCTCTTAAAATAGCGACGTTACAATTTGAAAATGGTCGCTACCAAGATGCCTTAATAACGACTCAAACATACCCTCTAATTTTTCAAGCTGATTGCAATTATTTACAGGCTTTATGCCTTGCTAAGCTAGAACGCTTAGATGAAGCATTTGACGTTTTTATCGCCTTTATGAATCTACATTTACAAAAACAGATAGATCCTTGGCCACTACTGGTTGATTTATTTATATATTGCCCAGACTCAATTGATTTCAATTTGATAATGGAGACTATCGCAAAAAAAATACAACCATCTCCTAACAAGTTTTATAAAACCCCTCGCGTGCTAGGCTCTGTACAAGAGAATATATACTCACAATTAGAACTCAAAACATTAGATCTTCCAGCGACTGATCATGATGGAAAACCCAATAAACCCATGGGTTACGCCCTCTATGCTGATTTAGACTATAAACAGCAATATGCTTGGGCAATGCTACATGCGTTAATGGCTAAATTGGCAAACTTCGAAGATAAAGCGATTGTGAAGCAAATAAAACAAGCCGCTATTTATGCGATTAAGCAAGCTATGCCAAAAATCACACACCAACCAAGTTGGAGCTTAAAGTTTATTCACATAGCTTTTGATATAGATGATTTTGATACCTGTATTAAGCTCGCAAACATCACGATTAGCGAGTTTTCTAATTTACCTCAAACCTACTATTACAAAGGGCGATCGCTAGCTACCTTAGATCAATATGATGCAGCAATACCTATATTAATATTAGCCGCAGATAAATACGGACATCAGAGGCTTGGGATATACTCACTTGAATTTGCAGTGGAGTGTTGTGAAAAGCTCGTTGAACATGGACAACCAATGCATCCTAATTACAATGATATATGCCTAAAACTGCAAACAACAAAGGAGATTGTAGATGCACAATCAAAGTGAAGTACCTTGTGTAATTACGGATGATGCGACCTTAAGTCCAGAACAAAAATTATGGCTTATTAGCCTCTCAGGCCACCTTTCAATGCAAAATGGCTATTCATTGAATACCTTAAAGCATCACAATAAAAACTACACTGACGAGTCAGTTGCTAACGGTAATTTAAGTATTTTAGATAATGCTTATGGCGTTACAACAAAAGAAGAATTAATTGAAACTTTAAATGTTTTTTATAACACATCAAATAGCCAAGTTTTCATGAGTTGTATGGCTGAACTCACCAGAAATGATTTATTAGCAAGATACTACATTGAGAATAAATCTACTGCCTATCAAAATACGCCTATAGGTATTATGTCGGACTGCGCAGGAATACATAAATTCTCACTGGCTCGTTGTGGTATTAGAGCTTTTGATATTGGCCGCTATGCTTTTTTATGTCGTTGTGGTGTTAGCGTTAATTTTTTAACCGAAGAAGAAGCATGGCATTACCTTAAGCCTATTGGAAAACTGGCACAAACCTTATTTATTAGCTGGCAAGAATATGCAACTAGTTATGTAGTTGGTCGGTGTATATGGCAAAAGATTACAACTCAAGAAACGTACAGCGAGCCAAACCCTGACTTTAATTTTAGTCATGATTTATTTGAAAAAATAAATGATACGGCTGCTACATTACAAAGTATATTAGCTGATGACGAGCACCCATGGTGCCAACTAGATTGGGAAATGTACTTTTAATTTCAATATTTTGATTTTATAAATACTTACTGAATAACGCATTTTACAGTGTCGTTATTCAGTAAAGTTAATATTAGTGCTTGCGTCCTACACCATTACGTACCATGTCTTGCCCTGTTTGGAATACGTCTTCTGTAATCATGCGTGCTAAAAGTAGCTTTTGATTACCGTCAAACACAGCAACAAAACGGCTGCCATCTTTGTTATTAGTAGCCATACCAACACCGGCAACACCTTTTAAACCAAAGCCACCGTTTTCGACATCTATTAAAAAGCTTTCTAGTGCGGCTAAAGTATCAATTACGTCATTTTCATTATTCATTTTAAAACTCTTTTAGTAAGGCTTTTAAATCATTATGGTGGCTATTTTATAGAGAAGAGCCAAAAACTTAAACCCTTGGCTCAGGTTAGTCACTAAATCGACTTTATAACTAACTCTAAATTGCTCACCGCACAACCAAACTCTTTTGCATTAACGCGATGATACTGTGTGTCACTCGTTGCTGTAAGGCTAATTATAAACTCATCTTGTTGAGCTACCGCACTTTGCTCTTTGCTTAGGCACATAGCTTGAGTAAGTGAGCGAAGCTTTGAATTTGTTAAAATTGAGCTAAAACGCTGCACAGGCAGTGGAGGTATTTTTATAGTCGGTAACGCTTGCTCTATGGTGCGCTCGCTTAGAGTAAACGTGTTATTGGTAATATCAATTACGCTACTAGCAGGCCAGTACGAATAACGATAGTTATTACTATCAGCTAGAGGCTTACCTTGCTCAGTTAAGTGCACAACACCACTTTTACCTATTACGGTCATTAAACTACCTTGTGGCGATTTAATAACAACCAAAGCTGTATTTTCATCAATACCAAAGCCATGTTGAATCTCTGTTTTAGTATTTTTTACTTCATTTTTATTTAACGCCGCTGCGAGTCTAAATGTACGGTTTTGTTCGCTAAACTGAGTATCTAGTACACCAAAATTAAAGCTAGCAAGTCCACCAGCATTAGCGTTAGTTTCACTTCTACGAAGGGCCTCAAGGCTTGTCGTATTTGTAAGCATGCCCGTTACTTTACTCTGGATTGCAGCGCCCGCTCCTTCCCCTACGATTACTGGGCGAGTTTGCAATGCTTGCGTCCACGGATATGGATTATTGTTTTGATCAAACAATACCTTGTGAGTTAAGGCTGCATTACCGCTATTAAACATCACACCGGTACTCTTTTTAATAAGTGATACAAGTGTGTCAGTGCCACTTTTGCATAAAGCGTATTCGGCCTTTGTGTACTCTGGATAAATTGCTTCCCGGTTATACACATTCATTAATGTATTTCTGAGAGCGGGTAATTCATCGCACGAGTTACTCGTAATCGCTTTAGCAAGTGCTGGGGTTAGTGCTAACCATTGAGTGCTTATATTTGATTGTGCTAAAAGGCTCTGCGCTACATCTGCCGACTCATAAGGGTCGCGGCTCGATGCCGTAATAGCAAGCATAGTGGGTTTTGCGTTATTAACTTTTAAACTGCCCGACACAAATTGTAAAACATTATTAGTCGCGACCTCAATATTAAAATCGGTATTTACTTGCTCTTTTAAGCGCTCATCGTTTTTATTAAGTAGCGGCACTTCTAGCATATCTAATGCAAAATTGTATTCTTGCTGAGTCAAGCTTTCTAATTGCTGGTTATTTATATCGCGCCATAGCCAGAGTAAATCAGTTTTTGAGACGCTATTTGACGATTTACTTTGTATGGCTTTAAGTGTTTTTAATACAGCCGTTTTTGCCTCAATGTTATTATTAGGCCAGTGCTGCGTGATTTTTTTTATTTGAGAGTCGTTAACCGTATATAAATTATGTGACTTACCATCTATAGCTGTCTCTTTTTGGCAATTATTAAACTTTGCGCTTGTACAGATAGTTAGCTCTGAGCCCACTAAAATTAAAGTTTGGCTTTGCTCTTGAGCCACTGCATTTATTGAAAAACCAGCACCAAGCAACGCCACTAACATACCTAGTAATTTAGGCTGTCGGTTACGTAAAAATGCACATATCATAATGTAAACTCTAATATAAATTATAAAACTAATGTGTTGCAGTTTAACAGCTAGCCACTTGAGCCTAAATATATTTTTAAAAGTGTTAAATAATTCAAGCCTCTGAAAAGCGAGAGCGTTAATAATTTATTAAATTAAGTTGTTTAGTTTGCATGCTTGCCTTTATAAATATTTACTAAACAAATTTAAACCGAGCATTTATTGATCAAGCCCATTGTTTAAATTACGGTGGTGCATTGTTTTATATAACCGGGGTGAAATATGGACTTTTCTAATGAAGAGATAAATTTTTTAGCTGAGTTATTCAAACCAAATACAAAGCAGCGCGCTCCCCGTAATCATATGCTTACGATGAAAAGCTCTGTACCCGCGAGTATTGCTCACCTTTTCAGCCATGCTAATTTAACTTTGCTTGCTGAAGTTGCTAATTACCAACTTTGGTTTCCCTTGCAATTAAAAATTGATGAGTTAGGTGTAATTAACCCTACTTTAAGCGCACCAGAAGTAATTGATACAAAGGGCACTCAACGTAGTTGGCGTTGGAGTGAGCTAAATATTAAAAGCCAAGGCTTTAATATCGAATCGATTTCCAGTACGGGCATATTTTTAAAGCCATTAAAAAATGGAAAAAACTTAAAAAAATTACAGCACATGAGCTTTACCTTACCCAACAAAGAAAATGTATCAATAGATGTAGAACCTGTTAGGCAAAGTAGCCTAGGGATTGCAGCAAAAATAACTCAGATTCATAGCGGGCAAGAGCAATTACGCGCCTATTTATTTGAAGAACATAAACGCCAATAT
Organism: Pseudoalteromonas sp. AS71; assembly: GCF_038900275.1. Classification (NCBI taxonomy): domain Bacteria; kingdom Pseudomonadati; phylum Pseudomonadota; class Gammaproteobacteria; order Alteromonadales; family Pseudoalteromonadaceae; genus Pseudoalteromonas; species Pseudoalteromonas sp. AS71. Next base: position 30,027 of record NZ_JBBMQZ010000029.1, on the reverse strand, counting down.
GCTAAGCTGTACGAAGGTGGACAACTAATAGAACAGTTAATTTAGTCTCTTTTAAACACTCACATGCACTTCACTTGGCTTTATTTAACCCCCTCTCAATGTTAATCTGTACCCCTATTAATAAATCATAAGGATATGACAATGCCTGGTGCTTTTGCGCACATCACTGCCGTTAATATTGCAACGCAAACCAAATCACTCGCTAAAATGGATATGCCTAAAAAGGCAAAACTTATTTTAAGCCAACGCCAAGCATATCTCGAACTAGGTTGTGTAGCCCCTGATTATCCTTACTTAGCTGTAGCGCAGCCTAGCCAAAATGCATGGGCCGACCTAATGCATTACGAGCACTCAGGCGATTTACTTAAAGCCATGATTGAATACTGTAAAACACTTGAAGATGAAGCATTTGAAAAGTGCTTTGCTTGGTTATGCGGTTATATGGCACATGTAGCTGCAGATATAACGGTACATCCGATTGTAGAGTTAAAAGTTGGCCCCTATGAGCAAAACCAAACAGCGCATCGTACCTGTGAAATGAATCAAGATGCGTTTATTTGGCAACGTTTAAATTTAGGTGAGTTAGGTTATGCTGACCGCGTGCAGCTAAATATTGGATCTTGTACTAACAAAGACGATAGCTTTGATACCGATATTGCACAAATTTGGCAACATGCTTTATTAACAGTCCACCCACACTACGCCGCACAACACGCGCCTAACTTTAATTCGTGGCATAACGGTTTTCAGCTTGTAGTAAATAATGTTGAAGAAAGCTATCGGTTATTTGCCTGTGCACGCCATGTTGCAGCTGATTTAGGTTTGTTTTATCCTCGCCCAAACGAAGTAGACTTCACTTTTATCGAACAACTAAAAACACCGCACAAGCCAATGCATTACAACGATATTTTTGACTTTGCTGTTAGCAACATTCAGCACTATATAACCATTATTGCCAATGCCGTATTTTTAGATACTGATTACAATGAAATTAAAAACTGGAACCTAGATACAGGCTACGATGAGCACAACACAATGACGGTATGGAGCAAATAGCATGAAACACTTACTCTGCATAAGCTTAATTGTATTACTTAGCGGTTGTTACACTTCAAAAAATAACAATCCAGAAATAATGGCCGATTTAGCCTCGCAATTAAAAGATATTGCTACAGCTGTAGACGGCACTTTAAAGTTTAGTGAAACCCCCTATTCAACAACTGATGAGTTATTAAAAGCTGCCGTTAATAACGATTTAAGCAAACTTACGCCCTTTAACGAGTACACGTTTATTGTGGACGTACAAGGTGATAACGCCGTATTACTTTTATGTGATGCTGACACTGCTTTAATTGAAGATGTAGGCTGTACCGCACAATCGGATATACAGCATTGGCAGGCTAAAAAAGCGCAAAAATGCGAGGTTACTGTAAATGCTCAGCAATTTTGTAACTGAGCATTTAAATAATAACAGTAACTAACTTAAGGTCTAGTTAGTTGCTGATCACCTTTTGGAGATACGTGCGTTAGCCTTTCACTTGTAAATATCATTAATAACGAAAAAGTTAATAACATAAATGGCAAAACAATAAACGAAAGTGTTGAAGCCATATACCCCATAAGTGGAGGCATAAATGTACTGCCTAAGTACGCAACCGCCATTGATAAACTTATAACTGCCTGCGAAGCATGCTTACCAAACCGAGTTGGCGTTAAATGTATAGTATTTGGGTATACCGGCGCGCATCCTAAGCCGATTAAAATAAGGCCCAATTTAGCTGATATAACACCAAGAGGTAATATTAATAGCAGTGCACCTAAAAACATTAAGCATACACCTGTACGTATCATTCGTTTTTCAGCGACCTTATCCGCAATAAAACCACAGGTAAACCGCCCAAATGTTATCCCTAAATAATACAGTGCGGTATAAAATGCCGCGTTACTAATAGACACATTATGCTCTGCTATTAAAAAGCTTGCAGCCCAAAGGCCGGTACCTGTTTCTAGAGCGCAATAACAAAAAAATAATAGTAGCTGTAATTTAACGCCTTTAATTTTGAGTGCTTGTGAGTTAGATAAGTGCGCTGTCTTTAAGGGCTCAGCTTGCATTTTGGGCTGTTCAACTTCTTGTGCTTTATTCCACTGCGGTAAAGCTAAAAATAACACAATTACTAATGCAATTTGAACACACGCAATAACGCTATACCCATTGCGCCAACCCTCTTGCTGCATTAAATAAAACGACATGATAAACGGCCCAGCGCTTGCGCCTACCCCCCAGAACGAATGTAAAAAGTTCATGTGCTTTGCTTTGTAATGCGTTGCCACGTAATTATTGAGTGCGGAATCTACAGCACCACCTCCGAGCCCTAATGGAATAGCGAGTATTAATAGCAACCAAATACTATTTGCGATCGAAAAACCAAAAAGTGCTACTGCCGTAAATAACACACTGATAGCAACCACTTTACCAGTGCCTAATAGGTTAATTAAGCGCGTTGTTAACAGGCTCGATATAACAGTACCTATACTCACAACAATGGCTACAACACCTGCAAATTCGGTGCTGCTATTTAAACTATTGCTGATGCTAGGCCACGATGGCCCAATTAAAGAATCCGGTAAGCCTAAACTAATAAAGGCTAAGTAAATAAGAATAAGTAGTAATGGCATAAGTTGATTTCTGTTAAAAAGATTAAACCGAACAATACTATTTTAAATTAATCTAAAATAGCCATATACTGGCCATTAATATAACAATACTGCCAAGTTGGATATGCAAAACTACAATATACAAACCGACGAACACGGAAAAGAGCTTAACCTACATGGTGATGAAGGCTTTGCGTGCGGTTTTTATGATGAGTTATTTTCAGAGTTTATTGGTGGCTATGTACCGTGGCATTGGCATGATGAGCTAGAGCTTGTGTATGTTGTAAAAGGCAGTACGCTAGTTGAGTGTGTTGAACAAAGCATTACGTTAAATGAAGGTGATGCCGTATTTATAAACGCAGGTTGTCTGCACAAATTAACTGATGTAGGTAAACCAGACTGCCATATTTTAAACTTTGTACTTAGCCCTACTCTTATAGGTGGCTCTTTGTATAGCAAAGTATATAAACGTTTTGTAGCGAGTATTATTAATAATGAAAGCTTGCCTATGTTCGCCTTTTTAGCGAAGAATAATGATCATACCCCCCTTATCAGTACATTAAATTTAGCATTTGATGCATGTCGAAATAAAACCCCAACCTATGAGTTACAAACAATTAGCTACTTAATGCACTTTTGGGCCTTATTTTGTGAGCTTCAACCCACTGTTATTAGCAAGCAGCCTGTTAGCGATTTTAGTGAGCGCAGATTGCACTTGTTTTTGTCGTACGTGCATACGCATTACCAACAAAATATGTCAGTTAAAAACATAAGCAAAGCTGGTAATGTAAGTGAAAGCGAGTGTTTTAGAGTATTTAAAAAAGCACTCAAAACAACGCCTAATGGATACGTATTAAATTACCGCTTACAACAAGCTGCCATACACTTAGTTGAAACGAATAGCAGCATTACCGAAATAGCACATACTGTAGGTTTTAACTGCCCCGCCTACTTTACTAAACGATTTAAAATCCAATTTAACAAAACACCAAAACAGTTTAGGAATGCAAACAAAGTAGAAGCATAGTAAAACTTATGGGGCCTGCCCTATATCAACTTTTCGAGTATTATTACACTTATCTTCTTTTAAAGAAAAACCACTGCATCCTAAAAATTCACCGTGCTTAGATTTGCGTTTACGCATTTCGCGACCACACTTTTCACAAATTGGGTGCTGCGTTTTACACTGTGCATTCACACATTGTGAGTGCGTGCTTTTATCAACCGATGGGCCACTACAGCTTTTACACACTCGTAATTTAGTTTCGCAAATTTGCGTATTAGTACAACTATAATAATCACCATATTGACCCGTTTTTGGCACAATTAAACCGTCGCTGCACGTACTACACTCTCTTTGCTTTAGTTGCGACTTATTAAATAACGTTGAAGCGATTTGAATGGGATAATTGTCATTTACTAATTCTTTTACAAACGCTGAGCATGCATAAGGGTCTGCAATTAAATACGCTTTATGTTTAGCGCGTGTAATACCTACATAAAGCAAACGCCTTTCCTCTGAGTGAGTGAATTCATCTTGCTCTGGTAATAGCGCCTCCACCAGCACATTATTTTGGTTATCGCTAGGAAACCCTAATTTATCTTGTTCAAAACCAATAATAATACAGTAATCGGCTTCAAGCCCTTTGGCACTGTGCAATGTCCAAAAATAAAGAGTGTTTGTATGCTTTTTATCTTTTAAATGCTGCTGCACGCTATTTAACATGTATCTATATCGACTAAGTATGGCAATGCTCGCTGATGCATCGTTTTTTTGAATCGTGCTTATAGTCTGCTGTACTTTTATTTCTATCGATTTAGTGCCTTGGTATAAATCGTCTAATAAAATAACTTGTGGTGTGGTTACTTGTGTATGTGTGCTGATCTGCTTTTTATATTGCTCAGGGTTTTGCATTACAAAGCGCCCAGCTACATCGCTAATGCTATTATTATATCTGAATGTTTTTTGCAGCATAGTGAGAGAGTGGCTACCCACTAACTCATTAAAGCGCGTAGTAAGCGCTAAATTACCACCCGAGAACCGATAAATTGCTTGCCAGTCGTCACCAACAGCAGTAAAGCGTATTCCTTTGGCATGTTTTAATATGGCACTTAAAAAAGCCATACGCGCGCTTGATATATCTTGAAACTCATCAACTAAAATGTGGCTCCATGGAATATTAAAATCTCCGCTTACTATCGCCTTTGTTGCTTGAATAATCATATCGTCAAAATCAATGGCACTTTGCGCGTTTAATTCATTTATATAAGCATCATGAATTTGCACTAACAAGTTTGCATATTGCTGGTAATTTTTAATACCACTTTGCTTAATGCGCTGTTCTATTTGCTTATTACTTAGTTGCTCGACTCGAATAGCTTGTAAACATTTTATGTACTTATCAATCCCTTGCTGTAACTGCCCTGAGTTATTTAAAGTATGAAATATTTCATCGTTACTTAAAGGTGTTAATTCAACATTATGCTGCTTTAGTTGCTTTGCGAGGGTTGGCTCTAGCTTTCCTTCTACCCAGTTGTAATGAAAGGTCTCGAGTAAGGTGGTGCCATTTTGTTTATGCAGTTTGCGCTTAAATGCAACTTGCTCGTTATAGTGTTTTTTATCTATATCGGCACGTGTATTCCCTTGCCTATCAATGCCAAAGTGCTCTAGGTAAATATCATATTGAGGTATATAAAAATCAGGCTTATATTGCCCACTTAGCTCTGCGCCTTGGCTATAGTGATAATTCACCTCATAACTATGCGGTACACAATTCAAATGTAGCCAGTTTGAAATTAACACCTCCTGATAACTTTTTACTTTATGACCCGCAAGGCTACGGTATTCGTTATCGCGTACGTACCGCTCGTACTGTGCATTATCTTTAAAGCTAAATATATCAACCGGCTCATGGAGTAAATCTATAAATGCTTTTAAAAACTGTGGCTCGGTTTGTATTTTTTTACTTACCCATCCAGTTAACCAACTATTTAATTGAACTGGGTCAGTTGCAAATTTTGACAACTCGATTGGCTTTTTAGCACTTTGTAATAATTTAAGCCCAAGCGCATGAAACGTTAAAATAGTGGGTTCTTTGGTATGCAATTTTGCATGCGTGGCGCGTTTAATAAAACGCTCTTTAAGCTCATTTGCTGCTGTTTTATTATAGGCCAGCACCAAAATTTGCTCAGGCTTGGCAATATTGCAGGCTATTAAATTTAAAGACTTTGCTACCATCACAGATGTTTTACCTGTGCCTGCTGCCGCTAATATTAAATTTTTATCGTTATCGCGTATTACTGCTAAGCGCTGCTCTGTTGTTAATGGATTTGACTCTACTTGATTAAAAAAGTCATTTTTAAGAGTTAGTTGTTTTTTTTCATATTTATGGCGCAACTGTGCAATTGCATCGTGAGTATTGGGTGTGGTGCTCAGTATATTTAAAAATTTAATACTACTTGGCGATAAGTGTTGTTGCCACACACTTGTACTTTTAGCGTACTGCTTGGTAAGCAAAAACACATCATTATTAAGTGTTTTTATGGAACTATCACGTAAAAACTCATCTAAAGCATAGCGCTTTAGCGAAATCTTTGCGTTATTTACCTTTTGCTCAAGCAGAGCTGAAAACCGCGTGTTAAGGGCTGTGTTTAAAGCGTTCGCTTGTGCTTTGTTTAAAAAACTAATTGATGCATTGCTACTGTCGCACAAATTAATTTTGGCGCTAAATAAACGGTTTTTAAGTATTGAGTAATTATAAAAGTCTTTAATTAAAAATGTCCGGGCGGAAGCACTTCTAAAATGAACAACAAGATGCTCTTGCTCAATAGTTACGTGTTTAATACGGGTAAAAAAACGGCCTAGCCAACTTGGGGTAGCAATATACTGCGCCATAATACTCAATATGAAGATATGCTTTACCTGATTGTAACATACTCTTTTATAATACATTTAGCGCTAATTCGATGCTTACTTAGCAAACAATTTAATTAGTAAGTTAGTTTTTAAAATTTAGCGTTTAATGATTTATTTACAACCGTTAACAAATTTAAACATTTACAGATAGCGTGTTGTGTAACAATGCACACATACAAACTTATACTTCATATAATTGTTAGGTATATCCCTAATTAAACAATTATTTACAGCCTAATTTAGTGGTTTAAAGGAGCTAACATGCTTAAAAAATGCATTACCACAACGGCTTTAATTTTAGCACTATGCGCTTGCACGTCAGAAACAGAGTCGGATTTAGTAAAAACAAAAGGTATTTGGGCAGGTTTTGAACTGGTTTCTGACGGTAACCGCACGCGTGTTAACGCAGAACTAAATGCAGGCGACGCTAATGGCTCTAACATTGTTTTAAGCGATAGCGACTCATTACAAGCTGTTGTTAATAGCACCGCTATTGTACTTACAAAAGATACCGACTTTTTAGACGTTGATTACCAAGCATATATAAATGCCACTGACGACAACCAACAGTTTGATATAAAATTTAAACGGGACGATGGCATAAATGCTAATTCGAGCGTTGAGTTGCCTTTAAATTTTATTATTTTAACCCCAAGTAACGATCAAAATTTTGATATTAATAGTCCCCTTACAGTCCAGTTAGATGGCACTGATCCTAATAGTACTAGCCAAGTAGAACTGAGCAGTAGCTGTACTAACAATAATAATGAAACACTTTTACAATCAACACTTTTTGCGCTTAACACTTCTTACCTTGAAATAGATTTGCAAAGTTTGCAAATGTTTAGCAGCTCGCAAGTAGATCAAAGTAAAACGTGTGATTTAACGATTAGTGTAAAACGCGATCGATTCGGTAGTATTTCGGGTGAATACGCAAACCAAAGTTATATTAAATCCCAGCAATCGCGCGCTATAAAAAATATGACATTAACGTTTTAATTTGCACGCTAATTTACTCAGCGTTAAGCTACACCTTTATTAAGTAACTCTACCAATTGTAATTGCCCTCCTTATTTATAGGGGAGTTAATAAAAATTGATATAAAGGTTTATTATGACTAACAGCACATACCCCATTGGCACACCTGGCAAAAAATGGAATAACAACGATAAAGCCCTGTGGTTAGCACGCCAAAACATTAAACGCAGTTACCAAAACGAAGTCGTAACGCTAATTAATGACCTTAAAAACACCTTAGATATAGAGCAATACGGCGAGCTTAATTACGCCGCTGGCACTTACCCATTATATATATTAAAAACGCCTAACTTTAATACTAATAAACCAACTGTTTTAATCACCGGTGGTGTGCATGGCTACGAGACCAGTGGCGTACATGGCGCACTTAGGTTTGCTAAAACATCGGCTATGCAACACTCAGAGCAGTTTAATATTATTGTTGCGCCCTGCATTAGCCCTTGGGGGTATGAAACAATAAACCGTTGGAACCCAGATGCTATTGATCCTAACCGCTCATTTTATGAGGGCAGCCCAGCTCAAGAGTCAGCAGCTATTATGGCGTTTGTAAAATCATTAGGTACTGACTTAATCGCTCATATTGATTTACACGAAACAACAAATAGCGATAACAGTGAATTTAGACCCGCACTCGCTGCGCGTGAAGGCACTACAAATACTAACTGGAACATACCTGACGGGTTTTATTTAGTTGCAGATACCAAAAAGCCTAAGCCGGAGTTTCAAAAGACCATTATAGAAAGCGTTGCAAAGGTGACCCATATTGCACCGAGCGATGAAAATAACCAACTAATCGGCGTACCTCAAGAGCAATTTGGTGTAATTAACTATGCAGCTCGAGAGCTAGGTTTATGTATGGGCTTTACTGATGCACCCTATGTAACCACTACCGAAGTGTACCCAGATAGCCCAACGGCCACCGATGAAGAATGTATTTTGGCACAAGTCGCGGTTATAACTAGCGCGCTAAATTACATTACAACCTCTACAAAAGATTAACCACTATTAAAGAGCGGGTACTCATTAAATTAAGTCCCCGCCCAACCAAGAAACAATCTGATAACAAAAAATAACCCAAAAGAACTGGTTTTATTGAATTTAAAGGTATAAGGTTAGCCTTCCCTCAAATTCAAGGAGTATACATTGGGGTTTAAAAACAAATATGGACAGGTAAGCCTTTACACTGAAAATAACGTTGTTATCGCTCACTTTGCGGGATACATCACCTCAGGGCTTCTTCGTGCGTTTAAAATTGAACTATGCGAAAAAATAAAATCACTCAACAATCAGCCTTGGGCCTATATTAGTGATTCTTTTGATGTTTTAGCTGCAACGCCTGAGGCAGAAAAAGAGATGATAGATATTAGCCATTTAATGAAAGCAAATAACTGCCTGAGTAGTGCGTTTGTACTCACTTCAGCTATCGCTATAAATCAAATGAAACGCATTTTAGAGTGCGCAAAAAGAAACGTTAATTTTAGTGAGTGCCTATTTACCGATTTAGATAGCGCTAAACAGTTTATTTCTCACAACTTAAAAAGTAAGCAAGGCCAACTGATATAAAAATTGTTGATCTTGCTTTATCAATCTTAGTTTTTGTAAAACTGACTGTCTTTGGTTATCGTAATGCTGGCGTTTTCTTGCGCTGTTACAACAAATTGTAACTTACTCACTTTACGTTCAATATCGTAACCATCGGCTGTTACAGTAACGGGGACTCTTTTCATCGCACCCGGTTGTACAAGCGTAGATTTCGGACTTGAGAGCGTTGCCCCAGGCAAACCCTCTATGGCAATACTGTAATGCAGTGCTTGCTGCGTTTTATTAATAATAGTAAGTGTGTAAGGGTTTTCTACTAGGCCCTCGTAGTTCACTCTATAAAGCGCATTCCTATCGCGTAGTACTGAGGCTTCTATTGGTGTACGTTGCAGCATCCATGCAAACATAGATATTATTAACAAAGCCGTTAATGCGCCATACCCTACTAGCTTTAACCTAAATGGATTGGTTTTTTTACCTTCCATTTGTTTCTCACTGGCGTATTTAATTAAGCCTTTCTCGTAACCAAATTTCTCCATGGTATCGTCGCAGGCATCAATACATAAGCCACAATTTATACATTCATATTGCAATCCATTTCGAATATCTATTCCTGCAGGGCATACCTCTACACACAAGTTACAGTCTACACAGTCACCTAAGTTAAGCTCTTTGGGGTCAGCTTTGCGTTTACGTGGTCCTCGGCTTTCACCTCGCTTGTTATCATATGTAACAAGCAACGTATCTTTATCAAACATAACAGCCTGAAAACGAGAATAAGGGCAAGCAATTGTGCACATTTTTTCGCGTAAAAACCCCGCATTGCCATAAGTACAAAAAGCGAATAAAAACACCCAAAAGCTCGTTATACCTGACCACTCAAACGTAAGCATTTCCACATACAAACTTTTTGCCGGAATAAAATACGCCATAAACGAAGTTGCGGTTAAAACGGAAATAACAATCCACGCACTGTGCTTAGTTATTTTTTTTCGCCAAGTACTTAGCGTCCACTGTGATTTATCTAATTTAATTCGCTGATTTCGAGTGCCTTCTATGCGTTGCTCTACCCACGAAAACATGAGCATCCATATTGTTTGCGGGCATGTATAACCGCACCAAACCCGACCAAGCCAATTAGTTACAAAAAATAATGCAAAAGCCCCCACCATAAATAGCAGGGCTAAAATCATAAAATCTTGAGGAAGGAGTGTTAAACCAAAAATAGTAAAGGTTTGCGTTGCCACATCAAGCAGCACAGCTTGTTGACCGTTATATTGAATCCACGGTATTGCAATAAAAGTTAGCATTAACAGCCAACCTAAATTACGGCGTATGCGCTGAAAAAATCCTTTTTGCTCGCGGATATAAATTGGCCCCTCGGTGTTATAGGGCTTAATGATCATGTCTTCTTCTTTAATATCAAACTTCATAGTACTTGCTTCATAATGACGGGTATTAAGCAAGTATTAGCAACTTTCAGACCAAGCTGAAACTTTAATTACTTCATTGATATTAAAGAAATTATTTTAAAAAACAAAAACCGAGCTCGCGATATAAAGCGCATATCGCGATATATCACGATTTTTTAGTGATTCCCAGCTTTCGCATTTTTGAGCGTAGTGTACTCTCAGGTAAGCCCAACTTAACTGCCGCCCCTTTATCGCCCGATATTTGCCAGTGCGATAACGCAAGAACAGAGGTTATATGCTGTTTTTGCGCTTCATCAAGCGTAAGTGAAGGGTTAATAACTACTTCACCACCCGCTTGCAAAGGCTGACTTAGCTGTAGTACAGCCTGGTTAGATAAAATAGCTTCGCGTTCCAGTACATTTTGCAGCTCTCTAATGTTGCCTGGCCAATCGTAGGCTTGCAGTTGTGTAATTGCTTTTTTACTTAGCCCCTTTAAATGTTTACCCAGTCGTTTATTTAGCTGCGCAATTAAATTAGCGCATAAATAAGGAATATCCTCTTTTCGATCTTTAAGGGCGGGTACTTTTATAGGAAATACATTGAGCCGATAAAACAAATCAATTCTAAACGTGCCTTTTTGTACCATTTCCCACAGGTCGTGATTAGTCGCTGCAATTACTCTAATATTTACTTTTAGCGTATTGCTGCCACCTACACGTTCAAACTCTTGTTCTTGCAGGACTCTAAGCAGTTTACTTTGCGCCTCAAGTGGAAGCTCTGCTATTTCATCTAAAAACAAGGTGCCTTTATCAGCAAGTTCAAAACGCCCTTTACGGCGTTCATTTGCACCTGTAAACGCGCCTTTTTCATGGCCAAAAAGTTCCGATTCTAGCAAACTTGGGGTAAATGCGGCGCAATTTACTTTTATAAAGGCTTGTTCGCTACGCTTGCTTAGTCGATACAAATTACGGGCTACTAATTCTTTACCCGTGCCATTTTCGCCAAGTATAAGAACTGTGCTGTCGGTTTCACTTACCAATTTTATTTGATCTAACATGGTTTGAAATATATGACTTTGTCCAACTAGCCCTGAGTCTTGCCAATCTTCGTTAAGTTCTGCAATTAAGTAGTTGTTTTCATCTTTTAGCTGCTCACTTAAATGCTTTACTTGCTCAAGTGCCTCTTGCAGTGCATTTTGTGTTTGCTGTTGCAGTGATATATCGCGAAATACCGCTACAGCACCAATTAACTCATCATTTTTATAAACCGGTGTTGAGGTGTACTCCACTGCAAATGAGCTACCGTCTTTACGCCAAAAAACTTCATTTTTAACTTCACGACGTTTGCCGTCAAACATGGTGCAGTAAATTTGGCATTCATCTGCGGGATAAGGTGTGCCATCAGCATGAGTATGGTGATGATATTGGTGTATTTTTTTACCTAATATCTCCTCAGCCCGCCAGCCGGTCATGCGCTCAGCGGCAGGATTAACAAACACCGCATTACCCGATAGGTCAAAACCGTATATGCCCTCACCTACTGCGTTTAGCAATAATTTAGGATCGTTTAAAAATTGTTTTATCATAAATGCACCTCGCGAAATATCGCGAGCATTATGGCAATTTTACACACTAAGTGCACTCATTACTTAAAATGCACTCACGTGCCCATTAAAACGCTATAAATAGTGCTGAAATAGCGTTTTCACATCTATTTTTGCACCTAGCCTTGCGGCTATTAAATAAAGCCCTGCAAGTTTTCGGTGAATAAATAGGGCATCAACGGGCGGTGTGTGCCATTGCTGAGATTGTGCACTAAGAGCAAGCCCTGCATTTTTAATTTTGAGCGCCAGTTCGCTGTTTTTAAAATCAAATTCCCCTTCTGCTCTTAGTGGCTCGCACGCCATTAAGAATAAATCAATGACGTTGTTTTTATACTCATCAACCAAGTCATTTTTAAAATAACCAATATGTGAAGCCGCTTTAAGTACACCTTCTCTGTTGTTTTCACTACCCGCTTTAAATAAAGCTAAATACGCTAAGCTAAGCTCTGTTGATATTTCTCGCGTTGCGCCAAAATCAAATAAAACAATTTTTTGTGTATCAAGCTGATAATGAAAGTTGGCAAAGTTAGGGTCGGTTTGAATTAATTTAAATTCAAACATTTCTTTAAAAAACAGATCAATAAGTTGCTCTGCAACAAAGCTTTTTTGACTATCAGGTAGCTGTGTAATGCTCTCAATGGGCTCTGCTTTTATATATTCCATAGTTAGCACTTGTTGTGTGCTGTGCTCTGGATATACGTTGGGTACTTTAAAATGGGGATTAGTTGCTAATGCATTTTTATAACGTATTAAGTACTGAGCCTCCCGCTTATAATCAGCCTCGGCTAATAACTGCGCTTTAGCCTCACTAATAAGTGGTTTAATATTAAGATCTTTTGGCAATAATCGAGAAATCGTTAATAAAGAAATAACATTATCGACATCACTTACTACACTTTTTGCAATACCAGGATATTGAATTTTAACAGCCAGTTGCTCACCATTCTCCTTGTAAGCTAAATGAACTTGCCCTATAGAAGCCGCTGCAAAAGGTCTTAATTCAATATGAGAAAAACGCGCTAGCCACTCATCCCCCCATTGCTCTTTTAACACTTCAACAAGCTGCTTATGAGGCATTGGATTCGCGTCTGAGCGCAGTAAAGCAAGTAACTGAGACAATTCAGGACTAAGTAAATCACCGGCATCCATTGAAAGCAATTGCCCGAGCTTCATTGCGGCGCCACGTAAATGAGATAGCTGTATAGCTAGTTTTTCAATGTTTTTAGGTTGTAGCAGTAAGCTTTTATTGTCCCAACCTTTACCTGTTAGCGCGCTCTTAGCGCCATCAACTAACATGTTGGTAGCAACACCTGTGGCAAGTGAGCCTAATTTTGCAAAGCGAGAAAGCCTAGAAGTGGGAACAGTACGAGGAGCCGCCATAATATTAAAACCTAATTAGCCTGAAAGTCAGGCTAATTAATACGTATATTATAAGTAGGTAGATCTACTTATAGACGAGGTACTAGCTTAATTGCACCTTCAACCACTTTCATATCAAGTGGAAGCTTACTAAGTAGCATCATTTTAGGGTCATCCATATTTAGAGTATAAACAGGGTTAACCGCTAAAAAAGCATTAATCACATCCATTGCTTGGCTATCAAGTGCACCTAAATTACCTTTGAAACCACCGGCATCAACACTGGAATCAAGTAATTTAATATTGCGTAAAAACACCGCTTTTTTCTCACTGTCGTAAAATGGGCTACCTTCAATTTGTAGCTTTAAACGCACTGGGTATTTAAGTGCGAATGCATTAATTTCAGCGCTTGAATCAGCACCAAGAACAACAACGTCGCGGTTATCAGGCCCAATATTTACACTTAAGTCGTTTACATCAAACTGAACCGGCAAACCCATTAAGCTTACTTTTTCACTTAACTTTGGTAATTGCTTACCCAGTACAGACTCAACCTCAGAGTTAGTAAATGAATATACTGATATGCCTTGCGTGGTATTACAGGCGGTTAAAAATAACGCTGCAATAATAACTAAAATTCTCATGAGAACCCTTTTGTTTATAAATTAGTGGTACATAAAAAAGCCGCTATTAAAGCGGCTTATTAAAATAGAAACCAACATATATTGCGCTGGTTCTAGGGCGTGTTGACCTTTGTGGATTGAAATTTGTTCAATCTAGGGTCGATTTAATCGCGGCGTGAGGTTTGTAACCTAGCGGGCTAAGTCAAAACCGAGCAACAAAGAGTTACTCGTCCCTAGAAAGAACCCAAAGGGCAGCGCATGTTTGGCATTTATGCTGCGTTATCGCCTATTTATGGGGAATAACCACACTACATAGACTCTGCCTTGCCTAAATACCAAACAGTCTGCTGCAAATTCAACCACGAAAGATCAACACGCCCTAGTGTATTAAGCTGCAAGTGTCGCTTTAAGTCGCGTTAGTGTGTCAGGTTCAACTGAACCAGCACTGAGCGCTAATAACTGTTTTAAATAATAGTTTAAATCAGCATGTTCGCCACGATGTTTGTCATCTAACATGGCTACTTGTTCTGCCATTCTAAGTGACTTATCGGTTGAACTTACGTTTGCTAGTATTTCCATGCGCGTAATAAGTTGATCTGTATTTAATGCTGTTTTAAGCGGTGCTTGGTACTGACTTGGTAACGCTTCATTGTTTTCAAGTGCTGTAATTAACGCATCTAGATTAGCTTGCTCTGATTTGCTTGTAAGCAATGCAAGTTTATCGTCAATAGCTGCTAGCAACTTACTAACCTTTGGCGCTAACGATCTAAATTGCATGTACCCTTTCACTTTTGTTTCTAGGTCGTGCAACTGTGCTCTTTGATTTACGTCACTAAGTGCTGCTTCAAGCTCAGCGAGTTCTGCAACTGCTTGCTTATCTGACTCGTTTTGCTCAAGTTTTTGCTGCTCAAATTCACTACTACGTTTAGTAAATGTTTCATCGTTGAATTGACGAAATTTTTGCCATAACGCATTTTCAGCTTTTAAACCTGCAAAACCAATTGTTTGCCATTGCTGCTGCATTTGCTTCAACTCTTGGCATGCAGCGGCTAAATCATCGCTTTGTGATAATTGCTGCGCTTTTTCTACTAACTCATTTTTAAGTGCAGCATTACTTTTATGAAATGCGTTTAATAAAGCCAGTACTTGTTGTTGCTCGCTTTTATAACGTTCGTTTAGTGTACGGTATGTTTTAGGGTCAACTTTACCCACACTGCGCCACGCTTTGTTTAAACGATTGTATTGGCTTTCATATTGCTTCCAATCAAAGTCATCCTCAGCCGTAGGTTGTAAATGAAGCGCGTGCATGTCGCTAATAATACTTTCGCGTTGTGCTTTTGATGCTTCGCGTTGTACTTCTTGCTCTGCAAAGTAACTACGACAAGGTGCAAATAACAACTCGATTTTTTCATCAAACTGTACGCCTTGTTGCTTTTCTTCGTCTGTATCTAAACGACCTAACTCATTCCAACGCTTGCGTAGCACTTTTACTTGCTCTGCGCGTTGTTGTGGGTCAGTACACTCTTCACTTACTAATGCACTTACTTCTTCTAATAAAGCTTCACGCTTTGGTGCTGCTGCGTATTTTTGCCAATCTTTAGCATCTGCAAGTTGCGCTTCAAGCTCCGCTTTTATATTTACAAGCGGCTGTTGATATTGCTCAGTGAGTGTATTAAATAACTCTTCAAACCCTTTAAACACGCCAAAGGCAACATTAAAACGGCCTTCCTCAATTAGGCGTTTAACATCACGAGCTTTGCGTTTTGCTTGGCTTTGGTTTTTTTCAAGTGGCTTAACTAGCTCATTCATTGGTGATAAAAATTGCTTTTTATGCGCATTTAACTGCGTTTTAAAGGTACTTTGCAGTGCACCATCTAAAATATTTAAATGACTACGCGCTGCTTTAAAACCATTATTAAATTCAGTTAGAGTTGCATCGTATTGTGCTAAATCTTCTGCTGGCTTAATTTCGCATAATGCTGCAAAAGCGAGTTTGTACTCTTTAATAGCAATTGTTAGCTCAGGTAACTTAGCAACTTGAGTAAATAGTTTTTCTAACTTGCTTACAGCCAGTTTAGATTGTGCATTATTAGCTAATTCTGTTTCGCTAATAGCTTGCTTAGCTTGCGCTACTTTTGCATCAAGCCAATCTTGTTGAATTTGCTCTGGTGTTTCAAGGCCTAGCTGTAAGGCGTTTTCAATTTCTTCAGTTAAAGCTTCAAGCGTTGCAAGTGCTAGCAATTGGCGCTGCTGTAGCGCTAATTTCTGCTGCTCTTTATCATGTACCGCCTTTAGCTGTTCAATGTGTGCATCTAACTTAGTTGTGATTGAAATATATTTTTCGTCAAGAAGCTTAACGCGTTCATCACTCAGCCATTTTAGCTCAAGTGCTTGCCACTGGACCATTAATTCGCCGGCTTGTGGATTTACAACACCAAAATCTGTTTTTTCGCGTAATGCATTTAACTTAGCTAAAATAACACGTGTTGCACTTTCAACCTGCAGTGGCATTTCAATTGCTAAACGCTCATTTTCAATATACGTTTCAAGTGCTGCTTTTGCACCACCCTTTGCATGCTTTACTAATGGCTTAATTAATTGATGGGTAATAACAAGTTCAACTAATTGAGCTTGTAGCTCTTCGCTACCTTCTTTAAATGCTTTTTCTACTAGTTTTGCATTTGCTAGACGTTTCAATAACTTAACGCGCACTTGCAGTTCTTTCTCTGCAAATGCTAACTTTTCGAGTGTTTTAACGGGTGCAAAACGCTCTATGTATTCACTTTTAATTTGCGGTGTTAGTGCACTTTCGCTATTTAAAACAGCATTAGATATTTGTAGTTCTGCTATATCTTTTAATGCTTGATCTTGTTTATACGCTTTCCACCAAAGTGGTAAATCGTTTACTTTTTGCAACGCTTTACGGCGTATTTCAGCTGAGCTATCTTCAAGTGCTAACGTGTTTAATATGGTTGCATCACGTTCAATATCTAATTTTTCGATAGCATCAAGACGAACTTGTTGCTTAGGGTGTTTCCATTTCGGTGTAAAAAGGTGCTTAAAGATCATGTTCACTAAACCTAGCTATTTCGTTGTCTGATTTAAATTCTTTTTGTAGTTGAGCTTTTGTCTTTTGGATCATTTCACCATTAGCACCAATCGTAAATTGCTCGTTTGATTGAGCCACTTTTGCTTGATACAACATAACCAACTGCACTGTTTGTTGCTTTTGCTCGTCTGATAAAACAGTTCCGTCTGGCCATTTGCCAGTAGACGCACCGTATTGCAAGCGTTCGAATAATTCGGGAGTAATATTTTGTACAAGATTGTCGATATTCATGTCATTTTTTCTTTTTTAGAGTCACTAAAACAATACGGTTAATAAGATACCAAATACACCCTACGCCAATTGCCGCAGTATAAGCATACCACTGAAGCGTTTTTTCTTGCGGTTGTAAAAAGTACAAACAGAAAAAACCACCTAAAAATAAGATAAGCGCTAAAAAGGAGTGATTTATAAACATCTGCTTTTTTTTAATTCGCTGTTCGCGCTGAAGTTGTAAAACTTGCTCGTCGTTTAGCTCTGCAATATTGCTTTCGCAATGCGGACATTGCTTATGTTTATCTGAAATTGATTTTGCACATTTTGGGCAACGAATGATCGCCATACTTCTCTCCATACTACGCATAAAAAAAGCGCCTTTCGGCGCCTTTATTGTACTTGTTTTATTTCTCGTTGTCTTTTTTGAATTCAAACCAATAACTGATTTAGAGACGATAATCTAACAAGTTACTCATTAAGTTTAGTTACTCAGTGTCTTTTGACTGTTTCCCTAAACGTTTTTCCCAGAAAGTGGCATTTTTAATACCTAGTTTGACAGGGTCAAATGTGATTTTTCCACCTTTTTTCTTCTGATCTTCGTAATCGCTCAAACATAGTAAAGCAGGCTTAGCTACAAAGAAAATAGCTAAGATACCCAATATGTTAATCCAGGCCATTAAACCAACGCCAATATCTCCAATAGTCCAGATATAACCTGAATTATTAACCATACCGTATGCAACCATAAACATAATCACGAACTTCACGAGGACAAGTGGGATATTGCCTTTAAAATAACGATTTAAGTAAGCAATATTAGTTTCTGCAATAAAGTAATAAGCGAGTATTGTGGTAAAGGCAAAGAAGAATAATGCAATACCGACAAATGCTTGTCCAAAGCTGCCAAATACACTAAATAAAGCCATTTGAGTAAAGGCTGCTGAACCGACCTCAGTCGCTGCATCAACATTTTGTACAATGAACTGCCCTGCTGGTAACTCACCCACAACATTGTATTGCTGCGTTATTAAAATCATGAGTGCTGTTGCAGTACATACAAAAATGGTATCAACATAAACAGAGAAAGCTTGCACTAAACCCTGTTGAGCAGGGTGATCAACCTCTGCTGCTGCTGCTGCATGAGGCCCACTACCTTGCCCTGCTTCATTAGAATATATACCACGCTTAACGCCCCAACCAATAGCAGCACCAAAACCGGCCTGCGCAGTAAATGCATCACTAATAATTAAATAGAATATATCGCCTACTTTATCTAAATTTAAAAATACCACGATTAATGCCAGTACTATGTAACCAAGCGCCATAAATGGCACTACTATTTGCGTAAAGTTCGCAATACGTTTTATACCGCCAAAAATAATAAACGCTAAAACAATAAGGATTATTGCCAAAGCGACTAACTTAAAGCTACCTACATCACCAAAACTAGTCGAGACCATATTGCCATCGCCAAATACTTGGGTAAACGCATTACCTACCGCATTCGCTTGTACACCAGGCAGAAAAATACCACATGCAATAATTGCCGAAACAGCAAATAAGACAGCCAACCATTTTTGTCCTAAACAACGGTCAAAATAATAGGCTGGGCCACCACGATATTGCCCGTCTTCTTCTGTTTTATAAATTTGGCCTAAAGTAGATTCTGCGTAAGCAGTACTTGCACCTAGAAAAGCAACAACCCACATCCAAAAAATAGCACCTGGCCCACCAAAACCGATAGCTGCTGCCACACCTGCGATATTACCAACGCCTACGCGTCCAGACAACGATACTGCAAGGGCTTGAAAAGATGAAATACCTTTATCAGACGTGTTAGGACTAAATAATAACTTACACATTTCTTTAAAATGTCTAACTTGAGCAAATCTAGTTAGTACTGAATAAAACAAGCCTGCGCCTAGGCATAAATAGATGAGTGCATTACTCCAAACAACATCATTAACAGCGCTTACAAAAGCTTCCATGGATATCCTCTATAGTTATATTTATTATTTTTTAATTACGAGACTCTGTTTTAGCTACTACGCTACATAAGCTTTACGAAATAAGATTTCACCTCTTCCGCCCCGACTCATGATTTAATTAATATTAACTTAAGTACCCCAAGGTTGTTAACACTTAATTTTCAAAATATATAATTACACACTTGGCAAAAGGCACTACATCTGTAGTATTTAAATGAAAGTAGATTGATTTGTACCGATACGGTGATGATAAGCAGCGAAGAAGCGTTGAAAACGTTTTAAGAATAAAGCTGCTATATGATTATTATTTTTTTATACAAAGGGTTTTATTAAAAGCAAAAAGGGTATCAAAACTATTGATACCCTTTTAGATAAGCGTTTTATCTTAAATCATCAACAACATTAACAATAGCCGCTAATGTATCTTGACCAAATTGATAAGAACGACGGTCTGACCAGCCATAGTCTGGATCAGGTAAATCGTTGTTGTCTTTAAATGGCATTTCAATTGTGTACGTTAATGCTTTGAATTCTTCAGCAGTAGCTGATGAACCTACCGTAAGGTTAGCTTGACCTGGCTCATCTTTTGGATAGCCATGCTCATCTTGAAACTCTGGAGTAATAGTTAAAAGCGCAGCTTTAAAGCTATCTTCAAGGCCTTTAAGACGAGCATCGTAACTTGGAATACCTTCACTGCCTGCCACAAAGTTATAAGGTATAGCTTCATCACCGTGTATGTCTAAGTGCATATCTAAGCCAGCTTCGCGCATTTTATTAAGCACTAAGTAAACCTCAGGGCTATTTTCCATACTTGGTGTTTGCCATTCACGGTTTAAGTTAACGCCTTTAGCATTAGTACGAAGATGTCCGCGTGCGCTGCCATCTGGATTCATATTTGGCACAACGTAAAACACTGCTTTTGATAGAAGCGCAGCTGCATGTGGATCCTCGTCATCAAGAAGTTTGTGCAGTAGACCTTCAACATACCACTCTGCCATTGTTTCACCTGGATGTTGACGTGCTGTGATCCAGATGTTTTTCTTATCTTCACTTGGCTCACCAATTTTAAGCACACTCATATCGCGGCCATCGAGTGTTTCACCAAGCGTTATTAATTGGCAAGCACCTTGGCTTTGTGCCCAAGACAATAAATCTAAATGGCGGTCGTAACTGTATGGTGCAAAGTAAGCAAAATAAACACTGCCGCACTCTGGTTCAATTTCAAAGCTTAATGTGCCATTTTCATAGCTTGATGGTACGCGAAACCATGTTTGACGGTCATATGATGCAACAGCTTGATACCCTTCCCAACCATCTGGGTAAGCTGATTTATCAAGCTCATTAATATTTAACTTATGCAATTGGTAAGGTGTTGTTTCAAGACGAAAGTGAAACCACTGATAAAATTCAGACTGGTGATCTTTATTAATTTCTAATTGAATATTTAAAGGATCGGTGGATTCAATAACTTTGATATTACCACTGTCGAAATTGCTGCTGATTTTCATGGAAAAACCTTTAGGTTGAATAAGTTTATCTGTTTATTAATTCACAGAACTGACATTATTTTGTAAATAGTAAAATGAATGTGCATTTTCTTAATTAAAGCCTATCACAAGGCATACGCTTTAAAAATAATACACGACCAAAAAAGCCAGCAACATGCTGGCTTTTAAGTCACTGCAAATAAATTAGCGAGGTAAGCTTGGGAATGACACTTCGGCCATATCGCGCATACAACGAACTACTTGGCAGCTGTAACCAAACTCATTGTCGTACCATACATATAAAACGATACGGTTATCTTCAACAATCGTTGCTTGTGAATCAACAACACCTGCGTAACGGCTACCTACTAAATCGGTAGATACAATTTCCGTTGATGCGGTGTAATCAATTTGGTCACGTAAGTCTGAATGAAGTGCAGTATCGCGTAAAAATGCGTTTAGCTCTTCAACTGATGTGCTTGTTGCTAAGTTAAGATTTAAAATAGCTAGCGACACATTAGGTGTAGGTACGCGGATTGCGTTACCTGTTAATTTGCCTTCAAGCTCTGGTAATGCTTTTGAAACCGCTTTTGCAGCCCCTGTTTCAGTAATTACCATGTTAAGTGCTGCGGCACGGCCACGGCGCTCTGCTTTGTGGTAGTTATCAATAAGGTTTTGATCGTTCGTGTACGAGTGTACAGTTTCAACATGACCATTATTAATACCAAACTTATCGTTTAGTGCTTTAAGCGTTGGTGTAATTGCATTAGTTGTACAGCTTGCTGCACAAACGATTTTATCTTCAGGTAAAATATCTTTGTTATTAACACCATATACGATGTTTTTGATATTACCTTTTGCAGGAGCTGTTAATAATACTTTTGCAGCGCCCTTACACTCTAGATGCTGGCCAAGGCCCGCTTCGTCTTTCCAAATACCGGTGTTATCAACAATTAATGCATCGTCGATACCGTATTGAGTGTAATCAATTTCGCTAGGAGAGTTAGCGTAAATAACTTGAATGTAGCTACCGTTAGCTTTAATTGCATTACGCTCTTTATCAATAGTGATTGAACCATTGAAAGGACCGTGAATTGAATCACGACGCAGTAAGCTTGCGCGCTTTTCAAGATCCCCATCTTTACCGCCACGCACAACAATAGCGCGCAAACGTAAATCTGCATATGGACCTGATTTTTCAATTAATAAACGCGCTAGTAAACGACCAATACGACCAAAACCATACAATACAACATCGCGTGGTTCTTTCGCTGGTAAGTCAGCTATTTCTGCAAGTTCATCTTTTACAAATTCTTCTACTGAGCGGCCTTTAGCTGCTTCTGTGAACAAATAGCTATATGCAAGTTTACCAATATCAATACGCGCAGAGTTTAATTCCATTTTGCTGATAGCTTCTAAAAATGGAAAGCTTTCGCGCAAACGTAATTTAGTGCCTTCAAACTGAGCAACGGTTTTATGAGATTTGATAATATCAATAGTACTGGCATTTACGAGAGGACGGCCATATACAGCGATTTCGATACCACGATTACGGTAAAGTTTACCAATGATTGGTTGCATGCTTTCTGCATAATCTTGGCGCTCTTGCCAACTATTTGTGTATTCTAACTCGTGAGATGAGGTCATTTTATTTACCTAAGTTTATCATTTTGAACGGATAGCCTTTAAAAATGCACTATATTTTGAGAGTAATGCACTTCAGGCAGGGCTATTCTAATTTAATCTGAAGTTATTCTCTACTGTTAGGCGTTAAATGATTGCGTTAGAATAGCAAGGTGGATATTCATTTGGGGTTAAGGGATGTTTAAAAAAGCAAGTGTACTATTGGGTTTGCTAACGTTGACAGGGTGTGAAGAACCGTTGACACTCGCACAAGTGTGCAAAGAAACACCTGGCTTTTGTAGCGACTTAAACAAAGACAGCCACTGCAAGGATGAGCGTTCTGATGTGATTATCAAACGTTACATAGAATACAAAGACCCTACTGATGAAAATAAATACCAATTACTCAAGGACTTTGAATCCTATAACCAATGTATAACTGTGGCCGCTAAAATTGAACATATTAAGTTAAAAGCTAAAAAAACGTCACGTATTGACGGTCAATTAACGAGCATTAAAGAAATGACTCGCTTATATCAAGATACCCAAAATACAAACCATCCAGGTTTGCTCTACTACCAATGGTCACGAAATAATAACCAAAGTGCACTGACTAAATTATTAGCGATAGAAAATGACAAAAGTGTAACGCAAAGTGCCGAAATGCAATTTTTTCTAGCATCGTACTATATTAAATTTGATGATGAAAAAACCATCGATTTGCTTTATAAAACTTTAGAACTCAATAAAAAAGGCAACGTACCGAATCCTGAAGTGTATACATCACTTATTAGTCTTTTTTATAAACATGATAAATTTAAACATGCATATATATTTTCTAAAGTAGCGCAAATGTCGGGGATAGAAAATATTGACGTGTTTGAAATTGAGCAGCAATTAATAACGAATGGTAAAAGCTTAGACAGCCTAGATGTACTTGCAGAGCAAACATTTCAGCAAATAATGGCAGGTGATTTTGTATCTCCTCGAGAGTTTTAAAAAAGTTTTCTAACGGTACAACTAAATAACTCCGCTAGAGCGGAGTTATTTTAGACAATAAAAAAGGCAGCTTACGCTGCCTTTTTTTATTTTGCTTTGCTTGTGCCCACTTCTACGCGGGTTTTAAGCTTTTGACCTGGTCGAAAAGTCACCACGCGACGTGCCGAAATAGGAATATCTTCGCCTGTTTTCGGATTGCGGCCTGGTCTTTCTTTTTTGTCTCGAAGATCAAAGTTACCAAATCCAGAGAGCTTAACCTGCTCGCCTTTTTCTAGCGCTGAGCGGATTTCTTCAAAAAACGCTTCAACTAAATCTTTGGCATCTTTTTTATTGATCCCGAGCTTTTCAAATAGGTGTTCAGCTATGTCGGCTTTAGTAAGCGCCATATCTAGTCCCTCAACGATGCATTAAACTGTTCGGCCAATTCGGCCACCACGTTATCAACTACTAGATTGATATCTTTCTCTTCGAGTGTTCTATCAACCGCTTGCAGTGTTAGAGCAATCGCCAAACTCTTATAATTTGGCTCAATACCTTTGCCCTTATACACATCGAATAAGTTTAGGTCAACCAATTGATTTCCGCCAACTTTTTCGATCACGCTTAAAATGTCGCCAGATTTAACGCTGTCTGCCACTAAAATCGCGATGTCGCGGCGATTTGAAGGGAATTTAGACACCCCTTCTGCTTGCGGTAAATTTCTTTTTTCTATTGCTGACATTTCAATTTCAAAAACAAAAGTTGCATTGTTGATATCTAACGACTTTTGAGCTTGAGGATGTAAAGCACCAAAAAAACCAACCTTTTTGCCATCAACATATATTACAGCTGATTGACCAGGATGAAGTCCATCTGACTGCTCGGCTTTAATTTCAAAGCGAGTAACGTCATTAGTAATTGCAAGTAAGGCTTCAACATCACCTTTTAAATCGTAAAAATCAACGTTACGTTTTTCTTCAACCCAATGTTCACCATTTACAAGACCCGTAATAACACCGCCAATAACCGGTACTTGGTAAACACCATTTTCTGCACTTTCGTCGCTTATAAATTTAAGACCATGTTCGAATAAACGAATACGAGGCTGTTGGCGATTTTGGTTATACGCTACAGACGCTAATAAACCCGGCATTAAACTTACACGCATTGCTGACATTTCAATTGAAATAGGATGCGGTAATACCATTGCTTTACACTCTGGGTGTAAAATAGCTTGTGCTTTAGGGTCTACAAAGCTGTACGTAATTGCTTCTTGATAACCACGAGTCACTAACGTATTGCGGAACTTGCTAAGCGCAATAGTTGCTTCGTTATGTGTCGTCATTTTAAGTTTTGCAGTTGGTGCAACATTTGGAATGCTGTTGTAACCGTAAACACGTGCTACTTCTTCAATTAAATCTTCTTCGATGCGAATATCAAAACGGTAGCTTGGTACGTCCGCACTCCAGCTTTCATTTTCTACTTTAACATCAAGACCTAAACGCGTAAGAATATCTGTTACTTTAGCATCTTCAATATGATGACCAATAACACGGTCTAAACGTGCACGACGAAGACGTACTTCAGTCACTTTTGGTAGTTTATCAGCCGCAACAGCTTCAACTACTGGACCTGCTTGACCACCCACAATTTCAAGAAGAAGTGCTGTTGCACGTTCCATTGCATCGTGTTGTAGAGCAAAATCAACACCGCGTTCATAACGGTGTGAAGCATCAGTGTGTAAACCGTAGCTACGTGCTTGCCCTGCAATTGCTACAGGATTAAAAAATGCGCTTTCAAGTAATATATCAGATGTTTTATCTGTAACACCTGATTGCTCACCACCAAAAATACCTGCAATTGCAAGTGCTTTATTATGATCGGCTATCACAAGTGTTGTGTCGTTTAATTTAGCGGTGTTACCGTCTAATAAAACAAGTTCTTCACCTGCGTTTGCACTACGAACCTTAATACCACCTTCAATCGCATTTAAATCAAACGCGTGCATTGGATGACCAAGTTCAAGTAATACATAGTTTGTAACATCAACTACTGGGTCGATTGAACGTACGCCACTACGACGTAATTTTTCAACCATCCAAAGTGGTGTTTCTGCGTCAAGGTTAATGCCTTTTATCACACGACCAAGGTAACGAGGACATGCATCTTCGTTAACTAGCTCAATTGATACTTTGTCATCAATTGTTGGCGTAACCGCTGGGATATCTAATACATTTACGTCAATGCTATTTAAAACACCTACTTCACGAGCAAGGCCTTTAATACCTAAACAATCACCACGATTTGGTGTTAAGTCAACATCTATAATATTGTCATCAAGACCTAGGTAGTCACGTAAATCAGTGCCTACTGGTGCATCGCTTGGCAATTCCATAATGCCGTCGCCTTCTTCGCTAATACCTAGCTCAACAAAAGCACATAGCATTCCGTTTGAAGGTTGGCCGCGTAGTTTGGCTTTTTTAATTTTAAAGTCACCAGGAAGTACAGCGCCCACAGTTGCGACAGCAACTTTAATACCTAAACGACAATTTGGTGCACCACAAACGATATCAAGTAGCTCATCACCACCGACGTTAATTTTGGTAACACGCAGTTTATCTGCATCAGGGTGTTGACCACATTCAACAACTTCACCAACAACTACGCCATTAAATTTGGCAGCAGCAGGCTCAACACCATCAACTTCTAGACCAGCCATTGAAAGCTGTTCCGAAAGAGCTTGCGTATCAATAGCAGGATTAACCCACTCTCTTAACCACTTTTCACTAAATTTCATTTTATTGTTTCACTCTTAACGGAACTGGTTCAGGAATTTTAAGTCATTTTCGAAAAATGCACGCAAATCGTTTACGCCATAGCGCAACATAGTTAAACGCTCTACACCCATGCCAAAGGCAAAGCCGGTGTATTTTTCTGGGTCAATGCCCACAGACTTAAGTACATTTGGATGTACCATGCCGCAGCCTAGTACTTCTAACCACTTACCGTCTTTACCCATAACATCTACTTCAGCCGAAGGTTCTGTAAATGGGAAGAATGAAGGACGGAAACGAATTTCCATATCTTCTTCAAAAAAGTTACGTAAAAAATCATGCAAAATACCTTTTAGCTCAGTAAAGCTAACATCGGTATCAACCATTAAACCTTCAACCTGATGGAACATAGGTGTATGTGTTTGGTCGTAATCGTTACGGTATACGCGTCCAGGTGAAATAATGCGCAGTGGCGGCTGCTCAGTTTCCATAGTACGAATTTGCACGCCACTTGTCTGTGTACGTAGAACTAATTTAGGATTGAAATAAAAGGTATCGTGATCTGCACGTGCTGGGTGGTGCTCTGGAATATTTAGCGCATCAAAGTTATGAAAATCGTCTTCGATTTCTGGACCAGATTTAACTTCAAAACCTAACTCACCGAAAAAGCTTTCTATGCGCTCAATAGTGCGCGTAACTGGGTGTAAACCGCCAGTAGGCATAACACGCCCTGGTAGAGTTACATCTATAGTTTCAGCAGCTAGTTTTTCTTCAAGTGCTTTACTTGCTAGCAATTCACGCTTTTCGTTGATAGCAGCTTGTACATCTTGTTTAGCTTGGTTTATAACTTGGCCTGCTTCTTTACGTTCTTCAGGTGCTATTTTACCTAACGTTTTAAGTAAGCTAGTGATTTCGCCTTTTTTACCAAGGTAATTAACCCTGATATCTTCTAACTGCGCTATTTCACTGGCACTGGCTACCGCCTCAAGTGCTTGCGCTAATATGTTTTCTAAGTTCATTCGATACCTGATCTTTCACAGAAGGTGATTGCTTAAGAGCGTGTTGGCCTTTCAAGATTGCTTTACAACAGTGTGGTTGGTTATTAAATAAGGTTAAGCATTGGGCTGTAGTTTCCTACATAAATCATGCAATAACGCTAAATAAAGACCAAACACATGCAGTTTGAAGTGTTTATCTCGGAGGCTACTCTCTTTGTTGTTCGGGTTTCGCATATAAATACTATGCTAAAGTCCTCACGACGTGATTAAAGCACTCTTAAGTTAAACAAATTCCAATCAGGAAAGGTAAACACGCTCTGATAATAGCTTATGATAACTGAAAGAAGGGTCTAGATTCTAGACCTACTACAGCTTTAACGTTGATTTTATAAAAGGAATAGTTAATTTTCGCTGTGCTGCCATAGATGCATGATCTAATTTGTCGAGTACATCTAATAAAGCACGCATATCACGGCTTAAACGGGTTAGTAAAAAGCGTGCACACTCATCACTTAATTCAAGACCGCGCATATGAGCGCGCTTAACAAGTGCTTGTGCTTTATCGTCATCACTCATAGAACGAATTTGAAAGGTTGTCCCCCACGTTAAACGAGACTCTAAGTCAGGCAGCGAGATATTGAGCATGCTAGGAAGTAAATCGGCAGTTACTACTAACATTTTTCCGGGTTCGTTAAACCGGTTAAAAAAGTTAAATAGTGCTTTTTCCCATGCATCATTCCCTGCAACTAAATGCACGTCATCAATACATAGAACATCAAGCGCTTCTAAACCGTCTAATACCATAGGTCCAAAGTCAACTACTTCGCGCATAGACAGCAGCATATTAGATAGGCCACGCTCTTGTGCTTTAATACAGGTTGCATACAAAAGGTGAGACTTACCCGAATCACCTAACCCACATAAATAAGTATACTGAAACTTTTTAGCTAACTTCGAAAAGCTATCTTTTAAATGGTTAACCTCTAACGAATCTTCCCCACCAAAGTACGATGCAAATGTTTCGTCATCCGGCAAGGTAACCGGTAATGCCATTTGCATCGGCTCAGAAGTTAGCATTATGGCGTTATCCATTGATACTCTAAGCTATTTTTATCAACAACATGATAAAAAGCGCGTGGATCCTCATAATCTTTAAATGAGGAGTCTAGCCCTAACCCTTTTTTAAGATCGCTTAGGTTACCAGTGTGGTTTAGTTTAAATTCTACAAATTCTGGTGTTTTACGAACAATTTTAACTTGCGTAACAACGCTTAAGTTCAATAATCTTTGTTTTGCTAATTCAACATCAACAAAACTTTGCGTGCCTTTTAATGTTAGCGTGGCTGCGGCTTGTTCATAATAAGCATTTGGATCAATAGCGTACTCGCTTGCAAGGCCTCGAGCTAAGGTATCAATCATTTGACTCACTATTTGCTGCTTATCGCCCGTTAATCTATTTGAATCAAATTGATCATCATTAGTAAAACGCCAATCTAAAATCCAATTTTCGCTATCTGCTTCTTTATACATTCTTGCTGTAATACTTCGCTCAGCACTGTAGCGTCTAGAGGCCTCTTCTACTGGTTCTGAAAAGTTACCCCATACCTCAGGAATACCTACTAAACGTCTATCTTGTAAGTCAAGTAATGGCACAACGACAGGTAGACCACGGCGTCCTGCTTTGTCATAAATTAACTGCTCTAATTGCGGGTAACTTTCTTGTGTTACTAATTCTCTGCGCCAATTGTCCTCAATACCTAACCATATTGCGACTAACGGGCGTTGCACTCCCCATAAAGGTAAGTTTAACTCTTTGATTAACGCATTGATCTTTCGAGCTTCAAATTTAACAACGAGTTTCAATTGTCCATTTGCTCTCTCGTCATATTCAAACTTAAGCATATAATCAGAAATATCTTTAGTGCGTTGCTGTGCTAATTTATTTTGATCCGCAGTTTCATCACCGCTTACTTTCACTAAAACATTGAGCAAAGCTTTACGACTCGCAGCTAATCGAGTGTCTCGTGTTTTGTCATCCACTTTTAAAATATCTTGATATAGATCAGTTACTTCAACTGCCGACGCAGAAAAACAAAATAAAATGGATATGGCGCTAATTAATAATCTATACACAGGCTGTTAGTTCTTGGTTTTAAACTGATTTGATCCTAAATCAAAGACAGTGACAAAGCAAAATTAAATTTGTTATCTAAGGAAATGAAAGTAATTAGCTTTTATAGAAAGTAAAAAAGATTAAATATATTTAACTTTACTACACTTTTAAAACGCGAACCTTTCGGGTTTAGTTTGATCATTAAGGTATTAATGCAATTACTCGATGATGTTACGGCTTGGAATATTCGTTATTCGCTCACATTTCATTTTTCTGCAGACATAAAAAAGCCCGACTATTTCTAGTCGGCTCTCTACAATTTGAGGTCGGTACGCTACGAAGTAGAATGCCGTAGTGCCCAGAGCGGTAAAGTGTCACATAAAATATGTACACTATTATTGGATCGGGAGTCGCTACGCTCGCCCGCCCTACGCGATGGATGTTGATGTGAGTGTCTATTAATTGTGCGTATTTTACTTTTCTGCAGACGTAAAAAAGCCCGATTCTTTCGAATCGGGCTTTTTACAATTTGAAGCCTGGTAATGTCCTACTTTCACATAGCAAATGCTACACTATCATCGGCGCTGTTTCGTTTCACTA
>NZ_JBBMQZ010000028.1:0-62981 GCF_038900275.1 Pseudoalteromonas sp. AS71 | reverse complement strand
TTCTTGTGTAAATCGACGTCTCATTTTATCTGCCTCTATTAAAAGTTAGAGGCGACAACTATCCTGACACAGGGGGATAAATCATTTAATGGTTTTGTTCCGATGCAACGAATTTATATACCGATACAAAAAAGCGCGATATAAATATCGCGCTCTTAAATCAGCTTTTCAACTTGTGAAATTTACTCGCTTTCATTTTCCATAAAACGTTGTAGCTGATCTTTTAAGTTTGGCGGAATACCTTTAATAACTAACGTATCGGTTGCTTCGTTATAGGTAACACGCTCACCTAAATGCTTACGTTCAAAGCTTACACTAACTCCACCGCCAAGGCCTGAAAACTTAACCATACTGGTTACTGTTTTTTTATCAACGGGGAAAGTTTCTTCCAAGTCATAGCTTTGCTCTTTGCAAAAACTATCAAACGGGCTGTCATCGCCTTTTGTAAGCGTTGCAGATAGATCGCTCACACTTGCATCTTCGCCTGTGGTTACGCAATCATTACAGTAATCAAATACTTGCTTACGTAAATCGTCTTTTTCTGATTTATCAAACTGTTGCTCTGATAAATAATCCTCTACTGCGCTAAGCATTACTTGGCTTTGCTGTTTTGAATCAATACCTTCTTCACAGCCTAAAAAATCTAAGAAAAAGTCAGCAACTTTACGACCCGCACGTCCTTTAATAAATGAAATATAACGATTATCTTCTGCTTGCGTATCCCACGCTGTTAAATCGATACGAGCAGCGAGTTGCATACGAGATATGTCTAAATGGCGAGAAGCCGCTAAATCAAGCTCTGAGGTCATAGAGTAATGCTCTTTAATGTTAATCATCGCAATTAACATGTAATCGGTAGCAACATACTGATAATGACAAAATACTAAATAACCTGTTTCACTAAAAGCGTACTTATCAAGTTCTTCTTTTAAAACCGTTGAAGCTTGCTCTGTCATATGCCAAAAGCCTAGCTCATCGTTACGGTAGCTTTGCATTGCAGAGGCTACAACACTGTTTTTATCACCACTGAAAGCACAGTAACCTTTACCAGGTTTACCATTATATGCATGATGTAATTGTTCGATAAAAACGGCTACTTTATCGTTAATTACCATCTCATCATTTCGAAGGTGAATTTGCGTATCGTCGTCTTTTTTGTCTACATAATGAACGACTAATTTTTTAACGTCTGTTGTCATCTTTGTTTTTCACGCCTCTAGTGTTAAAATACGAGAATATAACTATTTTATTGAACCAACTGATGCCAATCTTATCAAAATACTCTAATGAAGAAGTAGAACAAATCGTCGATCAGCTTATTGATGTGCTAACTAAACACAATGCGCCAGTAGATTTAAGCCTTATGTGTTTAGGAAATTCTATCACGCATATCTTAAAAGAGCATGTACCAACAGGGAAAAGACAAGCCGTAACTGAGAACTTTGCAAAAGCTCTATCACAGTCGGTTAAATAAACTCTATGAATTTATCGCAGCACAATCAGTTTTCATCAAAAGCGAGTCAGCTATTAAGCTGGGGCCATTGGTTTACTTTTGCCAATATTGGCTTGGCGCTATTTATTAGCTTAAGCTACTTATTTGCCGACTCGCCACCAACAAGCTTTATGGGCATTACTTATATGCTAGTAACGTGGTTAAGCCACACTAGTTTTATCGCCTTTTTAGCGTTTGTGCTGACGGTATTTCCGCTTAGTTTAATATTCCCCTACCCACGACATATACGAGGCATGGCGGCTGTAATAGCCACACTAGGCGCGTCACTGCTTACCCTTGATGCTTATGTTTACGTTAATTTGGGTTATCACCTAAGTATATCTGCCTTACCTGAGATTATTTCTCTACTGTGGCATCGTTTAACCAGTTCACCTGCTTTAACAACCATTTTAGCCAGTGGGATTGTATTACTTATTTTAGGCTTTCAGCTACTTGTGAGTAATTACACATGGCAACACCTTGAGCGCCTAAAACAATATAAATTTGCACGTTACGCAATTTCATTTTTAATAGTGTGTTTTTCACTTAGCCACAGCATTCATATCTGGGCTGACGCAAATTTAAACTTTGATGTAACGAAGCAAGATAATGTATTACCACTTTCATACCCTACTACCGCTAAAAGTTTATTAGCTAAAAATGACTTACTTGATATAGAAAGCTATAAGCAGGCACATAACGTAAAAATTAATAACCAAAATATTAGTTATCAAATGCCAAGCCCGCTTGATAAGTGTGAAGACTACACACAAGCCAATGTAGATATTTTTGTATTTGAAACCCAGCAACAACTCGCTAAATTTGTTGCCGATAATAAAAATTTGCACAAAACAGAGCAGTTTTTACAGCCAACTAATCATGACGATATGCTATTTAGCTTAGTGTATGGTTTGCCAGCTTTTTATAAAGCAGCAATTTTAAGAGAGCAAACTCTTCCTGCTTGGCAAAGTCAGCGCCGCAGCATTGAAGTAACGGGCGTGGAAGAACTTAGTTTTATAAATGATCAAGCCCACAGCTCTAGCGCAATTAGAGTTATTAAAAGTAGCGATAATGCCGTTGTACGAGATGATAAAACTCAGGTTTTTGCTTTTAGTCTTGCCAATAACAAGCAAGAAGTAGTAACAACATCAACTTTATATAGCTCCGACAAACGTATTTCTAAAGTAGATGGACTTATTCAACCTAGCGATTTAATTGCCACAAGTGTTGGCCAATATTTAAATTGTAAAGCCATTGCCAAGCAAACAATGCTGGGCGTTAATTTATACAAGAAAAAAGATGATATGGGCGTTAACTACTCTCAGGGTGTCGTTATAGCCTATAAAAAAGATAGGATTACCTTAATAGATTCAGATGGTAACTTTAAAAATATCTCTGCCGCTGAGGGGTTTTCTATTGAACAAGGTTTAGATATACCATTTTTAGTGCAGAGTATTAAAAAGCTTAAAACCTTCACCCAATAGCCGTTATCCTAACCTAGCTTGCTATACCACCAAGCTAGGTTATAGTTTTATATTGTTGTTAGATATAAAAACCAAGGATGACATGTATGTTTAAAACTTCTCGTTATATTGTCCACTCTAGCTTTTTACTTATTAGTTTTTTTAGCTTTAGCGATACCACTTACTACAAATGTGTAACAGAGAAAGGCACAATCTTTTCTCAACTGCCCTGTGACGACGAAGCAACAACTTATAAAGTTAACACAACAGGTAATCAGTATTCAGGCCCCAAAGTTGATTACACTAAACAACTGAACGAACTTGAACGTGAAAAACTCCTGTCAGGTTTACAGGCTGAGTTACGTAGTAATAACCACAAACTAACTATACTTGATCGTAATAAGCAGCGTGCTGAATATAAACAACAAGAACGGTTAAATCATATTCTAGCCGTTGAAGACAAAAACCGTATTACCAAAGACATTACTAAAAAACTAAAAGTAATTAATAAAGAGTATAAAAAAGATGTATCTGTTATTACTAAACAAATTAAAATACTCGAAAAAAAGATAGATCAATACCAATAAATCACTCCAAATTAATGAGCAATATTTATCTTGGTTTTAAACTTAAAATAACATACCCTTAACACAATAGAGTATAAGCTCTAGGGACTATTAAGGAGTGCAAATGCAGCCTCGCCATATTGCTGAATTAATTTTAACGGGTTTTAAAAGGCACTATCAACTATTTCAAAAAACAACGGCCAAAGCCCCCCTCGCCTTTGCAAAAAAAGATTGGCAAGCAATTAATGATATAAGCCGTTTGCGTATCAGCTATTATGATGATCGTGTTAACGAAACTACGCAAGCGCTAAAAAAAGAAACCCCAACAGAGCAACTTGATGAAAGCCTATGGCTTGAAGTTAAAAAGATATACCAGCATTTTTTATGTTTTCATCCCCAAGCTGAACTAGCCGAAACCTTTTATAACTCTGTATTTTGCCGGCTGTACCATAGGCGCTATTTTCATAATGACTTTATATTTGTAGAAGCAACTTTGAAAGATGCTCCTTCAGTACCTGTTGAGGCCGAATATAGGACATACTTTCCAGTAGTTGATGGCCTAAAGCCAACAATAAAGCGCATTATTAATCATTTTGATTTTAAAGCCCCATTTGTAAATTTAGAGCGTGATATTCGCCTTCTTGTTAAAGCATTTTATAAACAAGCACCCGATACACATCACCAGCCTTGGCAAATGCGCTTTGATATTTTGCACACGCCTTTTTATCGTAATAAAGCAGCTTATATAGTAGGTCGTGTTGTTTCAAAAAGTGGTGTTCAGCCTTTTATAATCGCCGTATTACACGATGAAGATAACGGATTGTATTTAGATGCACTTTTAACTAAGTCATCTCAAATGCGTGTTATTTTTGGCTTTGCCCGTGCCTACTTTATGGTAGAGACTCATGCGCCTTCAGCACTTGTCCGGTTTTTGAATCAGCTTATGCCAAACAAAACACTTGCTGAGCTCTATAATGCAGTGGGTTTTCATAAGCAGGGGAAAACTGAGTTTTATCGAGAGTTTTTAAATCACTTATCTCACTCAAGTGATGAGTTTACAATTGCTCCGGGTACACCAGGTATGGTGATGATGGTATTTACCCTCCCCTCATTTGGTTATGTTTTTAAAATAATAAAAGACAAATTTGGTGAAAGTAAGCCCTTTGGCCGTGATACCGTATTAAAGCGCTATCAACTAGTAAAAAACCATGATCGCGTTGGCAGAATGGCCGACACCATAGAGTATTCTAACGTCGTATTTCCTTTGGCACGTTTTGATAGTAATTTACTTGCGCAATTGCATAAAACAATTGGCTCATCAATGGTAATTGAAGGCGAATGGTTGATCATCAAGCATTTGTATATTGAACGGCGCATGACACCACTCAATTTATTTTTAGAGAATGCTGATGAAGAAAGTGCCGCTGACGCAATTGAAGAGTACGGGCAAGCCCTAAAAGAAATGATTGCCGTTAATATATTTCCTGGCGATATGCTCTTAAAAAACTTTGGTGTAAGTAAGCACAAACGTATTATTTTTTACGATTACGATGAAGTTCAATACCTAACCGATATGAACTTTAGAGCATTACCAAAAGCAAAGAGTTACGATGATTATTTAATGGATGAGCAAAGTTACTCTGTTGCACCACAAGACGTATTTCCAGAGCAGTTATGTACCTTTGTAATGCCTAATCCTATGTATAAAAAGTTTTTCCTCAGCACTCATCCAGAGCTTATAGATGTTAGCTTTTGGAAGCAGGCACAACAAAATATAAAAAATGGTCAGGTAAGTCATATTTACCCATACCCGACAGCACAGCGATTTATTCACCACTGGTAAGCGCTAAAGGACACACACAATGAATATAAGTAAAATAGATTTAAATTTACTCGTTTATCTCGATACATTGCTTCGAGAATGCAACGTAACACGCGCTGCTAATCAATTGAGTATTACGCAACCCGCAATGAGTAATGGCCTTAAACGACTTCGTAACCTATTTAACGACCCTATTTTAGTTCGTACCAGCGATGGTATGGTCCCGACAGAGCGCGCTTTAGAGTTACAACCCGTTATTCGTGGCATATTAATGACGCTTGAAGAAACTCTAGCACCTAATAGAGAATTTGAGGCAAGCCAGAGTAAACGTGTATTTAGAATAATGGCCAGTGATTACGCTGCAAGTACGTTAGCGCCAAAGCTTTTAAGTAAACTACACGAAGAAGCCCCCGATACTACTTTAGATATACTCACACCAAGTGACGTAACCTTTCATGACGTAGAAAACGGTAAAGTAGATATGGCAATCAACCGCTTTGAAAACTTACCTCAGTCTTTTCATCATAAACGTATTTGGAAAGACAGTTTTTGCTGCTTAGTTAAGGCCGACAACCCTATTATTGAGAGCTTTAGCCTCGACAGCTACTTAAAAGCACGCCATATATGGGTGAGTAAAACAGGTTTTGGTGTAGGTGTGGGCATGGACCCTAAAGATGTGCAAAAACTCGGCTGGGTTGACGAAGCACTTGCCCACTTTGGTAAACATCGTAACATTGCTACTTTTACGCGTAACTATCATGTAGCGATTCATTTAGCTAAAGAGAAAAATTTGATTGCGACCCTTCCTTCAAAAGCCGCAAATATATACTTAGATGATCCGGGGCTTAAAATTTTAGAGCCACCGTTTCCGATTCCACCTTTTGAACTTGATATGATTTGGAGCCCACTGCTGCATCGCGATGCGAGCCATATCTGGTTACGCCAAAAAGTAGCTGAAGTAGCTGAAGAGCTAAAATAACTTTATTACACAATATAATGTAAAAATTGCTAGGTTAATACTTTCCTCATTAACTTAGCCTCTTCCTGTAATAAAATTAAATCAATAAAATCAAATAACTACATAAAAATAAAAACGTGGAACGTACATTGCTTTTATTAAATTGAACTATACATTCATTTAATAAAAGAGGTCATTATGAACACCCATCAAGGATCAGAAGTAAATCATATTACTGACATCATTCAAGTTATGAACAGCGGCATCGATTTTTATCAAAAAGCACAGGAAAAAGTTGAAGACCCTGCTATTGGCGCACTTTTTCAGCGTATGATAGATGCCCGAAAAGTGAGTGTTGAGCGCTTGCAGCCATATGCAATTAATGAAAAAGGCGAACGCGAAGATGGTTCATCTTTCGCAGTTGAAGCACGACGTGCATATACAGCCCTATTGACTACTTTCACTTCACATAACGACAGCACGTATGTTAAAGAGCTTGAAGAAGTAGAAGATAAAACGCTTGAAGAAATTAAAGCCGCTATGGATAAACCGCAACCAGCTGATTGCGAAGCAGCACTGGCTAAAACATTATTAACGATGCAAAGCTGCCATGCAGAAATGAGCCGTATGCAAAAGCAGTAAGCTTACATAACGCATAAATACAACCCAGCCTAGCGCTGGGTTTTTTATTGCCTCTAATACAACGCCTCGCTTCACGTCGTATTTAAAGTATATTGTTTAAGAAATTCATTTTGAATGGGCTTGATGATCATCAATAAAATCAGCCCAAGCTAATACCAATCTGCTTATATATGGGGTCTATTTAACGTTAAGAAAATTACGCTAGAACTAGGTAAAAGTTTTTATATCTAGTTGTTCTAAATAAAAAACTTTTAACGACGTTATAGTGCAATTTAATTCGTTAAATTGATCAAAGATTTATGCAGGTTGGTATAAAACCAAAAAAAGGGCCTTACGGCCCTTTGAGTTAAATAACGAAAGGGAGGTTATTAATTAAAAACGGTATTCTGCACCTACGTAGTAGTAAGCACCGTTAAATCCAAATGGAGCCGAGCGACGTGAGTAGTCAAACACACCTGAACTACTTATTACTGTGTTGCCACTAGCATCCACAATAGTACCTGAGCGAGAGTTACCTATTTCGTTTTTATCTGGGTAAACGTCAAACAAGTTATTTGCACCAATGTTTACCGACAAATCTTCAGTAACGAAGTAGTTAACTTTAACGTCAGTTAAAATTTCTGCGCCATACGTTTGACGTCCGCCATCTTCTACTGTGTACTCACCAAAGCGATTAAGTGACAGGTTAACTGTCCAATCATCACGTTGATAAAGTGCACTTAAGTTAATACGATCCTCTGGTTGCCACTCTTCTATAATAGAGATATCTTCCGCTGAAAATATATCGTCTACACTTACTGTCTCAAGGCTTGAGCCAGCAGGAGAAAATAACGATACAACATCTGTTTTAGTGAAGTTAGCTGCAAGTGTAAAATCAAGCGTACCGCCTAAACCTTCAGTGTTCCACGTTGCTACAAAATCAACACCACGAGTTTCAGTATCAGCACCATTTAAGAAAAACTGCCCTACGCCAGCCCCCGCACTATTTAATGCAGCATCAAGGCTTGTAGATAACCCTTTACCTAAGCGGTCACTAATTACAATACGGTCGTCAATATCAATTGAATAGTAATCAACGGTTACATTAATATTATCTGTAACGTTATACACAATACCTAAACTACGGTTTTGTGATTTTTCTTCTTTAAGCTTTGGAATACCTAAGCTTTGCGCAAGTGTTGAATCATTTCTAAATGTACCAACCTCTTCTGCAACTAAGTTACCATTAGTATCAACAACAAATTGCGTACTTACATTATTAAAGTAAAGCTGTTGCATTGAAGGTGCTCTAAAACCTGAGCTTAATGCACCACGTAGTGAAATATCGTCGGTTACAGACCAGTTACCAGCAAGCTTAAAGTTTACTGTATCACCAAAGCCTTTGTAGTTATCGTAGCGAAGTGCACCCGATAAAATTACATCTTCAATCACATAAGCTTCTGCATCTACATAAAATGAGATTACATCACGCGATTCATCAACTGATGACGCAGGAGACGAACCACCAAAACCTTGTGAACCACCTGATGCATCTTCAGAGCCAACACCACCACTTAAGCCATTATAAATACTTACACCGTTGGTAGTATCGTAATCGCGGTATGCATATTCACTACCTTCTAAGATACGGTATTCGTCAGTACGAATTTCAGCACCCATCGCTAACGAATAATCATCAAAGTTTTGCGTAAAATCAATGTTGATTGTTTGCAGTGATAATTCCATGCCGTAAGCGTACGCTTCACGTGGGATAGTTGTACGAATATCAGCTGCACTCAAACCTTGGTCATAACGTAAAAAGTTAGCGTATGAGGCATTAATAGTGTCACTTGTCGTATAATCAATGCTGTTTTCACCGTAGGTGTAAGACAAATCAAGACTTGCATCGTTATCAAACTCAGTTTTATAACCAAAGTTGTATGAGATATCGTCGATAGTTGTATTAATTTTTGGTAAGAAACCTAGCGGAATTGTCGCATCGTTATCTTGCAGTACTGGGTTACCACCTGCATTTGCATTATGACGGAAAAGTGCAGCCGACTCGTTTTCACGTGTTGAGTAAGTAATAAAGCCGTAAAGCTCGCCATCACCTAACTCGTAACCGGTATTAATTGTTAAACCAAACTGCTGAGAATCAGCATCACCAATTCTAAAAGTATCACGATCGGCTGTCAGTTCACGCGGATCGCCAGCAAGTAAAGTACCGTCACTTAACTCTGTACAACCATAAAACTGACAAGAGCCATGTAAACCTGCACGGTTAGTCGGTGCACGGTCACGGTAATTGATAGTTGTATTTAAATAACCGTCATCGCCTAGCGCAAAGCCTTTATTAAAATCAAGGTTGATGGTTTCGCCATCACCTTCTGAATATTGGCCGTAGTTAATAGCCGCTTTACCGCCTTCGCTACCATCTTTAAGTACAATATTAATAACACCAGCAATCGCATCAGAACCATACTGAGCAGCAGCGCCATCACGTAATACTTCAATGCGTTTAATTGCAGAGGCTGGAATTGCATTCATATCAGTACCTGCAGTACCACGCCCAACAGAGCCATTAATATGAATAATACTTGCTTGGTGACGACGTTTGCCGTTAATTAACACCAATGTTTGGTCGGGGCCTAAACCGCGAAGTGTTGCAGGTCTTAAAGCATCAGTACCGTCACTAATTGCAGAGCTTGAAAAGTTAAATGAAGGAGCGATAGACTGTAGCATACGACCAACTTCTGTTTGGCCTGTATTTTCAAGCGCTTCTGCACTTAAGATATCTACTGGAACGGGTAAATCTTCAACTGAACGTCCTGCTACACGGCTACCGACAATAGCAATTTTTTCAATTTTTTCTTGAGCGACTTCTTCTGCTGCGTTTACACCTTGCGAATTAACTGCAAGTAAGGCTGGTAATACTGCTGCACTGACCGCTGAAAGCTTCATCATGTTGTTATCATTCCTGTTGATTTGTTTGAGTTTTATACTCAGTAAACCATTTTGATCAACAACCGCATCGAGCTCTGTCCCACCTAGTAATGCCTCTAGGGCATCTAGTTGAGTGTAAAATCCATAAACTGAATTTGCGTCATACTGCTTTGCCAACTCATAAGAAAACACCACGGTTTGCTCTGTTTGTTTAGCATATTCAATTAAGGCTTTGTCTGCTCGCTGCGCTTTTATATCAAATTGCACCATTTGCCCAGTGGTTTGAGTTGCTGCTTGTACACTCAAGCTAAAAATAGCCGGTGCAAGCACACTAAATCCACTCAATAAATGCGTTTGGTTACTGCGCAACTTATATAAACAGCTGACAAACAAAAATCCTCTATGGCTTTGTCTCTTTTTTTTAATGTTTTTTTTACGTTCAATCTTTATTGATGCAACTTTATCTAACATTAGTCTGATTTGCATAACGTCTACTTATGATTCTGTATGGTGTTTTAGCGTTACTACATGCTCACCTAAACGCTCATGATCAATCGAAAAATTAGTTTGTAAACTTTCTAGTAAACCTTCAACGTCACCCGCTTTAAATACCCCAGCTACTTTAATACTGGCAAGCTCGGCTGAAGAAAGCTCAAAACGTGTCGCGGTATAACGACTTACTTCATTTAAAGCATCGCTTAGCTCTTCTCCGTTAAAAATAAGCATGCCATTTTGCCATGCCAAATCACGTTGTACGTCGTTCATTGAAAGTTGGGTAATTGGCTTTGTAACACTCTGCTCTATAACTACCTTTTCGCCTGAGGTAACAATGTTGGCATTAATTTGACGAATTTTTTGCGTGCTGTTATCTGCAAGTTGATAATCTTTAAAGTCATTTGCATCAACCGCTACACTAGGGTCGGTGATCATCACTTTGCCTTCGGTAACAACAAGCTCTAAATCTGATGAGGTATTACGCTGTACATTGAATACGGTACCGAGTGCGGTAAAGCTTTTGTCGCCTGCCATAACACTAAACGGACGCGTGGCATCTTTTGCTACATTAAAGCGCCCTTCTCCACGACTAAGTAATAACTGCCTGCGGCCTTTGCTATAAGCAACTTCTAGCAAGCTATTAGTATTAAGCTGCACTATGGTGCCATCTGGCAACACATACGTTGCTTGCTCGCCTACTTTTGTTTTGTAAATTTTAGTGTAATTAACTTTTGCAAGCTCTTGGTTATAGCCATTTTCTAAATTAATTAATAAGTAGCTGCACACCATTAACGCTGCAAATAAACTCGCTGCAATTGAGTAAGAAAACATCCACTTATTTTTTGATGCTTTAGTATTGTTACGCTGAGGAAATAAATGACTTAATTCATTTAATACCGAAAGTTCATCCCAAAGCTGAGCAAGCTCATATATAGAGTCTTGATGGGCGGTGCTTTGCATCATCCATAATTTAAATTGATCCTTTTCATCATCAGTTAAACCACGATCAATTGCGCTAATCCATTCACATGACTTTTCTAAAATTAAATCTTTTGAATTAAATTGATGAACATTACTCATTCTGCGACCCTCTTAACTGATATAGGGTGTGCTTGAGCTTTAGGATGTATTTGAGAGCTTTGCTCATGTTCACGCATGTACAACATGGTTTGTAATAATCCTTTTGCAATGTGTTTTTCAACAGTGCTTTGGCTTAACTGCATTTGATCTGCGATCTCTTTTTGGCTCATGCCATAAACTTTTTTTAATATAAAGCATTTACGAATTGATGAGTTTAGTTGCTCAGTAGCTCTACAAAAAAGTAAGAAGCGCTCTTTAGATGTGTATTCATCTTCAAGCTTCATTGATTTGAGTAGTACGGGTAATTCGTTATCATTTTCTAACGAATCATTAAATTTGTTGTCCCACTTTGCTATATGGTTTAGTGCTAGGTGTTTTGCTGTTTTAAGCATATAACTGCGGGTAAACTGAATGTCTTGCTTTAAATCAGCTTCATAGCTTTTTACAAAGGTTTCTTGCACAATATCTTCTACATCGTCGGGTTGAACTATGCGCGATACAAAACGTTTGAGCTGTTTAGAAATATCAACAAATGTTGACGTGAACTTTACTTTTTTCGTCATCCTTAACATACACCTGTTGTTATTTTTATTACCGACAGGTTACGAGTTTTTGATATAAAAACAAGCTCAAATGTTAATTCTGGGTTATTTAAATGGATAGGAAGATAAATGAGTAAATTTTTAGATTACATCCGACTTAGCTTCTTTGCATTCGGTTTACTACTTGGAGTGCAAATTCCTGCATTTGTAAGCGATTTTGGCCAAGCATTATCAGCCCAATTAATTGAAGCTAAAAATGCCATTGCACCATTTAAAAACGATGCCGCTAAGTATTTTAATAATGATTTAGATAAGCTAATAAAACACTATAAAAATATTGATGATGGGATTGTGAATAAAGGTGCAAGCAATATCAGTACACTTTACACGCGACAACAAGACTTACAAATCGCTGTAAATAGGTTTGCGCAATCTCCATATATTTTTACATTGATCAGTGGCATGAGCGATGTAAAGCAACAAGTGTGGCAACGCTTTGAAGGTCAAATCATTTTAAAAAAAGACTCTATAATAGCCGCCATTATTGCAGCCATTATAATTGCCTTACTTGCCGAGCTTACTGGTTATTTGTTGTTAACTGGAGTAAAACGCTCATTCAAGCGCTTATTCGCAGCTCAAAAATAGTGATTTCATAAAATCATAAAACACATCGGTTTTACGGGTAGTTAAGCTATTTTGCGGACGCAAAAACCAAACTGGAGCATCATCTTGTGCCATTACACCGGGCATAACTTCAACTAAAATGCCATTTTTAATATCTTCATGAATAGCTATCATTGATTTAATTGCAATGCCATGACCCGCAATAGCTGCTTGAGTCATATTATCGGAATTAGAAATGGTAAAGCGTGTTCTCGCATTAAAAGTATGTATTTTACCCTGCTCATCAAAAAGCTTTAATTGGCGCTGCCACGGCAGGCAAACCCAATAGTGTTCGCTTAATTGAGCTAAGCTTTTAGGCATACCATATTTTTTTATGTAGCTAGGAGCTGCGCAAAGTATACGTTTGTTGTTTACTATTTTTCGCGACAGTAAACCGGAATCATTTAATTGCCCTACACGAATTGCCACATCTTGTGCGTCATCAACCACATTTACAAAATGATCCGTAATTAAAAAATCAAGTTTTAGTTCAGGATAGGCCTGCTCTAACTCGTTAAGCCTTGGCATTACGTATTTCGAAAAAATCCAAGGGGGCATAGTCACGCGTAATAAACCACTTACCGATGAGCTACGTGCACCAATACTATGCTCAGCGTCGTGCAATGCCTCAATTATAGCGCCAACTCGCGTATAAAATATTTCACCTGCGGGAGATAACCGTACTCGTCGGCTATCTCTAAAAACAAGTACTGTTGCAAGCTCACGCTCCAATTTACTTAAGCGATGGCTTACCGTTGCAGGCGATAAACGCTGCTCGCGAGCAGCAGCAAGCACTCCTTTATTTTCAACTACTGCTATAAATGTTTCTAGGTCGCTTAAATTATACATAAAGATGCCATTGTGCACTTTTCAATGTTTAACATTTTCGAATGAAGCTTTCAGTTTTGCAATGTTTATTTAAATATGTAAAACACTATAATTGCAAATAGTCTAATTATTGAGGTTCAATCATGAGTTTAAAAGCGCAAATAGATGCCTATAACGTACAAAAAGATGCCAAGTTACCGGCTGACGTTTTAGCATTAATGAACACTACAAACGAAGAGCTTATTGCACAGCATATTAAAGACAATGCGTTGCAAATTGGTCAAAAGGTAGAAAACTTCAGCCTAGCCAACCATAACGGCGAAAACATTGAGCTTGCGGATTTATTAAAAAAAGGTCCGGTAATTATTAGCTTTTATCGTGGTGGCTGGTGTCCATATTGTAATTTAGAGCTAAAAGCACTTAATGACTACTTACCGCAATTTAAAACTCAAAGTGCTCAGTTAGTGGCAATATCACCACAACTGCCCGATGAAACTCTCTCAACTGCACAAAAAAACGACCTTGAATTTGATGTGCTGTCAGATATCAGTAATAAAGTAGCTGATCAATTTGGTCTATTGTTTACACTTGATGAACGTATTCAAGCGTTATACACACAATTTGGTATTGATTTTGAACACTACTACGGCGATAAAAGCTTTAAATTGCCGCTACCGGCTACCTATGTGATAAACCAAGAAGGTGTTATTACATATGCATTTTTAAACGAAGACTACACCCTACGCGCAGAACCTACTGATATTATGGCAGCACTTGAATCGGAGAATAACTAATGTCTATTTTAAAATCGTTAAAAACACTTACTCTTTCACTACTTGTAGGCACAAGCCTTGTATCTGGTTATGCAGTCGCTGATGAACCAAAAGAACAAGCAAAGCCCAAAGTGCTTATTTTTGATGTAAACGAAACCCTACTTGATTTAACGTCAATGCGTACCTCTATTGGTAAAGCACTAGG
This sequence comes from Pseudoalteromonas sp. AS71, assembly GCF_038900275.1. Lineage (NCBI taxonomy): Bacteria > Pseudomonadati > Pseudomonadota > Gammaproteobacteria > Alteromonadales > Pseudoalteromonadaceae > Pseudoalteromonas > Pseudoalteromonas sp. AS71. Next base: position 48,530 of record NZ_JBBMQZ010000028.1, on the reverse strand, counting down.
CGGACGTGAAGATTTATTACCACTTTGGTTTTCGACTATGCTGCACCATTCATTAGTAGATACAGTAAGCGGTAGCTATCACGACTTTGGGCAAATTGGGGTGGCGTCACTTCTTATGGTTGCTCAAAATAACAATATTGATATTACTAGTGAACAAGCTAAAACAGCTATTGTTACACCTCTTTTAACACTTCCTCCACACAGCGATGTTAAAGAAGGACTGGCAAAACTTAGAGCTCAGGGCTATAAATTAGTAAGCCTTACAAATTCTTCAAACAAAGGTGTAAAGGCACAGTTTGAAAGCGCTGGTTTAATGTCTTACTTTGATGCTCGTTACAGCATTGAAGATATTAAAATTTACAAACCAGACTTACGTGCTTATGAATGGGTACTTAAAAAGCTAAACGTAGCACCAAATGAAGCAATGATGGTTGCAGCCCATGGCTGGGATGTTGCTGGCGCAAAAGAAGCAGGCTTACAAACCACTTTCATTGCACGCCCAGGTAAAGCACTTTACCCATTAGCTAAAAAGCCAGATCACGTTGTGAAAGATTTACATGAATTAGCCGCTCTACTTAAATAAGTATGCGCTGATGAATCAATACCCAAGCGGCCAATGTTAGGATGACATTGGCCGCTTTTTTATAACTACCCCTAAATATGTCTTAGTGTAATTATTTTCATAATCAGTATGTTAAAAATTGAATGTAAACAAAGCATTTAGCCCAGTATGAGTTATTTTATCTGCTAGCAATTTAGTACTCACAACGCTACTATTAAATAAATACGTGGTGGAGAACATAATGAATAGTGAAAGATTAGGTGAGTTTGAGCAGTACTTTCAAATTAATGAAAGTATAAGAGTGAATTTATTCGCTGTATCGAACGGACAAGTTCCTAAATCGCAGCTTGAGCTAGAAGACGACATTCCCCCACTATTTAGATTAGCAAATGAAGTAAGTGAACTTGAGCAAAGCTCGTTACGCCCACTGCGTAACTTGGGCGATATAGCACAAGAGCTTGCTACATTTTTACAAGCGCAGTCACGTAAAATAGATTTAATAATGAGCCATATTTTGGCCTCAGAACAAGCGCAAGATAATGCAATTCAATGTGATAGCTACGGCGGTGGCGGTATTCGCTTTACATCACCCGAAGTACACTCAATTGGCCAAGCGTTTAGAACAAAACTATTTTTGCACCACGAAGCCTCTGCGGTTTATTGTTACACCGAAGTTGTAGCAGTAGAAAAACAAGATAGCGAACATTATCAATACACCATGCTCTTTACCGCAATTAGAACCACTGACCAAGAACTGATTGTTAGAGCGAGTTTACATGCTCAAACCCGCCAACTTAAAAAACGTCAAGAACTTGATCAAAACCAGGCCGACTTAAACAGTGATAATTAGCTGACATCTTTATGTAAAATGCTAAACTAGCGTCATCTTAATTAGTATATAAAATTCATGAACTTTAGACTTTTACCAGAATGGGCCGAGCAAGACGCTGTTATGCTTACATGGCCTCACAATGACACCGATTGGGCTGATAATTTAGCACGTGTAGAGCCTGTATATATTGAGCTTGCTAAGCATATAACAACGCAACAGCAGCTTGTTATTGTGGCGCACAACAGTGCCCTAAAAATGCATATTACAGCATTGCTAAATAGCGCTAACGTCTCCCTTAATCGTGTTTATTTTGTAGTAACACCTACCAACGATACCTGGGCTCGCGATCATGGTCCGCTTACTTGCGCCGCTATTGATTCACCAGAACAACTAAAAGTATATGATTTTACTTTTAATGGTTGGGGCAATAAATTTGAAAGCGCATTAGATAATCAAATTAATCGTACTTTGGTAAAAGAGCTAAGTAGCACAAACAACCAATACCAAGCGCTCGATATGGTACTTGAAGGTGGCGGTATTGAAATAAACGAGCATGGTGTGTTGCTAACAACCAGCGAATGTTTGCTTAACAAAAACCGTAACCCAGATTTAAACCCTGCTGATATAGAAGTACTTTTAAAAGAGCACTTAGGCGCAACACATTTTTTATGGGTTGATCATGGATATTTAGCGGGTGATGACACCGACAGCCACATTGATACTTTAGTGCGTTTTGCGCCAAATAATACCCTTGTATATGTGCAGTGTGACGATAAAACTGATGAGCACTTTAGCGCACTTGATGCAATGGAAAAACAACTAAAAACCTTTAAAACTACCGATAACACCTCATATACCTTAATTGAGTTACCGTGGCCAAAAGCCGCTTATGACGATGAGCAAACACGCCTACCGGCTACCTACGCTAACTACTTAATTATTAATAATGCTGTGCTTGTGCCAACGTATAATGATGCCAATGATGAACGTGCTCTAGCACAAGTTCAAAAAGCATACCCACAACACACTATTATTGGCGTTAATTGCCAACCAATAATTGAACAATTTGGCAGCCTGCACTGTATTACAATGCAATTACCTCGTGGATTTTTAGCTGGAGCAGCACTATGACAAGCCCTGCAAAATTAACCGTTGCATTAGTGCAACAAAGCAATACCGATAACGCTCAAGACAATATGGCAAAATCAATAAGTGCCATTCGTGAAGCCGCTCAAAAAGGTGCAAAACTGGTCGTACTTCAAGAGCTACACCGAAGCCTCTATTTTTGTCAAACCGAAGATGTTGACGTATTTGATTTAGCCGAAACCATTCCAGGCCCTAGCAGTAATGCATTAGGTGAGCTTGCTAAAGAGCTAAGTATTGTAATTGTCGCTTCTTTATTTGAAAAACGCGCTACGGGCCTTTATCACAACACCGCAGTTGTATTAGAACAAGATGGCAGTATTGCGGGTAAATACCGCAAAATGCATATTCCTGATGATCCTGGTTTTTACGAAAAATTTTACTTTACCCCAGGTGATATCGGGTTTGAGCCTATTCAAACCTCGGTGGGTAAATTAGGCGTGCTAGTATGTTGGGATCAATGGTTTCCTGAAGCTGCACGTTTAATGGCAATGGCAGGCGCTGAGGTGTTAATTTACCCTACCGCTATCGGTTGGGATCCTAACGACGACATTGCTGAGCAAACTCGTCAAAAAGACGCGTGGGTTATTAGCCAGCGTGCCCATGCTGTTGCCAATGGTGTACCGGTAATTAGCTGTAACCGTGTCGGCCATGAAAGTGACCCAAGTGCGCAAAGCGATGGTATTGCGTTTTGGGGGAATTCGTTCATTGCAGGCCCACAAGGTGAATTATTAGCAGAGGCTAATAATACTGATGAGCAAATTTTAGTGGTTGAAATTGATCAAAAACGCTCAGAAAACGTAAGACGTATTTGGCCGTTCTTGCGTGACCGACGAATTGATCACTATAAAGACCTAACAAAAATATACCGAGACTAAATAAACTTAACTCAAGATGGCTCTTACTTGCTAAGAGCCAACTATAAATGGAGTAATAAATGGCGTTTGAGCAATGGGCAGCCTTGCCTTGGGTAAAATCTCATAAAGATAAAATTCAATGGGGCCAGCTAAGCGGAAGTGGTTTAAGTATTGCCATTGCTGAAGGCGTTAAACAGCAAGATAACTTAGTTTTGATTGTTACGCCTGATACACCAAGTGCACTGCGCCTTGAAACAGAGCTAGAATATTTATTACCCGATAACCCAGTAATGGTATTTCCTGATTGGGAAACTCTGCCATACGATCACTTTTCTCCCCATCAAGATATTATTTCAGCCCGGTTAGCCACTTTAAACACCTTAAAAAAAGAACAACAAAGTGTGTTAATTGTACCTGTATCTACCTTAATGTTGCGAACAGCCCCGGCCTCGTTTATTTACGGTTCGACAATAAACTTTAAAGTGGGCGACAAGCTAGACACACATAACTTTCGTGACAATTTAGAGCAAGCCGGTTATCTAAATGTTCAACAAGTAATGGAACATGGCGAATACGCTATACGCGGCTCTATCGTCGACTTATACCCAATGGGTAGCCCGCATCCATTTAGACTCGACTTTTTTGATGACGAACTCGATACTATTCGCTTATTTGATGTAGAAACGCAGCGTTCTGATGAAAAAGTAGATAAAATTGAGCTACTTCCAGCACATGAATTTCCTACTAACGACGCTGATATTGAACGTTTTAGAATAAGCTACCGTGAAAAATTTGGTGCAAGCTCGCAGCAAGACTCTGTATACATGCAAGTAAGCAAAGGTAACTGGCCTGCCGGTATTGAATACTACATGCCGTTGTTTTTTGAAAAGCTCGCGACTATTTTTGACTACCTGCCAGAAACAACTACCGTTATGCAACTGGGCGATTTAGAGCACGCGGCAGATAACTTTTGGCACGATGTAAATGTACGCTATGAGAACCGCAGAGTTGACCCACTTCGCCCATTACTAGAACCCAATGCGCTTTATCAGCCTATTGAAGAGCTGTTTTCTAATTTAGGCAATTTTGCACGTATTCGTTTATCGCTTGCAAAGCTTGGTACTAAAGCGGGCAATAAAAACTTAAGCGTTAGCGAGCTGCCTGCTATTCGAATTGATCATAAGCAGCATGAACCTTATGGCGCGTTTATAAATTATGTAGCAGAGCAAAAAAAGAAAAAAGGCCGCATATTACTCAGTGTTGAATCCGATGGTCGTCGCGAATCATTACTGAGTATTTTAAAACCAAGCGGTTTAAAATTTAAAGAATTTGAAACACTCGAACAATTTACAAAAAGCGCGAGTGATGTAGGTTTAATAGTAAGCCCGCTTGAACAAAGTGTCGTACTTGGCACTAAACCAAGCCTATCTATTATTACCGAGCAAGAACTGCTAGGTATAAAAGTATCTCAGCGCAGACGCCGTAAGCACAAGTACGAAGCCAGCCAAGATGCACTAATACGTAACTTAGCCGAGCTTAAAGAGGGCCAACCTGTTGTGCATCTCGATCACGGTGTTGGGCGTTACCAAGGTTTGCAAACAATTGATGCTGCAGGTGTAATTACTGAGTTTGTTACGATTACTTACGCAAGTGAAGCTAAACTATACGTGCCAGTGTCTGCATTGCATATGCTGAGTCGTTACTCTGGTGGTGAAGAAGCTAGCGCCCCGCTGCATAAGCTTGGCTCAGATGCATGGGAAAAAGCAAAAAAACGTGCGGCTGAAAAAGTTCGCGATGTAGCAGCAGAATTACTCGACATTTATGCACAGCGCCAAGCAAAACCCGGTAATAAGTTTACGCTAGACGCCCCTGCATATCGCCAATTTAGCGATAGCTTCCCGTTTGAAGAAACTGACGATCAGCGCAACGCCATAGAAGCGGTATTAGGTGATATGCAATCAAAGCAAGCCATGGACCGCTTAGTATGTGGTGACGTAGGCTTTGGTAAAACAGAAGTGGCCATGCGCGCTGCTTTTGTAGCGGTTAACGATGATAAACAAGTGGCAATTTTAGTGCCTACCACCTTGCTGGCTCAGCAGCACTATGAAAACTTTAAAGACCGTTTTGCTGATTTTCCTATTGAAGTAGGTGTACTTTCGCGCTTTAACTCCACTAAAGAGCAAAAAGATACGCTTGAAAAAATGGCAAACGGTAAGCTCGATATAGTTATTGGTACACATAAACTTATTCAGCAAGATATTAAGTTTAACGATTTAGGCTTACTCATTGTCGATGAAGAACATCGCTTTGGTGTTCGCCAAAAAGAGAAAATTAAAGCACTGCGCGCTGATGTAGACATACTCACACTAACTGCAACGCCAATACCGCGTACACTTAACATGGCCATGAGCGGAATGCGCGATTTATCAATTATTGCAACGCCACCGGCTAAACGTTTAGCGGTTAAAACCTTTGTACGGCAACGCGATGTAGAACTAATACGCGAAGCCGTACTGCGAGAAATTAAACGCGGTGGCCAAGTGTACTTTTTGCATAACAATGTAGAAACTATTGAGCGTGTTGCACAAGAAATTAGTGAATGGGTGCCAGAAGCAAGCGTAACCTCAGCCCATGGCCAAATGCGCGAGCAAGAGCTTGAGCAAATAATGACTGACTTTTATCATCAAAAATACAACGTGCTTGTATGTACTACGATTATCGAGACCGGTATCGATGTACCTACAGCCAACACCATTATTATGGATAGAGCTGATAAACTTGGCCTTGCGCAATTACACCAATTACGTGGACGAGTTGGCCGAAGCCATCACCAAGCGTATGCCTATTTACTCACAGGTGACCCCAAAGCACTTTCTAAAGATGCGAGTAAACGCTTACAAGCAATCGAATCATTGGAAGATTTAGGCGCGGGTTTTGCCCTCGCTACACACGATTTAGAAATTCGTGGCGCCGGTGAGTTACTTGGCGACGATCAATCAGGTCAAATGCAAACTATAGGCTTTAGTTTGTATATGGAAATGCTCGAGCAGGCCGTAAATGCACTACGTGAAGGTAAAGAGCCAACGCTTGAAAACCTACTTCAAAAACAAACCGAAGTAGATTTAAAACTAGCTGCCCTATTACCTGATGACTACATACACGATGTAAATGCACGTTTAGGCATGTACAAGCGCGTTGCAAGTTGTGCTAACCTTGACGACATGGACGAATTACAGGTAGAACTTATAGACCGTTTTGGTTTACTGCCAGATGCAGCCAAAAACTTGTTCAGCTTGCAGCAGCTTAAAATGCAGGCCAGTAATTTGGGTATAACAAAAATTGAGGCAAACCCAAAAGGTGGTTATTTTGAATTTAGCCAAGATACCAAGGTTAACCCTAGCTTCATCATTGGTTTGATACAAAGTGCGCCTAAGGTGTACAAAATGGATGGCGCAAATAAATTGCGCTTTGCAATTAGTGAAGCTAACGCTCGCGAACGCTTAAAAATGGTCACTGCAATGATTGCAGATTTCGAAAAAAAGGTTAGCCATTAATGTTGCTAAAAAAATCGCTGGTTATTTTATGCTGCTTGTTTAGCAGCACTGCATTTGCAGAACGCTGGTTTGAGGTTGAGGTGCTTGTATTTAAACAGCGCCCAGCTCCGTATTTGCAAGAAGATTTTACACTTAAGCACAAAGCTATTGAGGATAAAAACTCTCTAGATTTAATGACCCCTCTTTATACAGAGCAAGCAATGCAAGCCTGTATAGATGGTGATGAGCGTTTTCAAAAACGCTCTTTTACAGATTCATTAGTTAATTCAAACCCGCAATCGGGTGTATGTGGTGACAGTACAAACTACCTACAAAGCTATGATGAGCTACCTGTTACACCTCTAGCGCCCGCTAAAGATGATATGCAGCAAACTTATTTATTAGCGCCAGAACAGCTGCAATTTAAAGCGCAGTACCGACAGCTAGATCGCAAAGGATTAACACCTATTCTACATACAGGCTGGCGCTTTGAAGGCGCAAGTAAGTCGCGTGCACCAAGCATGCATTTAATCGCAGGTAAACACCTTAAAAGTGACTCTAACGTAACCCCTAGCTATTCAAACCCTGATTTTGTAAGTTTATTAAATTCACAACCTGAACTATTTAACGACCCGGAGCAATCAAAGGCAGAATGGGAACTAGACGGTTTATTTAAAATACACTTACGACATTATTTATACATTACAGCTAATTTTGATATTAGCCAAAAGCTAGAAAATGGCGATATAGAGTCAGCCCGCTTTTCTCAGTTTAGACGTGTAATAAGTGGTGAAGTACATTACTTTGACCACCCACGAATGGGCATGATTGTCCAAATCAGAAAATTCAAACATTAATACTAAGTAGGATATAACAATGAAAAAACTCCTTATCATCGCAGCTACATTAAGCCTTGCGGCTTGTTCTAAGGTAAGTCTTGAGAGTTACGAAAAAATCAAAGTAGGTATGGATAAGACTGAAGTTGAAACCATTTTGGGCTCTGCGGATAACTGTGTTGAAAAAACACTGCATACTAATTGTGTGTGGGGCGACGAAGCAAAAAATATCGAGATCACGCTAGTATCAAACAAAGTAACTTTATATAGTAAGCATGGTTTAGCTAATAAATAAATTAAAAAAAGGGACTGATTTTATCAGTCCCTTTTTTAATTACTAAAATTCATTTTTTGGAGTAGATAAGTTCAATATTAACGATTTTACTTCGATTTAACGTTATTTTATAGCGTTGATAAAGTGTTCTATCTTCCTCGGTTAGCACAAGCACCATGTTAAGTTGGTAGCGCCGTTCAACTGCCTGTTTAGATATTTTATTACTGTCTAAATGATATAACTTCCCTTCACCACGTTTTAAATAACGCGCAAATGGCGCAAGACTAAATTGTAGCGTTTGCTGCAGTGTATCGTACCCAGGTAAAAATTCTTTAGCGCTTACCCGTGTCTCACTTGCAAAGTGTAACCACTGCGCAGCTTGTTTATTTTGTTGACGACGTTTTGAAAATATAGATTTTACTTCTTTAGGGATTTTTTTAAAGCGTGTGTATTCAAGCCAAATTAGCTGACTCGCTATTTTGTCTTTAGTAATACTATTTTTAAAACTAAATCTCCACTTAGGTCGCCCTTGTACAATAGCTCGCCAAATCATACGCGTAATATCTTCTTTAAATATTTCACGTAGCCCGTAAATAACCCCTAAAATTAAAATAAGGGTCGCGGTGACTTCAGTAAACGTTGAGCGGGCATTAAGTATAACAACCATCACGAATGCCATGATAACTGCCGTTACAGTGCCTTTAACTAATCGTTTAAGATAGCTGTTAAGAAACCGTGTTTGGCGCTGTAATATAACGCCATGCTCAATTAAGCGTTGTAGCAAGCGCATTTTATTTGTTATTCGATTAGCGTCTTGCATTGTGGTTTCAGAATTATAGTTTTTGTCAGCCCGGTACGCATTTTCGTTTTTACAAAACTGCATTAAATCGTTACGCTCTTTTGCATAATCGCTACTACGTGGGCCTTCATCTAAAAGCTTTAAAAATGATTGCTCAACATGCCAACTTAAATAGTTATCAGCATTGGTAAAAAATGGCAGTAGTTTTTCATCATCTGGCGTATAGCGACGCAGCTTTTTTAGAAGTCCTTCACTTTGTTCATATACTTCGTTAGCGCGTTTATAAAAGTCTTCTGCTTCATCAATTTTTAACGCATCTTTAATGTCGGCATCAAGGGCTAAACGTACTTGGTAACAAAATAAATTAAGGTTTTGACGATAATCTTGCTGCTCACCTTTGTTTTTACTAACAAAGCGGCTTCGTACTAAAGGCAAGTGTATGTTGTTAGCGTTGTAGGCTAAATGTGATTTAAAGTGGTTATTAAAGTAAGATTCTTCGGTGAGCGTTTGCGGATTAATCCCCATTTCATTAGGGATAGAAAAATACAGATCTATGCGCTGTTCAGAACGAGGAGTAAGCTCTGGTTCAATGACAAAAGATAAGTTTTCATCTTGTTTTAACAATCAGTTCTCCTTCTAAAATATCGTTTTAGTGTACTTGTCTCCTTTGTTTTGTTCAATAAAAAAGGCTCAGTAAATACTGAGCCTTAATACGATTAATGTGCTAGTTAAAACTTGTAGTTTACACTTGCAAAAACACGTGAACCAATTACATCATAAACTTCTGGAACAGTACCCATATCGTTACCACCTAATACTTTCTCAGGCTCTTTATCGAAAATGTTGTTCATGCCACCAGTAAATCGTAATGCATCATTCAAGTTGTAGCTCATTGAAATATCGTGGTAAATAACGTTGTCAGTACTAAAGTTTTCACCGTAGTAGTCACCATCCATTCCACGAAGGAATCTTGCGTTATAAAGGATATTTAATGAATCAGTTAGATCGTAATTAACTGAAAGGTTAGACTTTATTTTAGAGTAACCACCGATGTTGCCATCAATAGTACCTGTGTAATTAATGTCATCTTCTTCAAACTTAATTAAATAAGTTGTATCAAGGTTTATACGGTAGTTATCTGCAGAGTAGCTAATATTCCAATCAACACCTGACGTTTCTTGAGAACCTACGTTAGTAAGTGCTGAACTTAGGTTAGATAAGTCACCAGATTGTGTAATGTTTACTGATGAACATGATTCTGAGTCACCTGCAAAACAACTATTCATTTCGTTTTGAACATCTAAGCGAGTAATCGCATTAGTAATATCAAACTTCCAGTAATCTAGAGTTGTTGATAAACCGTCAGCTACTTCCCAAACCATACCAAAAGTGAAAGAGCGACTTTCTTCGGCTTTAAGATCGTTATCACTTGTGTAGTTTACAAGTATTTGAGCATCTTGTTCGTTGCCCCATGGATCAGCTAGGTAATCGTACGAACCTGAGTTACCACCAAACAGTTCTGATACGTTTGGTGCTCTAAAGCCAGTAGCTAATACAGAACGAACCATAAACTCTTCAGTTACATTCCACGTTGCACCAAGTTTCCACGTTGTTTCGCCACCAAAGGTAGAGTAGTTATCGTAGCGAGCAGCACCTTCAAGGGTAACAGTCTCTAATACCGGCATAGATGTTTCAAAGTAGATAGACTGTACTGAGAAATCACCTTCAGTTGGATCTTGTTGTGCAGCTGTGCTCTCACCAAGCTGAGTAATTAGATCTGGTGTGTAGTAACCACTTTCAAAGCGGTTTTCTACACCGATTGCGTAACCAATATCACTTTCTGTTACTGCGCTGTAACCAGCTGAAAGAATAAATTGCTCGTTACCACCTTCGTTTGACTCAGTATAAATTGAATCGTTAGATGTTAATAAGCTACGATCTAAAGAATCACCGCTGAACCAAAGAGCTTGGTTTGCATAAATGCTTTCTTCAACTCGACTTGCATTAATTGAGTTTTGAACTTTATCTTTTGAGTCATTACGACCGTAAGTTGCACTTACATCCCAGCTTGCATCGTTATCTAATAAACCTTGTAATGCAACAGATACACGGTAAGTGTCAGTTTCTTGCTCATAAATACGAGGACCAGCATCAACCATTCTTCTTCTGTACTCTAAAGAGTCAGTAAGATCGCCTGTATCTGCGTCACGGAAGCTATCTGTGTAAGTTGAATCCAAGCTAGAAGTACTTAAATCAATACTTGCTGGTTGTGGTGCAAGTTGTTGATTAGATTCACGACGTGTATACATCAAATCAACATTAAATGTAGTGTCTGAGTCTAGCTCTTTGTCAAAACTAGTAAATAAGCTGTATAGCTCATTAGGTGTTTGAGCATAGCTTGATGTTGTGAAGTCGTATGAAGTAGTTCTATCTGCAAAAACACCATTACCCTGGTAAGTTCTGCCGCCCAGTGTTCCTTCAGGGATAAATGAAGACTCGCCAGGCTCTACAAAACGACGATCCGACTGAATTACTTCACCACGGTTTGAGTATTGAGCACCAACAACTAAGTTGCCATCGGCAATATTCATTCCGTGTAATAAACTAACACCGTAGTTATTGCCATCACCTTTTGTAGTGCGGCTTCCTTCAACGTTTAGCTCTGAACCTTCAAAATCTTTCTTTGTTATGATGTTAACAACACCAGCAATAGCATCAGAGCCATATACTGCAGACGCGCCGTCTTTTAAGATTTCGATAGATTTGATCATTGCTACAGGAATGGTATTTAAATCAACAGAAGAATCTGCGCCGGTACCTGAAGAAACCATACGACGACCATTTAATAATACCAGTGTGCGTTGCGAACCCATACCACGTAAATTAACTGTCGCAGAACCACCTGAGCCATTATTACTTGAAGCGCCTAAGCTAATACCAGCAGCTGATGGCTGAGTAGAAAGTATGTCAGCAACAGATGTGAAACCACTTTTTGCAATGAAGTCATCACCGATAACTGTGATTGGGCTTGCTGTTTCCATATCAGTACGGTTAATACGAGAGCCCGTCACCTGAATTTTTTCAATTGATGTAGCTGCTTCGTCAGCTGCTAAAACTTGCACACTTGAGAACATTGGTATTGCTGCAATTACAGCTAAGCCAAGAGTTGATTTTTTCATGAAAGAACCCTACTTGTTGGAAATTTACCTTTATTGGTAATGCTCACTTTTTATTAGAATAGTGAGTCAGGTGGGCAACTTAGGCGCTTTTAACTGAACGAAAACTTAACGACAGCTCAATTTATATCAAGCAACAATGTGGATAAACCATTTTAGGTACATAGGTTACATTATGTTTCAGTGTTAATTAATAAATATACTTTAAAAACAAAAGTATGAGAAAATACAGAAACATTAGAAACACACCTGAAACCAAAGTGATTCACTTTGTAATCAAATGTAATTGATTGAGCTATGTACCAAAAACTGACAAATTAACAACTTAATCACAGCACATTATTAAAACCGCAAAACTAAATGTTAATTAATAACCATATTTATGCATACTTGGTGCTTAAATAGTCTTATTTAGCCACTTTGGAAAGTTTTTTGATTAGATTTTTTATTCAGTCGCAATTAAAGTTGAACTTTTTGAGAGCACTTATTTATCATTGAAGTTTATAAGTCTCAAAATCTAAAAAAATAATTTAATTGATCTAGTCACTCAAATAATCGTATGTATGAGAAAGCAAATTCACACCAAAAATGTACGTTGTATGCAGAAGCTTCCAGTCGCAACTTCAATACGTTACATAAAAAGAGTAATTTAGTGTTTGTATTAAAGAGGTTGTATTATCTTTGACTGTTAGCTCTAAATTCCAGAGCATATTTTGCTCAGAACAAATGCCAACCATGGTATTGCTCTGCCACAGGCCATTATGTTTTTTAAATTGCTGAGGAATGTAACCCATATACATAGTAATGCCTTTGAGCTTGGCATCTTCAATTGTAATATTTGTTGGTAAATCACTAAAAATAGTAAATGGGGTTTCGGGAGAAAGAGTTTTCTCGCTTAACCATACTTTAACATCATTTGAAAAAGTACAAGGCAAATTGGCTGTGCATGTGGCATTTTTTAGAAATTTTTCATCTGTATTTTTGGAAAAATCACACGCTGTTAATAAAAAAAATACCGCGGTGAATAAACTTAACCTATATATAAGCATAACAATTTCGCACTAAAGAAAAGCAAATACTAATAATCGCGACTGCAAATAACAAGTGTGAGTGTTACTATTAAGCCAAATTAGGCACAAACTGTATCAAAAAATAAACAACAAGCTCACAAACATTGATTGATGTCATAATTTTATGTAATTGACCTATCTTTTTTAGGCCAAAAAATTTATCATTTCACCCGCAAAAAATAAGGGTTTCTCAAGTTTTTTTTCTGAAGCTTTCATGTATTGAAAGTTTTAGATAACACGCTTGAGAAAATAGTAGGCCCCACTTTTAAAGGTGGGTAATTCATTTCTAAACGCATTTATTGCAGCGGAAGCCAGAAAATGAGCCAAACAGTAGCATCACAAACTGAGTATAACTATAAGGTTGTACGCCAATTCGCTATTATGACAGTGATTTGGGGCATCGTTGGCATGAGTATTGGGGTTCTGATTGCTGCCCAATTAGCTTGGCCAGCACTTAACTTTGATACACCATGGTTAACTTACTCTCGACTACGTCCGTTACACACGAACGCAGTAATTTTCGCATTTGGTACTAGTGCACTGTTTGCGACGTCTTATTACGTCGTACAACGTACTTGTCAAACGCGTCTTTTCTCAGACAAACTCGCCGCCTTTTCATTTTGGGGCTGGCAGCTAGTTATTGTATTAGCAGTAATTACATTACCACTTGGTATTACTAGCTCAAAAGAATACGCAGAACTTGAATGGCCAATCGATATTTTAATCGCTGTGGTTTGGATTGTTTACGCTATTGTATTCTTTGGTACTTTAATTAAGCGTAAAGTGTCGCATATTTATGTTGCTAACTGGTTCTACGCTGGCTTTATTATCACTGTTGCAGTACTTCATATTGTAAATAGTATGGCAGTGCCTGTGTCGTTAACTAAATCATATTCAATCTATGCGGGTGCGGTAGATGCTATGGTTCAGTGGTGGTACGGTCATAACGCTGTAGGTTTCCTACTTACTGCTGGTTTCTTGGGTATGATGTATTACTTTGTACCAAAACAAGCAGGTCGCCCAGTTTACTCATACCGTTTATCGGTAGTTCACTTTTGGGCTCTAATTTCATTATATATCTGGGCTGGTCCTCATCACCTTCACTACACAGCGCTTCCTGATTGGACGCAAAGTTTAGGTATGGTCATGTCTATTATCCTATTCGTACCGTCTTGGGGTGGTATGATCAACGGTATTATGACGCTATCTGGCGCGTGGCATAAACTACGTACCGATCCAGTACTTCGTTTCTTAGTTGTTTCATTGTCTTTCTACGGTATGTCTACGTTTGAAGGTCCTATGATGGCAATTAAATCTGTAAATGCGTTATCTCACTATACAGATTGGACAATCGGCCACGTACACTCAGGTGCACTAGGTTGGGTTGCTATGATTTCAATTGGTGCTATCTACCACTTAATTCCTGCGTTATTCGCGCAAGGTCGTATGTATAGCGTTAAATTGGTTAACACCCACTTCTGGTTACACACTGTAGGTGTTGTTTTATATATTGTTGCAATGTGGATCTCTGGTGTAATGCAAGGTCTAATGTGGCGTGCAGTAAATGCCGACGGTACATTAATGTACAGCTTTGTGCAGTCTTTAGAAGCGTCGCATCCTTTCTATATAATGCGCTTTGTAGGCGGTGTATTCATCGTAACAGGTATGTTAGTTATGGCTTATAACGTTTACCGCACTATTTCAGCTGAGAAAGAATCTCTGAAACTAGACGCGCAAGCACAATTAGCATAACGGAGTGAGATGATGAGCAAGAAAAATTCGCAAAACAAACATGAAATAGTAGAAAAGAACGTTGGCCTTATGGCTATTCTGACTGTTTTTGCTATTAGCTTTGGCGCACTAGTTGAGATCACTCCGTTAATGTTCCAAGACGATACAACTAAACCAGTAGAAGGCCTACGCCCTCTTAATGCTTTAGAAATGGAAGGCCGTGATCTTTACGTGCGTGAAGGTTGTTCTAACTGTCACTCACAAATGATTCGTCCTTTTCGTGATGAAGTTGAGCGTTATGGTCATTACTCTGTAGCCGGTGAATCTGTTTGGGATCACCCGTTCTTATGGGGTTCTAAACGTACTGGTCCTGATTTGGCTCGTGTTGGTAAGCGCTACTCGGACGACTGGCACTATGCTCACTTAGTTGACCCACGCGCTGTGGTTCCTGAGTCAAACATGCCAGGCTTTCCTTGGTTAGCAGAGAATACGGTTGATACCAGCCTTACTCTGAAAAAACTACAAATTTTCCGTGATACTTTTGCTATTAACCCAGAAAACCCAAAACATCCGGGTTTAGGTTATGGCAGCGACGAAGAGCTTCAAGCTGATGTTGATAAAGTTAATGCTATGAATGACGGCAAAGGCGCAACAGAAATACAAGCTCTAATCGCGTATTTACAGCAACTTGGCACCCACTTGAAGTAAAAATTATGGATTACGGAACATACAGAGGCATTTTGACTCTGGTAATTTTAGTATTGTTTATTGTGATTGTTGCATGGGCATATAGTAAGCGAAGCAAAACCCGTTTTGATAGCGCAGCTAATGCCATTTTCGAAGATGAAAAAAAACATGACAACACACTCTCTAACGAGGAAAAGGAGTCTGAAAAATGACTAGCTTTTGGAGTATTTGGGTTATTGTTTTAACCCTTGCATGCTTATGCATCATCTTTGGCCTATTAGTTTGGAACTTAAAAAACTATGCTGGCGTAAAAGAAGGTGAAAGCTGTGGACATGAATTTGACGGCATTGAAGAGCTAAATAATCCACTACCAAAATGGTGGACTTACATGTTTTTCGCAACTTTTATTTGGTCAGTATATTATCTTGCAGCTTACCCAGGTTTAGGTAACTGGGAAGGTTTAGGTAAATGGACGAGTTCTAACCAAGGTATTACGTCTTTAGCTGAATCTAAAAAAGCAGTTGCAGAGGCCAAAGCAGAAGGTCGCTTTGTTAAACTTGATAAAGAGTATGAAGCTGCAGAAGAACGCTTCGGTCCTATTTTTAATAAGTTGGCACAGGTACCGGTTTTAGATTTAGTTAATTCTAAGTTTGAAGGTGATGCAGCGCAGCAAGTTGCTCTAGAAAATGGCGACAAACACGAGCAAACAGATGGTCAATTAGCCATCGAAATTGGTCAGCGTTTGTTCTCACAAAACTGTGCGCAATGTCATGGCTCTGATGCGCGTGGTGGTACCGGCTTTCCTAACCTAACTGATAAAGATTGGTTATATGGCGGAACACCAGACAAAATTAGAGAAACACTCCTTAATGGTCGTATAGCTGCAATGCCAGCTTGGGGCGATGCTCTTGGTGAGCAAGGCGTTAAAGAAATGACAGCACATGTGCTAAGCCTTTCTGGCCGTACTGTTAACCAAAAAGATGCAGCAGCAGGTGCAGCTAAGTTTGCAATGTGTGCCGCATGTCACGGTGCTGACGGTAAAGGGTCGGTTGCACATAACCTACCATTTGGCGCGCCTAACCTGACAGATAACATTTGGTTATATGGTGGTTCTCAACGTGCAGTTGAAGAAACACTTAACCATGGTCGTGCTGGTGTAATGCCTGCATGGAAAGACATTTTAGGTGAAGAAAAAATTCACTTATTAACAGCCTATGTTTACAGTTTATCGCAAGATAAATAAGCATGCGGTTAATAAAATGTTTATAAATTAATTTATTTAATTCAATAGATTAATCCAGATCAAAAAAGCCTCCACTGTGAGGCTTTTTTTTAGTCTTTTACGTATAAATCCTATAAAATAAACCTCCCTAAACTAATTTAGAGCAACTATGCAACCTACTCCGTGGTATAAGAATTTTTGGCCTTGGTTTTTAATCTTTTTTCCGTTAGTGGCCATTATTGGCTGTATTAGCCTATTTATTACGGCAATAGGTAACGGTCCAGATATGGTTGTTGACGACTACTACAAAAAAGGTAAAGCAATCAACTTAGAACTTACTAAGTTTGAAAAAGCAAAAGCGCTTTATCTGCATGGCGGATTAAATGTAACCAATGAGCGCGTAAGCTTTAAATTTACAAAAGGCGACAGCAGCAATGTGCATGTATTAAAACTCTCTTTTTACCACCGCACAATTAAAGCACATGACTTTACCGCTACTCTAACCCCTAATGCCAATCAAGAGTTTACAGCACTACTTGATATGTACACACCAGGTGCCTACTCAGTATTTATTGAGCCTATAGATGGCAGTTGGAAAATGAAAGAAAATATAACGTTACCAACTGTACAAACTGTTTTAGTTACTCCTAATTATAAGTAGTATAACTATGTCTAACTCTTGTTTTCATTGCCTTGAAAATGTGCCAAACGGATTTAGTGCAAGCGTTATAATTGACGATAAAGCCCAGCCAATGTGTTGCATTGGCTGCCAAGCTGTTGCACAAAACATCGTTGACCAAGGTATGACCGATTACTACAAATATCGGACCGTACGTGCAGGTAAAGTGGAACAATTGGTACCCGAGCAACTCGCATTTATAAAAAGTTATGACAACGAAGACATTCAAGACGAATTTATAGCCACTAACGATAATATCTCAGAAGTATTACTGAGTGTCGAAGGTATAACCTGCGCCGCTTGTGCGTGGCTTATCGAAAAACAACTATTAAATTTAACCTCAGTAAAACGTGTTGATGTAAACACATCCACTAACCGCGCTATGATCCAATGGGATAAAACCAGCACCCCATTAAGCGAAATAATTACTGCGCTTGCTAAGATTGGTTATAAAGCCTACCCGTTTCAAGCCGATACTGAATCCCAACAAAAGCAACAAACAGCAAAAGCCTATATTCGCCGTTTAGGTGTTGCCGGTTTAATGACCATGCAAGTAATGATGTTTGCATTTGCCATGTACTTTGGCATGTTTTCAGGCATGGACAGTAATTTTGAGCAGTATTTTAGATGGATCAGCTTAGTACTGGCCTCACCAGTTATTTTATATAGTGCTCTGCCCTTTTTAACCAACGCTATAAATGGCTTAAAAGCAAAACAGCTCAATATGGATTTACCTGTATCACTGGCCATTTTTGGCGCATTTGGTGCAAGTTGTTACGCCACATTTATGCAAGTCGGCGAAGTGTATTTTGAATCTGTGTGCATGTTTACCTTTTTACTGTTGTTAGGTAAATATCTTGAATTTAGAGCGCGTTTAAAAGCGAGTGAGTTTACTGCCAACTTACAAAAACTATTGCCATTAACAGCCCGCACCATTAACGAAAGTGGCGAAGAGCTTATAATTGCAGCCAAAAAACTAAAACTTAATGACGTAGTACTTATTAAAGCGGGTGAAACGATTCCTGCCGATGGCGAACTAATTAAAGGTAAAACCACCGTTGATGAGTCAATGATGACGGGGGAGCATCAACCTGTAACTAAATTTATTGGTCACAATGTTTATGCCGGGTGCGTTAACCACGACGGCGTTATTGAAATAAAAATTAATAAAATTGGCCAAAATACACTTTTGAATCAAATAATACGCCTGCAACATAACGCATTAACCAAGCGCCCTAAACTAGTTGAAATTACTGATAAAGTTGCGCAGTGGTTCATAGCTTGTTTGCTTGTATTTGCTTCACTTACAGCGTTCGGCTGGTACCAAATTGATCCTGAGCACGCATTTTGGATCACCATTTCGGTTTTAGTTGCTACCTGCCCGTGTGCGCTGAGTTTAGCGATACCCACCGCGCTTACATGTGCAGTGGCAACACTTACTCGAAAAGGCGTATTAATAAAACAAGCACATGTGCTCGAAACACTCTCACAAATCACTTTATTTGCATTTGATAAAACAGGCACACTTACGCAAGGTAAATTTAGCCTTGATGAAGTAGATATAATCGATGAACAATATACAAAAACGCAAGTGCTAGATATGGCAGCCATGCTAGAGCGTTATTCTGAGCATCCTATTGCCAGCGCATTTGATGAAATCACGCCCGTTCATAATACTCTTGATAACGTTGAAGTACATCCAGGGCTAGGAATTAGCGCACAAGATGCAACTCATCATTACGCAATTGGTAAAAGTGGCTGGTTTGATAGCAAAAAATCGAATGCACAAGCAAGCTTATATATAAATAAACAAGTTGTTGCACGTTTTTACTTTGTTGATAAAGTAAAAAACGATGCGAAAAAGCTTATAGAGTCTCTTCAATCGCAAAGCTTAACGTGTCATATGTTAACCGGTGACGCGTCAGATGCAGGGCAAAAAGTAGCTAAACAGCTTAAACTTGAAAGCGTACAATCAGGATGTTCCCCACAGGATAAACAAACCGCAGTTGAGCAATGGTCTTCACAAAACGAAGTGGTTGCTATGGTCGGTGATGGCATAAACGACAGCCCAGTATTTGCCAGCGCGCATTTATCAATTGCTATGGAAACCGGTGCTGACATATCAAAAAATAGTGCTGATGTAGTGCTTCTTAATAGCGATTTAGCCTCCATTGGTCATTTACTTAATGTTGCCAAACAAACCAGACGTATTATTAAACAAAATCTTGCGCTGTCTTTATTGTATAATGCTTCCATATTACCACTGGCAGCGCTGGGCTTAGTAGCTCCATGGATGGCTGTTATTGGCATGTCTGCCAGCTCAATTATTGTGATTAGTAATTCACTAAGGCTATTAAAGTTATGAGCATAATTTACATTTTGATCCCTATTGCCATTTTATTTGTCATGATTGCTATTGGCGTATTTTTTTGGGCCGTAAAAAGTGAGCAGTTTTCGGATTTAAACAAGCAAGGTCATAGTATTTTGTTTGAAGACGACAAAGAGCAACATAACAAAAGTAATGATTGACCCTCTTTATACCAGCGCATTTTTAATGGGCCTAATCGGTAGCGGTCATTGCATTGCTATGTGTGGCGGTATTGCAAGCTCATTACAACTGGCTAGTGACAAACGCAAAACATTTACCTATTCATTTGCCTATAATGTTGGACGTGCCCTGAGCTACATGGCAGCAGGCGCACTTGTTGCAGGAATTAGTAGTCAATTTGCAAGGCAAAATACGTCCTTTTCTTTAGCCCTTTCATTCATTGCTGCTATTTTTATGCTCCTCGTTGGCGTGTATATAATGCGCTTGGGCCCTACTTTGCAGTGGTTAGAGAAAATTGGTAAAACCTTGGTGTGGCAACACATTGTTAAACTAAATAAATATTTAATGCCTATCAACTCTCCTTTTAAAGCCCTAGGTTACGGTGCTTTGTGGGGCTGGCTGCCTTGTGGTTTAGTATATTCAGCGCTTACATGGGCGATGACTAGTCCTAGTGCTTTAGATGGTGCTTTAGTTATGCTTTGCTTTGCTCTGGGTACTTTTCCCGCGATGATCACGTTAGGCGTTGCAGCGCAAAAACTAAATACTATTATTAACCATCCATGGACCCGAATTGTATTAGGCAGTGTTATAATTTGGTATGGTATCTACTTATTGATTATTGCAACCGACAAGTTGGTACATTAATCTACACAATGTCGTGAATAAAAATTTAAACGGATTAAATTATGGATTTCTCTCAAAGCCGTACTAAAGGTAATTGTGCTATTAGCTGTAATAACTGCAGTATTAGTCAATTGTGTTTGCCATTTTCACTTAATGGCCAAGAAATGGACAAGCTAGACGAAATTATTGAGCGAAAAAAACCTCTCCATAAAGGCGACTACTTATTTGAATCAGGCGCACCTTTACAGGCTATTTATGCGGTACGTTCAGGCTCATTTAAATCGTACACATTATCAGAGCGAGGTGATGAGCAAATTACTGGCTTTCATTTAGCTGGCGATCTAGTTGGTTTTGATGCGATAAATAAAATGACTCATCCAAGTTTCTCACAAGCACTTGAAACGTCAATGGTTTGCGAAATCCCATTCGATACTCTTGACGAACTATCAGGGAAATTACCTAAACTTCGCCAACAAATAATGCGTTTAATGAGTAGCGAAATTACTTACGATCAAGAAATGCTGTTACTACTCAATAAAAAATCAGCAGAAGAACGCCTAGCTAGTTTTATTTATAACTTATCTGAGCGCTTTGGTGAGCGTGGTTTTTCGCGTAAGGAATTTAGATTTACGATGACTCGCGGTGAAATAGGCAACTACCTAGGCCTAACTGTAGAAACTATTAGTCGTTTATTAAGTCGTTTTCAAAAAGCAGACTTAATTAAAGTAGAAGGTAAATTTATTACAATTTTAGATAATGATGCCTTGGCTAAAACAGCAGCAATAGTAAAACCTCGTCAAATTAAATAGTTTGATTTAGAACAACAATTTATATGCTACCCCTTTAACTGTTTTATATTTACGTTACACTAAATGTACACCCGTTATGTAAATGGAGTAGCATATGAACACTATTAAACGCATTATTGCGGTTATTGACCCTACCAAAGACGATCAACACGGCTTAGCACGTTCAATAGATTTAGCTAAAAAGTCTGGCGCAAGTATTACCGCTTTTATGACGGTTTACGACTTCTCTTACGAAATGACAACCATGCTATCTGGCGATGAACGCGAAGCAATGCGTGACGCTGTACTAAAAGATCGTGAGCTATGGCTAAACGATTTAGTCTCTCCTTACAAAGATATAAATATTGAAACCCAAGTGGTTTGGCATAATCGCCCTTACGAAGCCATAATCGATACTGTAATTGATGAAAAGTACGATTTAGTAATTAAAGGCACACATCAACATGGTGCACTTAAATCCGTTATTTTTACCCCGACCGATTGGCACTTAGTACGCAAATGCCCCGCTCCGGTTTTATTTGTAAAAGAAATGGCATGGCCTGCTAACGGTAATATTTTAGCTGCTGTAAATGCTGTTAGCGAAAATGAAGAGCATGTAGCACTTAATAAACGCGTTATTAAAGACGCACAATTTTTATGTGAACTTGCCAACGCAAAACTTAATTTAGTTAATGCTTATCCTGCAACACCCATTAATATCGCAATCGAAATTCCTGAGTTTAACCCGGGGCTTTATAACGAATCAGTTAAAAAGCATCATCATGAATCAACCAATGCACTTGCTGCAGAGTTTAATTTAAACCCAGAGCAATGTTTTATTGAAGAAGGCCTGCCAGAGGATGTAATCCCTGATGTAGCGAAGCGGTTAAATAGCGAATTAGTTGTTATTGGTACCGTTGGGCGTACCGGCTTAAGTGCTGCTCTTGTAGGTAATACAGCAGAGCATGTAATTGATAGCCTAGACTGTGATGTACTGGCACTCAAACCCGATGGTTACGTGAGCCCACTTGCAAAGAACTAGATTAACCAAAAGATTTTTAGCAAGTAACAGCTCATATACTACTTGCTAAAAATACCGTGTTTAAATTGCTTTTAATTACATCCTAAACTCGCATATTCAGGTGGTTTGGGTATAATACGCCCCTTTATTTTTAGCAAATAACTTTGCTGTATTGTTTTACTAGGGGGCGTAATTGTCACACTCAGATCAAGCTAAAGCTCAATTTAACTTAAATAAGCTGCAAAAGCGTTTACGTCGCCAAACTGGTCAAGCTGTTATGGACTTCAATATGATTGAAGAAGGCGACCGTATTATGGTGTGTTTATCAGGCGGCAAAGATAGCTACACCATGCTTGAAATGCTTCAACATTTAAAACGTGTAGCACCTATAAAGTTTGACCTAGTTGTTGTAAATCTTGATCAAAAACAACCAGGTTTCCCTGAACATGTACTACCCCAGTACCTTGATAAACTAAATGTTGAGTACAAAATTGTAGAAGAAGATACCTACAGCATTGTTACCGATATTATCCCTGAAGGTAAAACAACGTGTTCACTTTGCTCACGCTTACGTCGTGGTATTTTATACCGCACAGCAAATGAGATAGGCGCTACTAAAATAGCCCTTGGGCATCACCGTGATGACATGATTGAAACCTTATTTTTGAACATGTTTTATGGCGGTAAACTAAAAAGTATGCCGGCTAAATTAATGAGTGATAATGGCGAGCACATGGTTATTCGCCCACTTGCATACTGCAAAGAAACCGATATAGCCCAATACGCATTTGCACAAGGCTACCCTATAATCCCTTGTAATCTTTGTGGCTCACAAGAAAACCTACAGCGTAAACATACAAAAGCAATGCTTGCAAAATGGGATGCGGAGCACCCGGGCCGTATTGAAAGTATTTTTACAGCAATGCAAAACATAGTGCCTTCACATTTAGCTGATGCCGACTTATTTGATTTTAAAAACTTACAAACAGGTGAAGTAATTGATGGTGGCGATATCGCCCTTGATAAACCTGACATACCTAAAGTACCAGTAAGTAGTGAAATTGATGAACAAGAAGTGCCAAGTGTAGTTACTATAAATCTTAGCTAACTTTTAGTTAGCTAAGAGTAAAGAATTAAGGGTTTGTATTTATATACAAACCCTTTAATTTACCAATTTAATCTTAAGCTTTACTTTAACTCTCAGCTAAACCTTGTAAAAACTCTAAACTTAACTTTTCTTGTGCATTGGCCTGGTATGGCAACTGTTGCAAGCTATCGTACGAAAAATCGTTAATATCAAAGTGACTTATTTCACTATTCCCAAAGCTGTTACGCTCACCGGGGCTTGGGGACATTTTCTCAATTACAAAATCACTTAAACGCATATCTGTAATACCTTGTGGTAATACCGACCAGTGAGCTTTCAAATTAAGTGTTTGGCTTCCCTGTGCTAACCGCTCTTTAGATACTAAATGAGCAAGTGGTGTATCGCCACTGTATAAGTTAGCCCTAACACGATACAAACCGCTTTTTATCACTGTTAAATTAGCTGGCACGACCATGTTTTCATCTTGTGCATATGCAGTTTCAAAACCTGTTAAAGTCGCACTCGGCGCCATATATTGAATTTGTGCAACTACAGGGACTTTTTTACCAGCAACATCACCCTCTACAAACACTTGCAAACTACGAGGGTAATCATCCTCTCCTTTAAAGGTGATAGTTGCCTCACCTTCACGTGCATTACCTATATGAGTATTTAATACTTCTTTTGTATCTGTATTTGCAAGCTCAACGACTACTTTACCAAGTCCTTGAGCACTTACTCTTATTATTATTTCTTCTGGGTATACAAAACGATACTGCTTAATACTTAACGTTAAAGCATCACCACTTTCGTCAATAGGGCTCGACACAGGGTAAAACTGGTTTGGTTTTAATCGGTCTTCATCTAGTGGGCTTAATGGTTGAGAATAAGGAGGAAATTTAAGTGCGCTTTGGTATTGCATAACCACTTGCTGCGCCGCTTTTGTTAAGTCTTCATTAAACGCGACTTGCTTTTTTGATTGTGTTTTATTTTTTTTAGGTACATCTATGGGAATCACTTTTACAGGTGATAAATCAACTACGCTAGCGGCTTGTTTAACCTGCGTTGTCACTGGCTCTACAACTTTATGAGTGTCATTTTTACTTGTAAACCATAGCGAAAATAAAATAGCGCTAATAATTAAAGCAACGACATAAAATTTTTTCATTAGTTAATTTAATCCTTTATAAGGCGTATAGCTTTGAGCTACACGCCTTGCATGTTATGGGATCACATTATAAATAAGTGCTGATGCGCTTAAATTATTTGAATCCTTAATATAACGATATTGTTTTTTCCAAAACCAACTACCTGTAGTTTTATCAAACGTATTAAACCCTACCGTGTCACCTTCAACATTTACGTTATTCATGGCGATTGTTACATTACCTTTGCGCTGGGCATTATGTATTTCGTTATGGCTATAACTGTCACTCATCATCATTGGATAATGGTTTGGCATAAAGCTATTTACCGCATCACCTTGCGATTTTAAACGGCCATCAGTATCAATACTTTGACTACAACTTCCAAATGAACGAGCTGAACTTGCACCACATGAAGAGTGCGATGCAACCACCGAGTCATCATTGCCTTTTAAAAATCCACCTGTTAATCCTAAGTATGCATTACCATCTGCCACAAAGCGTAAACGAGGTGTACGTGCATCAGGAAATGGTGATATTTTACGGGCGTTATTCACTTTTAAATCGTGTAATACGCCAACGGCCTCGGTTACATCACTTCCTAGCCACCATTTGAGTGCAGCATCGACCGCAAAGTTCCATGATGCGCCTGTTAAAGCACTAACAGCGACGTCAGCAAGCTCACTTCCACCGCCCGCGCCTGCTAAATCAAACGTAGCCACGATATTAAGCGGCTGTAATCCTTCGTTTTCTAACCAGTTTTCTTGATTATCAATAATATGGCGTGCAACTAAGTCACCTGTTGAATGTGTTACAAATACACAGCCATCACTGCATAAATTAGAGCGTGAAATTTGCTTTAATTTAGGCCATACCCAATCGGTAGCAATCTTACCTTCAACGCGTTCATAAGCAGGCCAGTCAATTCGCTCATCCGCACGATTATTCCAGTACGATTGCCAATATGTTTCACCATCATTAATTACATCACTTCCCGATTTATTGGTTATTTGCGAGGTTTGTAAACCATGAATTAATATAATTTTGTAGTCTTTACTCGCTGCAGAAAAGCTCATTAACATAGCAAGTCCCGCACCGATTAGGTGGCTTGGCTTAATTAATTTGTGTGTGTATTTGTTGTTCATACAATTCCTTAATGTTGTGTACTTAATATTTTATTGTCATTTAAGGTATTCATGTTGGTCTGCGTAAGCTTGTCAGCCTAAGCGCTCACTAGTATTAGGAACAACGAACAAAAATGCAACAACTTATTATCATTTAGGAGGGGTGGGAATTTATTTCAAACTGATTAATGAGTTAACAAAGGGATAGTTGTTAAATATGAAATTATTAAATGAGTTTCAGGGGGATATTGAGGTATAAGATTAAAACGAGCACCATTAAAAGTGCCCGCTATAGAATAAGGACAAAGCTAATCTAACCGTTGGCTTTAAGCTCACTGGTAAATTGCCCAATCGCATTCACAACTTCTTGTGCACCTTCTTGAATTTCCTGCATCACTTCACCCGATTCTTTAGATAGCGCTAAGCCTTGCTCTGCTTTTTCTTTACCTTTTTCTATTACCGCCACCGTATTTTGTGTCTGTGATTGATTGCGCTGTACCACTTCTACAATTTCTTCTGTTGCTTTTGAGGTACGCGATGCAAGCAGCCTAACTTCATCTGCAACAACTGCAAAGCCTCGACCTTGCTCGCCAGCTCTAGCCGCTTCAATTGCCGCATTTAGTGCTAATAAATTTGTTTGCTCAGCAATACTACTAATACTTTGTACAATACTCGATATTTGTTGCGACTGCTGATCAAGCGTTGAAATTTCATTTGCAGCTTGCTCCATGTTAATAGCCAACTCCGTCATTACAGTAACCGTATCTTGTATAACGCTCGCGCCTTGTTCAGCTTTTTTGTCTGTTTGAGTTGAGGTGCTATAGGCAATTTCGGCCGCTTGTGAAATTGCAATTTCTTGATTTACTTGATCAGTGATAACAGTCGCAAACTTCATCACTTTATAAAGCTCATTAGCATCATTAGATATCGGGTTATATGACGCTTCTAGCCAAACAATATTGCCATGCTTATCAACTCGCTTAAAACGCTCTGCAATAAATTGTCCTTCTCCCAATTTAGCCCAAAATTGTAAGTACTCTTGGGAGTTTGATTCTGACGGTTCACAAAATGTACGGTGATGTTTACCTAATATTTCGCTTTCTTGATAACCCATTGCCGATAAAAACTGCTCGTTTGCTTTTAAAACATGACCCTCTAAATCAAACTCAATTACCGCCATAGAGCGATATATAGCTTTAATAGTATCGCTTTGCTCGCGAGAAGCTGTAATTGTTTTTGTAAGTACACTCCCGAATATAGAAAAATAGAGCAACTGATCTTGCTCACCTTTTACAGGATGTACTATTAAACGTAACCATTCAGCTTTGCCATCGCTGCGCATAACCTGTAATGCACCGCCCCAATGCCCTTCTTTTTTAATAGCTTGTTGCAAGCTTTTAAATTCGACAGATTGTCGAGACGAATCTGTAATAAAATTATCAAAAGAGTTATTAGTTAGCTCATCTTCGCTATAGCCTAGGTTTTCTAAAAATTTATCGTTGGCGTGCGAAATCCTGCCATCATAAAGAATGTTCAGTACTAACATCTCTCGGTAAAGCCCTTCCCACACTTGTTGTAATGGATAGAGCTCTGCTTTTAAAGAGGCTATTTCATTTTGTTTATTTTTAGAAAAAAACATTAATATCCTTACTAGGGCGTGTTGATCTTTGTGAATTGAAATTTGTTCAATCTAGGCGCGATTAAATCACGGCGCGAGGTTTGTAACCTAGTGGGCTAAGTAAAAACCGAGCAACAAATAATTAATCGCCCCTAGAAAGAACCCAAAGAGCAGCGTATGTTTGGTATTTATGCAGCGTTATAGCCTATTTATGGGGAATAACCACACTACATAGGCTCTGCCTTGTCTAAAAACCAAACACACAGCTGCAAATTCACCCACCAAAGATCAACACGCCCGAATACATTCAATATAAAATTAATTTTAGTATAGAAGACATTTATCATAACGCGATAAATAATAAGAACTTTAACCACTTTCGCGTATTAATTTCTACATGAATGAGAATGTATTTATCTAACCGTCTCGGTGCTATGCTATTACTAACAGCTTAAAAAGTTAGCCTTTCATATAAACCAGATGCTCTTGATACGCTTTTATTCATTGCTAATTGCAGTACTTTTTTATCAGCCACCAGCTCAAAGGTATTTTTAGCGCGGGTTATACCCGTATAAACTAATTGCCTGTTTATACCCATGCGCGCTTGTTTTAGCGGTGGCAATACCATAGCGGTGTAGTTAAACTCTGAGCCTTGTGATTTATGAATGGTCATTACGTATACTTTATCGTGTGCGGGGAGTCGTGCAGGCGAAAATGCTCGTTGGTTACCTTGCTCATCAATAAATATGGCTTTGAGTTGATTACTTTCATCTGGCATTAAAATACCAATATCACCGTTAAATAACTTAAGTTGATAATCGTTTTGGCTCACCATAATAGGCATACCCGTATAGTGGTGAGTATTAGGACTAACGGTAATTAAACCTTGCTGTTGCAACACGCGCTCTATTCGTTGATTTAAGCTATGCACTCCGTAATCGCCCTCTCGTACCGCAGCTAAAAGCTGATAACTAGCAAAAGCAGCATGCACTTGTGCAACACCTGTACCTTGGGCAATTAAGTTAAGGTATTTTGCATAATGACTTGCTGCACTTTTAACGAGTTTTTCAATCGGTTTTGCTACAAAGTCGTAATCTAAAATTACATCGTTAAAGCGCCCTTCAGTACTTTCTAGCTCTACGTAATTTAAAATACCGGTGTTATTGGTGTTTACCGCAAGTGCAAGTTGACCAATACCGCTTTGTGCGTCAAATCGATAACTGTGTTGTAAAAAGGCAATGCAATCTGCGAGTTTAAATTCACTCGCACTTTGCGCTGCAAGTTTAGCCTCGTTATTAAAGCATAAATTATTTAACTCATCACAACGTGCTTGCGAATAGCGTGGCATTTGTCCAAGTGTTAAACCTTGGCATAAATCGCTCATTACGCTGCCGGTATCTACTGAGGCAAGCTGATCTTTATCACCTAAGAGTATTAACCGCGCGTGCGCGGGCAGTGCTTCTATTAATTTAGCCATCAGCGATAAATCGACCATGCTGGCTTCGTCAATAATCAGCACATCTAAATGCAGCGGATTGCTTTTGTTATGTCTAAATTTATTAGTAAACGGTTTTACGCCCAGTAAGCGATGAATCGTTTGAGCGCTTTGCGGTATCAGCGTTTTTATATCATCAGGAATCGTTGTGAGCTTATTTTTGGCGCCCAAAATAGACTCACTTAAACGTGCAGCGGCTTTACCTGTAGGGGCCACCAGCTTAATACTAAGGGGTGCTGTTTCATAAAGTGACTGCAAAATAGCCAGCAACTTAGTCACTGTGGTAGTTTTACCTGTACCTGGGCCACCCGTGATCACACTAAAGCCTTTGGTGGCCGCAATCGCGCACGCCACTTTTTGCCAATCAGTTTCAACAGTTGAATCAGCAGGAAAATAGGTATTTAAAAGTTCAGCCAATACTTCATTATTAATATTGAGCTTTCGCTCGCTCATGCTTAATAGTCTATCCGCGAGTGTTTGCTCATAACCGGCAAGGCGCGCAAAATAAAGTCGCTCGTTAAATAATTGCAATGGCTTACTCTCGCCAACGCTTTCATGGTTTTGTAAATAACTAACCGCTGTGTGTACATTAAAGTCATCATCAAACGGGCTTAGCGTACTGGGTACATTGCCATCGAGTTTATTAAAATCGCCTTTGCGTAAATTAAAAGGATTGCTCCAATCAACTTCATTTAAGGTTAAACAACTGTGCTGACTTTGCTGCGATAAGCACAGCAGTAAAATAATATAAAAAAATTCATTATGAACGTTATTAGCGCACAATAGCTCAGCGAGTTTTACATCAACGACACGTAGCCGATTTTCAGCTAATAGATACTCAAGTAACGGCACTTCGGTAATTGAATATTTTACAGCCACCTCATTTTGTGATTTAAGAATATTTAGAGGCTCATCGCTAGGCGCTTGATCAATATCGTCAAACAAGCCAGGTTGTTCATTTAAATCGCTCATAGCATGGCTCCTTGGCTAAATAAGCCATCTAAAATAATCACTTGTTCTACAGTTAGCTTTTTAAAGTACACGCCTTGCCCTGCAGGCATTCCACGTAAAAAAGTGTAATACACGCCGCCTAAATGGGTTTCAATTGAATAATCAGCTATACGTTGTTTTAATAAACGATGCAGCGCTACCGTGTAGATTAAATACTGTAAATGATATTGATGGCTGCTCATCGCTTGCTCAAGCATATCGCCTTCGTAATCAGCTGGCGTACTGCCTAAATAATTAGACTTATAATCTAAAATATAATACTTACCTTGGTAGCAAAATATTAAATCGACAAAGCCTTTTAACAAGCCTTTTACTTGCGAAAACTCAAGCTTACTTTGCGTAAAACCAAAATGTTTAACCAACATTTCGTTTAGCTTAGGTGCACTTAAGCTCTCAAGTGGTAAATTAAACTCCATTTCGACTAGGCAGTCGCTTGGTGTAAGTACACCCAATGAAAGAAGGCTCTTATCTAGAGAGCTGTTATCTAGGGGGCACGCAAGAACATCGAGCACCCATTTTTCAGCCACTTCTCGCCATTGCTCACCTATGTGGTATTTTTCAAGGCAGCGCTTAACAACTTCCGATAAGTTTTGCTCAGTATTAGTTGGGTGGACTATTGGGCTAGTAAAATCTATTTGTTCAAATATTTCGTGCAAACAGCTACCCGGCTTTGGCCCTTTAGGAAAGCTATAAGGTGATGGTAGTTCGTCCTCTTGCACTGCAAACTCGTCTTTTTCGTGATCTTCATCACTTCGCCCTGGGGCTAATTGGTCGCTGTGCTTTTTAAAGCTCAACGCGCTAAAGCTGGTTGCTCGCCAGTTACGCTCTATACTTGCCGTTACTTTATTAACACTTAATGTTTGCTGCGCAATTTTACTATTATTAAAACTAAGTGTTCCCTGCTCTAATAACGTTTGTGAGGTAAATTGCTGATAGCTCATCGCGCTATTAGCGTCGCAAAACTCACTTAAATGCGTACGCCATGTTTGGCTACTGGCAAGTTCAAGCCCTGCAAATAACACATGCCCCAGTGCACTACTTTGCATAGCTAAGCGGCTACTTTGCCCTTGCCCTATGTTATAAACACCCAGTGCACAAAAATGCACAGCCCGTGTGAGAGCGACATAAAGCAGGCGTAAATCTTCAGCTAGGCGCTCTTGCTCTGCTTTTTGCAGTGCATCTTCGTCTTTACTTAAATCGTAAATTAGCTTGCCATTATTATGATAAAGCGCTTCTTTTGTTTCGCGATAGCCACTGGCAAACGGCATAAATACCAGTGGGTATTCTAGCCCTTTTGAGGCATGCATAGTGACAATTTTAACTAAGTTGGCGTCACTTTCTAGGCGTACTTGTACTGTTTCACCGTCTTGTTGGCTTACCTTTTGTGCAAACCAGCGCAGTAAACGCAGCGTGCCTTCAAGCTCTATTTGTTTTTGTTGAAGTATTTCGCCCAAATGCCTAAAGTCAGTCAGCCAACGCTCAACGTTATACCCTAAACCTTGCCATTTAGCGCTAAGCTGATTATGGCTCATTAAACGCTCAAGCATTGCCATAGCGCCTTGCTTGTTCCAAATGTGGCTAAGTTGTGCAAAAAAGTTTAAGTAGTCTTGCCATTTATTTTCATCATCGGCGAGTGCGTGTATTTCGTTATAACTTAAACAAAATAGCGGGCCGGCTAAAACACCGCGCAGCAATGACTCGTCATATTGACCATGCAGCGCTGTTAAAAAGTTAAGTAGGTGATGGCTAAGCTCTTGGCTAAAAACGCTCTCGCGCGATAAATACACGCTGGCTATTTTGGCTTCGCTAAGTGCTTTTTTCATTATTTGCGCTTCAACACGGTCGCGCACTAATATACAAATATCGGCAGCGCTTACAGGAGTACTGCCAATACAGGCATTACCTTGTTTTGCTTTTTCAAGCAGGGCCACTATTTTATTAGCAAAATGAGTGGCTAAATGTGCTTGCCCTATACCTTTGTTAGTTGGTTTGTTTTTTTCATCGGCGGCTTCATCTACAAATACGTTAAATTCGAATGCGGTCGCGGGTTTGCCATCAATTAAAAAAGAGTCTTCCGCTTTTTTACCTTTAGCAGCCACTGCGTTAAACGGTATGGCGTCGTTATAGATAAAGCTGTTAGCGTGTTTGCCAAATAAACTATTAACACTATTTACTATATCGGTGCTTGAGCGAAAGTTAGTACCCAGCGTAAATTGCTGATCAGTCTGTACAGCTTCTTTTGCGCCAATATACGTAAAAATATCTGCGCCCCTAAAGCCATAAATAGCCTGTTTGGGGTCGCCTATCATGGCAAGCGTGGTATTTTGTTGCCCATAAATTTTACTAAAAATACCGTACTGAATCGGGTCGGTATCTTGGAATTCATCAATCATGGCAACCGGAAACAACTGCGCAATTTTTTGCGCTAGTACGTCGCCTTGCTCGTTATTAAGCGCACTGTGTAAATTGGTCAGTAAATCATCTGGGGTGATCACGCTTTGCTCTTGCTTGCGCTTAACTATTGCGGCTTTTACCCAGCGCGCTGCATGTTGTACAACCGCTATTTTGAGCCCTTGGTTTATGCTGTTATTAAGTGCGGCAAGCTCGTCAAACTGACTCAGTAATGGATGCACAAATAATGGCTGATTTTTTTTATAATTACTCACATCGCTTAAGTTTTCTGTACTCCACACCTCAAACGAATACTTGTTAGTGCCAAATTCAAAAAACAAATCGCCGGCTAAACAAAATGCTTCAAGCGCACCAAGGCTGCCTTTTCGTGCTGGCGTTTTAGACCCGCTTAAACCCGAGCTTTTAATGGCACCGATAAACTCTTGATCTAACACTGCTTTTTTAAATGCGGGCACACGGGTTATGTACTCGTCACGGGCTTTCCATACATCATCTAAATTTATTTGTGGTGTAATGTGCGCATTAGCTTTGTTTAAAATGCTCGCCACTTGAGCGAATAAAGACTCTGGTGCGGCAAATACATCTAAAATAGCATCGGTGCGTTCTTTGTTAAGTGGGTATACAAACGCACGCCAAAAATCTTTAATAGTTTCGAGCAGTATGTCGCGCTCATCTAAAATAAATTCGAGGTTAAACGCCACGCCCGACTCAAACGCATGTTGTTTTAGCATCCGCTGACAAAAGCCATGAATAGTAAAAATAGCGGCTTCGTCCATTGATTTAGCAGCTGCATCGAGTAAATCAAAGGCGCGGTGTTTATCATCAATTTTGGCAATTACGCCTTCAATGAGTTCATCGTTTGGGTTTTGCCCAAGCAGTGCGTCACGTGCAGCAATAATTCGGCTACGTACGCGGTCTTTAATTTCTTGGGTGGCAGCGTCGGTAAAGGTTACTACCAAAATTTGCTCAACACTGAGCGGCGTATTTAACTCACCTTCTATTTGCATACCTAATAAGTAACGTAAATACAGCCCCGTAATGGTATAAGTTTTACCAGTACCCGCACTGGCTTCTATTAAACTTTGACCAATGAGCGGCATAGTAAGAGGATTAAGCGCTTGCATGGTCACTCTCCTTTGCGTGTTCAAATAAAGGCGTGAGCAATTTATCACTCCATTTTATAAATTCTTCTTGGCAGTCGTTTAGCGATTGCACCGTTAAGCGAATATACGGATTTTCGCCCTCGCCTCGCCCTATGTATTGCGGGCTAAATTTGCTCATTGCTTTTATTATATCGCCGCCACTTTTAACGTACTCATACCCACTTACCGGAAAAAACGGCACCGGCTCTGCGCGCAGCGCTTTGTATAACTCAAACCAATCGGCTAATAGTGCATCCGCATCGGCTTTGTTTATGGGCGCAAAGGTAATTTGCTTATCAAGCCCAAGTAACAATGTTTCTACGTGATGATCCATACTTTGCGCTGCAAGATGATAAATAAAGCCTTTAATTAAATCTTTCGCTTTAATACTCGCACTGCGGTAAAACACTTGTTTTTGCAAATAAACATGATTGAGCCAGCCTTCTATTTTGGTGCCTTCAATGGTAAGCAAAACCTCTATTGGCTCACTTTTCCCGCCTTTAATGTGCTCTTTAACCTGCCCTGCAAGCGCGTCAACTCGGTGCTCCATACTCTCAAATATGAGGCTGCCTACATTGGCTTGAGGTAACTCACCTCGCTGCAGTATTTGCTCTGTACTCAGCGGTTGCCCGTTTATATTGGCTTTAAGTATTTCATCAAGATAAAAATAACGGCGCAGCGCATCTAGGCTAAAGGGTTCTTCGTCTTTTGCTACTTCGTTAAATTGTGGCAGGCGTAAACCTAATGTTTGTTGATAAAAGCTCTCTTGTGCGCTGCACACACTTCTAATAAACACATCAAGATCTAACTGTTCTGGCACAGTCACATCAAGTGCAATAACCGGCTGTGGTTTAATTGACTCACTTGGCAGCCAAATTGGATTGTAACTGTGGTTGCTCAGCACAGTATTGGATTGTTCATCGGCTAAATAATAATGGCTATTAAAGGGCTGTAAATGCTGCTGATTGATTAGACATTCTGGCAGTGTTTTTTCGCTTTTCTCGCTTAATACAAAGCTACGCCCAATATATTCTAACAGCTCGCTTACAAGCGTTGATGGCATGCGCGGTTGGTTATCAAAACACGAACGACCAATGTAACTCATGTATAAGTTGTCGCGGGCACTTAGTAGTGCTTCTAAAAATAAGTAACGGTCATCTAATTTACGTGATCGGTCACCTTTTTGCTTTTTAGAATACGGCACTAAGTCAAAACCAATAGGCTGTACGTTACGCGGGTAGTCGGCATCGTTTAAACCCAGCATACATACCACTTTAAATGGCACGGCGCGCATGGGCATAAGTGTACAAAAGTTTACTTGCCCAACTAAAAACCGCTGCCCTACGCCTTTTTCTTGAATGCCTTGTTTAATTAAGTAACTAACAATACGCTGCGAAACTGCTTTGCTGTAATCGCCGTTGTCGTGGTGTTTTTGTAACTCTTCGAGCACGTTTTGCAGTACTAATAAATCCCAGCTGTCGTCGCTTTCACTTTCATATATCGCGTTTAATAGCTCGCTTAAAATATGCGCTTTATTAGTGAGCGTATCATCGGGCGTTAACTGCTCTTTAAAGCTTTGCAGTACATCAATAAAGTGCACGAGCTTGTTGAGTGTATCAAGCGCCATGCCTTCTACTTCATCGGCGCTGTAAATACCATTAAACGGGCATTGCTCGTCGCGCATGGCAATGCCAAGCAATAAACGGTTGAGCCCATGTTGCCAGGTATTTAAGTCGATAGCGGGTAAATCAAAGCTGCTTTTATGCGCTGCGTTTATGCCCCATTTAACCCCTACTCGTTCAAGCCAGTATTGAATTTGCTCGTACTCGTGCGCTTCAAGCCCAAACTTTTCGGCTATTTGCGTCACTTGTAATAAATCGAGAATATCCGACACACCAAAGCGCGAAAACGGTAAGTTAGCTAAACTAGCAAATGAGCTAAGCACGGGCTTTTCTTGCTCTATGGCTAGATCGGCCAATGCGTAAGGAATAAAGCGGCTGCCTTGTGCCCCGCCAAATACGGCTTCAATGTAGGGGCTGTAAGTGCCTACATCGGGCATCATGACGATTATGTCTTTGGGGGTAAGCGCCGGGTTTTGATTAAACAAGTTAAGTAAGTAGTCGTGCAAGCGCTCAACTTCTCTGAGCGGTGTATGGCAATCGCTGAGCGTAATGCTGGTGTCGGTTGCGCTGATTGGTAATTTACCTTCGTCGTTTATAAACCACTCTTTGTTATCGGTCAGCGATTCACCTTTAAACGCAAGCTGATAAATCTCGCTTTGTACTTGCCCTAGTAAGGTGTCGTCAAACACATCAATAAAACCGTCAATCCAACGGGCATCTAACTGTACAAGTTGTTCAAAATAGTCGCGGCCTAATTTACCCCACGACGATAACAACGGATTACCAATAAAGTAGTATTCTTCATCTGGATTGGTTTGTTTTTTTTGTTGTGCTTCCACCAGCGGCATTTTAGCGTATTTAGCGCTTATTTTAGCCGCTGTTTTTTCATCTATAATATCGCCCCAGTAATGCTCACTCGGGTTAAAAAAGAATAATATAACCTCGGTTTTTTTACTCAGCGCTTCAAATACGTCTAGCTGGGAGCTGGCAATCGCAGATATACCAAATAAGCTAATGCGTTGTGGCAGTAAGCTATTATCCATAGTCTCAAGCGCTGCAAGTAACTGCCCTTGCATATTAGCGCGATGAAATTGACTTTGCCCAAGGTCTTGGCTTAATTTTACAATGCGTCGCCATAAGTCAGGTTGCCATGGTGCAATGGCTACATCTACATCATCAAGCTCATCTTTGCCGCTATCCCATGTGGCTATCCAGTGTGGTCGGTACATTAAATATTGGTCGTACACGTCGGCTATTTTTTCGCACAGCGCAAAAGTTTTTTGCCCGTCAATATCGCCCTCTAAATAGGTTTTTAGCGGCAAATATAATGGCTCATCAATACAGTTTGGTAAAATTGCAAATAGTTTCCAAGCAAGGTTGGGCTTGTTAAATGCCGACTCTTTAGGGACATTTGGCAGTAATTGCTGATACAACTGCCAAATAAAGCTCGACGGCAGCGGAAAATCCACCTGCGCTGCAACCCCTAAGTTTTCGCTCAAACCTATTTTTAACCACTGCGACATACCCGGAGATTGCACTAGCACTACTTCTTTGTCGAACGGGCTTTGCAATGGGTTTACTTTTAACAGCTGGTGGAACTGCGCTTGCAGGGCTTCCATACGGTTTGATTGAATAATATTTAGCATATAACACTGACCTTGCTTGAGATAAAACCAGTGTAAGATATTTTCAATATTAGGGGTAGTTATTCACTGAAATTGGTTCTAATAAATCAATACGTTAGTCATTAAATAATCAAAAGCCCATCAATAATGGGCTTTGTTTTAATTTAATAACTAATCTTACAATTTAACTTAAAAGTCAGCGGTCAATGTAACTGCTGCAGTGCGAGGCGCACCAATGTAATAAGTAGCGCCGTTACCAGTGCCACCTGCTAAGTAGCTTTTGTCTGTAACGTTATAAACAACAAACGATACGTCAATGGCTTTAAACGGACCTGCATCTACGTCAGTTGAATAACCTGCATTAAAATCAAGTACGGTGTAGCCGTTTACTTTATTACGCGTGCGAGTGTCTTCGTCTTGCCATGCACCTAAGCGCTCACCGGTGTATTTAGCCGATAAACCAACACGAAAGCCATCGCTAAAGTAATCGGTAGATACCACAAATAAATCTTCTGATGAATCTATTATGCTGTCGCCTTTTCTAAAGCTCGGTGCTACCTCATTACCACTTTCATCTCTTAATATTACACCCTGTGAATCGTATG
Organism: Pseudoalteromonas sp. AS71; assembly: GCF_038900275.1. Classification (NCBI taxonomy): domain Bacteria; kingdom Pseudomonadati; phylum Pseudomonadota; class Gammaproteobacteria; order Alteromonadales; family Pseudoalteromonadaceae; genus Pseudoalteromonas; species Pseudoalteromonas sp. AS71. Next base: position 11,262 of record NZ_JBBMQZ010000028.1, on the reverse strand, counting down.
CATTTGGATCATCCGACGAATACTCAGAACTGCTATTTGTATACGACGAGTACACGCTCCAGCTTGGTGTTAACATATAGCTTGCTGCAAGCTCAAGCCCATTTGAGTCAATCCCCCCCACATTTACGTACGAGCCATTTGTACCAATGGTATAATCAATTCCGTCTGTGCCACTACCAGGGGCAATAAAGGTAATGCGGTTATCAAACTTAACACTGTAAGCCGTTGCTGTAAGGGTTAATCTGTCGGCTTGGTAACGTACACCAAAGTCGATGTTGTCGGCAGTTTCTGGCTCTATGTTTGTAAGTGTTGAGCTGTCTCGCTCAAGCACACCGTCTTTTATTGCTGAAAAATTCTCGCTGTAACTGGCAAATAATTCTGTGCTGTTATTTAGCTGATACAATACGCCACCGCTAAATAACACGTCTGAGTCGCTATCTACTTTATCTGATCTTTCGTTAGCAAAGTGGTCGTACTTTTGTAATTCAACTAAATATTGTTTTGCACCAATATTTAATGTTAAGTCACCAAAATTAATCGAGTCTTGTAAGTACCATTTGAATGTATCGGTATCAAAAGTGTTTTTGTATTGTGTCCAGTAAGGCGTGCTATCAAAGTGATGATAAATACGCGCGTCAATTACTTTGTGCCAATCACGCGACTCGTCACGCTCGCTTTGCTCATACCAAAAGCCCGCTTCGATATCGTGATCACCAAATGTAGCTTGGTAATTTGCCGTTACACCTAAACGATCTTTGTTGTAATGCGTATGGCGGTAAGACATAACCGGCGTTGCTGTTGCATCGTAACACGCAGGATTTAAACCAGGACCCGACTCCCATGGCCAGCTCAAACTTTGCGTACAATCGGCATTGGGTGCAAACGGGTTGCCTTCACTATCAGCAAAACCATAAGAGCCTGCATTAGTGCCACCCTCCGTTGTTGGGTCGCCATTTTCATCAACAGGCGTTGTTAAATAAGGTGGGATCCAATCGCCGCGACCTGAATTTTTATGATAATAAGGGCTAACAGTTAATAATGAAGTTGGTGAAATCGCGTATTCAAATTTTAAATAGCCTAAGGTATTTTCACGAAGCGTTCCCCAACCTTCTGCAAACATTTGGTCAAAATGCGGAACTCCTGTCCAATTCCATGTTAGCTGATCCCAATCGGGTGTTTGTTCAAACTGCTCTAGGCTTACGCTGTTATAGTTTGTCTCGCTTACATCATCATAAGATAAACGACCAGTGAGCGTTAAATCGTCTAAATTAGATACAAACTTAAGCTCAGCGTGTTGGTTGTCTTTGCCCCCATTACTGCCCGAACCAATCCAGCGGCTTGTATCGGTTTGCGAGTAACTTACGTACGCTTGTGTGTTATTAAAAACAGTGCCTGTTTCGTGTTTAATATAATAACGCGTGGCATCGTGGCTGCCTGATGTATAAGCAAAGGTAGTGCCTTTTTCAATGCTTGGGTCTTTACTTACAAAGTTAAATGTCCCGCCTAGTGCTTCAAGTGAAGCCGACTTAATATCAGAGGTACCTTGACCAACTTCTACTGTTGCTAAATTTTCACTCTCCAAGTAACGGTTAGCTTTAGCACCACCGCCGTAATTAGAGCCACCATTGGGAATGCCATCAACGGTCATACCTAATTGTTGTTGGTTTCCATCAATACTAAAACCACGCATAGTGATTGTAGTAGACCAATCGTCGCCACCAAATGCATCACCTTCGTTTATGCTAATACCTGGTAAGTTATCAATAACCGATAATATGCTCGATACCGAACTTTGCTGCTCAAGCATTGCAGGCTCAATAACATTGTTAGCGTAGCTCGTTGGTTTAGCTACAACGGTTACTTCTTCTATGGTGTTGTCGTTAGCATAAGTAGATGTTGATACCGCCATGGCAATAGCCATGCTCAATAGCGATTTGTTTTTTAAAGCGTACATTGTTGTCCCGTTTAGTTTTAATTATGTAATATGAAAACGAGCACAGTATGGATTTTAAACATGACAACGAGGATGAACTTTATTTACATAAAGGTTAAACAAATATGGAAGATTTATGGCGAGAATATGTACAAAAAAAGACACCCAAAGGTTTAGCTTTGGGTGCCTTAATTATTTTCTAGAACTTATTACAAATAGTAATTTATTTTAATTCAGCTAGCATTTCATCGCTGTATGGTACTAGTTCTTCACCGTTTGCAATTTTGCTAATGTAATCTGGGTTTGCGATAAGTGGGCGACCAATAGCGATTAAATCAAACTTAGCATCGTTAATTGCTTCTTTTGCTGACTCAAAAGTATAGCTGCCTACGCCTACTAATGTACCTTTGTAGCCTGCACGTAAAAATTCAGACGTCGTTTTACCTTCAAGCGACTCAAACGCTGTACTGTCGTCAAAAATACCGCCGTGTAAGTACGCTAAATCTCTTTTTTCTAGTTCTGGTAGTAAGTAGTCAAATACCGCTTTATCACGGTTATCTTCACTCATATTAAAGTAAGCACCCGGTGTTAATCTAAGTGCAGTACGCTCGTTGCCAACAGCTGCAATAACCGCATCTGTTACTTCTAATGCAAAGCGCGACATATTTTCAGGCGTTTGACCGTATTCGTCGCTGCGTGTATTTGCAGCATAATGTAAAAACTGGTCAATTAAATAACCGTTAGCGCCGTGAATTTCTACACCATCAAAACCTGCTTCAATTGCGTTTTCTGCCGCTTTTGCGTAATCGGCTACTAAAGATTTAATGTCATCTGTAGTGGCTGCTTTTGGAGTGATGTAGGTAAGCTCACGCATACGAGGCACAGAGCCTTCAACGCCAATTGCCGATGGTGCCAGTACATCGCCATCAAAAAAGTGAGGATGTGCAACACGGCCAACATGCCAAAGCTGTGCAAACATTTTGCCGCCGTTAGCGTGTACTGCATCTGTTACTTTTTTCCAACCTTGAATTTGCTCACTGGTAAATAAACCCGGAGTATTTGGGTAACCTTGCGCGTCTGGGCGAATAATAGTTGCTTCACTAATAATTAAACCGGTTTCGGCACGGCGAGCATAATATTCAACCATATCTTGTGTTGGCACTAAGTTATCGTCAGCCATGCAACGAGTTAGTGGCGCCATAAGTACGCGGTTTTTAAGCTCAATTGTGTTATTTAGTTTAAACGGAGCAAGTAAATCAGTAGTCATTTTTCAATCCTTCATTAAGTATATGCTTACTACAATGTGGCCTTTTTACAAACATTCAAGCTTATTTTGAATGATCGCTCAAATTAGTGAGGAGTTATACTGCTCAATATGTGAATTAGATCTGCATTAATGAAATTAAATAATAACTTTTCAACACTCTGTCATATAACTCGATATACTTGTACGCTATATATTAAATATCGATAGCAACGAGAGTGAGCCAATCATGACGAGCGAAAATGCAACCGAACAACAAGCAGTAATTTTAGGCCTTGGGGCAAAAAAACGCTTAGCTTACATGTTCGAAACCGTGCAAGAATTTAAGCAAGTATGGATTTTAAACGACGACGATGGCTGCGTTATGCTTGCCAATGAAGACGACGATTGCGTGCCTGTTTGGCCAACTCGTGAATTTGCAGAAGCGTGGGCTACTGGCGAATGGGCTGGCTGTAGCGCTAAAGCAATCCCACTTGCAGATTGGTTTAGTCGCTGGACACCAGGTCTTGAAGAAGATGATTTACTTATTGCCGCATTTCCTACTGAGGAAGACGACGGTACGATATTGTTTTCAGATGAATTTGAAAAACAGTTAAAAGCGCCAAAGAAAAAGTACTAAGGTGTAAAGCCTAAATACTCAGAGTTCTTTAATTTATAAGCGCGGCACTTAATTTAGTAGCCGCGTTTTTATTACCCGTTTCTAAAACTCAAATACGCTTGCGTTATAGCATTTGCATCTTCTACTTGTGGATAATGGCCAAGCTCTGAGAACTCTTTAACACTCGCGTTTGGTATCAACTTTTTGTAATGCTCAATCATGTGCTTACCAGAAATCGGATCTACTGCGCCTGCTATAAACGTAAGTGGTATATGGCTATTTACAATAGCACCAACCCAGCGTTCTCGGTTTTGCTGCCTCTGCATTATATAACTAATGAGTTTAGACATAACGGCTAAGCCATCTTTGTAAATCAGCAGTTCCCAAAGTGTGTCTATTACCTGTGTTGTAGGCGGTGTATTTTTACCAAAAATAGTCACTAGATTATTGGCAAATTTTTGTTTATTCATTAATTTTGGCACTAGCCAACCAAACTTAGATAATAATAATTTTTGTATAAATAAGGGTTTATGCACCTCAGGAAATAACCCACCGTTTAAAAAGCACACGCTGTTAATTTGTATTTCACTTTGCGAAGCTACTTGCCTTGCTAATAACTCTTGAGCGACTGTATCGCCATAATCATGGGCTAGTATATGCACATCATTAATATTTAAACGCTTTAAAAATTGTGTGTATAAATCAGCTTGTTCTGTAATTTTATAGTCTGCATTTTTTGGTTTATCTGATAAACCAAAACCTAGCATATCGAGTGTGATCACAAAATAATGATCGCTAAGCGTTTGCCACATACCTTCCCAGTCCCAACTGGCGCTAGGAAAGCCATGTATTAAAAGCAGCACGGGGTTTGTTACATCCCCGGCTGTTTTAGTAAAAATTTGATGGCCATTAATTTTGGTAAATGAACCCTGAGAACGCCACTGCTGTAGAGAAAACATGTATTAACTTAATTGTTATTATTTATTTGTCAGTTTTATTATAGTAATCAGAAAAAAAACCAGTGTATAAAAATAGCATTGGTTTTTAAAAGTCATTTAAAATTTAATAGTGTAATCCATATATACTCGATGGTCTGCTCTGTCACCTTTAACACCGTCAACACTGCCTGTTTTATCGGTTATATAATCTAAAAACAACCAGCGTAAGCTTAAACCTTTTATTGCCTCAACTTTATAACGTGTATCTAAAGCCCAGTACTTTTCTTCGGCTTCACCGCCTATTTGACCTAAAGCTGAATTTTCGGCGCCCGTACCGCTAGTGTAATAAAACTTAGTACTGAGCCCTGGCGATACAGCTTTTAAGTTAATGCCCAAGCGTGCCTGCCATGATGTTTCATTTTGGTTTGTTAAATCGGCACCAATCAGGGAGCGCGTCGGGAATGGATTTGTTCCATGATCGCCACTAAAGTTATCTTCAATCCAAGCATCACTTACTTTCGTAAATGCAGCACCTGCGCTCCAAATACCTTTTTTCCAATCAGCATCTAAGTAATAAGCAAATCCATCGTTTTCACTTTTAGTTAAGCCTGTTAATGCTCCAGGTGTATCTTCATCATCTAAATCGCCGCCCTCTGCGCCTGTTACAAATAAATCACCATCATCTTGTGAGGTAAATATACCACTTGAAAGTGTTAACTTACTTTGTTTAAGTTTAATATCATAACTCATTTTTAATCCCATTTTACTTAGATAATTCTGGGACTTTAAATATTCAGCCTCTAATGTTAGATCGTCTTTTTTGTGCGTAGCACCTACGCCCCAAATTACACTAATAGCGCCAGTTGCCGATTGTTCGGTAGAAAAGTCTTCCCATCTATCATCGTGTCGTCGGCTCCATTTATCATATACATAACCATATACCTTAGTGTTGCCAATTTTATAGTCGCCAAAAACACCTCTAAAGGTATTAGGAATAGCCCGACTCCCAGAGCTTTTAAGCAACATACTTTTAGTTTTTTGCCCGCCCACTTTCACGTGACCGTTGTTACCCAATTTAAAATCTAAAAAATATTGACCAAATTTAGAAAAGCTATCGTCAACTCCACCGCTCTCATTACCTGCTGGTAAAATATTACCTGCGGCTGAACCTGTAGAATTAATATTCATCACGGTGTAGGTCGATACACCCACACTAACTAAGTCGTTTATATAACCAGAGGTGTAATTGAGTTCTATACCTTGAGCGAAGGTTGAATCGTCGCTTGCATCGTTATCGTAGTCACGATCAAAATAAATTGACCTGAGTTTTATATTAAACACATCTTGTTCTGTCAGTCCATTAACAGCGGCATACGAAGGAATAGAAAAACATATTAATACTGCGCTTGTTGCCACAAGTGATTTAGAGAACCGTTGAGCCATAGTTGTCTCCGTTACCTTGTTTTGTTTAAATTTTGACTGTGTAGTGCTTAACAGCGTGTATATTTTGCGACCTACACGGCAAACATGTAATAAGGTAATTAAATTTCACGCAATGACTTTTCTTTCATGCACTAAATATAGAACAATATGAGTTTTTAATGATTTAATTTTCATATTATAAAATATTAAATATTTTTTTGTATCGGATGAATACAAAAATGACAGAGAAATTGGTTATACAACTCGTAGTTGTATAACCAATTTACTTTCAGAATATCATGACTACGATTTCATCTGACTCAGCTTACACTTACCAAATTTATATTATAAAGAACTCCTTAAGCTATTAGGTTGAAGCGTGCATACAGAAATATATGGTTTATGGTTTTATTATGGCCCTGAAGAAAGCTATATTTATTAGATACATACTTAAGTCATTTAAATATCGTAATATATCGGCAGTGTAATCTTCAAATATTATTGCACTGTAATAAAAAGCTAACCGACATTGTTATGTGGATCGCAATTATCAGTAAAAGATCAAAAAGCATGGAAGGTTTAACACCTTAAACCAATACTTTTTCGCTAGTTCTAAAATAATAGAAAGCATATAAATCATTAGCTTTATATGCACTCTCTATTTACTCATAAAACTCAGAATTAAATTTCCTTTCACTCTCGAGCTCTAAACCTCTATAAAATATATATATTCTAATTATGAACAAAGTTGTATCCTGAATAATAAGTGCTATATTTATTTTGATAATAGAGGTAGATACGCACTCAGCATATTAATAATAAAGGATGAGTTAATGTTCTCAGGACGACTGGTTAGGAAAGGGTTTTTAGTCTCTATACTTGCTCATGCCATTTTTCTTATCAGCGGTATTGTATTAACTTTCTTCGCTCACATTAAACACCAAAACGCACTTAACTATAAAATAAACGAAGCACTTAACAACCGCCTTTCTACGCTCTCAACAGGCGTAACGAATAGAATCGACTTATATAAATATGGGCTCTTCGGTTTAAAAGGGTTTATACACGGTATAGGCGTTAATAATTTAAACTACCAAACATTTTCTAATTACTCTAATAGTCGTAACTATGGCCAAGAATTCCCCGGTGCAAACGGGATTGGTTTCATTCGAAAGGTAACATCTAAGAATCTAACCCAGTTTTTACATACTGCAAAATATGATAGACCCACTCAAACATTTAACTTTAATCAGCTTAATAATGATAATAATGAACATTTTATTATTCAGTATATTTTTCCTGAACATAAAAATTTACAAGCAATAGGTTTAGATATTGGCTCAGAGAGCATGCGTAAAAAAGCAGCATTAAATGCAGCTTCTAACAATAAGGCTCAACTCACGGGCCCTATAACTTTAGTACAGGCTAATGAGCAATCACTGCAAGGGTTTTTAATTTTACTGCCAATTTATAAAAGCATTACGATTGCGGATAATAAAGAGCAACGCATTAATGAGATCTTAGGCTGGGCATACGCTCCATTATTAATAAATAAAATTTTAGACTCTCTCTCGCTAGTTGATGAGAATAAGCTAGTCATTAGCGATATAGCTAACAACGCTAAAACTGACTTTTTTAGCTACGGTATTCAAAGCAATTCAGCTAATTACCAGTTAACTAAAATAATTAAAGTGATGGGAAGAACATGGGAACTCACGCTTAGTGCTTCAGACGCATTTATTGAAACATTGCATTTGCCGGGTAAATATCAAGCTATTGTCAATGGTATTTTTTATACTCTTATTTGCATGTTTATAATTTTATTACTACAGCTATTTTTTTACCGTAGGGCACAACGAACGCAGCGAAGAATTGTCAAAGCTAAACAAAATAAGCATATGCTTCAGCAAACAAATTTAAAATTAGAAAAAGAAGTAAAATTACGCACTAAGGAAATTGCCGATATTAGTATGCTTCAACGAAGTATTTTAAATAGTGCCAGTTATTCAATTATTGCAACCGACATAAACGGCTTAATTACTTTATTTAACCCCGCCTCTGAAAAGTTATTAGGTTATAAAGCGCAAGATGTTATTGGAATTGAAAACCCAGCAATTTTTCATTTAAAAGAAGAAATAATAAAAAAAGCGAACCAGCTTAGTACTGAATTAAATAAAGCTGTACCGCCTAGTTTTGAAGTCTTGATTTTAAAAGCAACGGCTACAGAGCCTGATATCAATCAGTGGACATACATTTCTTCTACAGGCGAGCACGTACAAGTTAATATAAGCGTCACCTCTTTATTAGATAATGAAAATGAAATCGTTGGCTATTTAGGTATTGCTTATGATTTAACAGAGCAAATTAATCACGAACAAGCTCTAGGACACGCTAAAGAACTAGCTGAACAAGCATCTCAGGCTAAATCTGAGTTTTTAGCAAATATGAGCCACGAAATACGAACCCCAATGAATGGCATACTTGGCACATTACAGTTATTGCAAGAGCAGCCCCTCAATGAAAAGTCAAAAGAGTATTTAAAAAAATCACTTTATTCGACCCGCTCACTCACCACTATTATTAATGATATTCTCGATTTTTCTAAAATTGAGGCCGGTAAGCTTTCATTAGAGCATAAACCTTTTGATCTTTTTGAACTTATTCATCACCTAGAGTCCGATCTTGGTCTGCAAGCTAGCGATAAAAACATATACCTTAAATTTGTGATTGATATTGAGCACAAGCATTGGGTGGGCGACCCAGTTAGACTCAGACAGGTATTTTTAAACTTAATATCTAACGCGATTAAGTTTACATCTCAAGGTGGCGTTACAGTAACGTTTAGGCTAACCGACGAAAAAAAAATATGTTGTTGTATATCAGACACCGGAATTGGAATCTCTGAGCAAGCAATTGATCGATTGTTTGAGCGCTTTGAACAAGCTGAGCAATCAACCACGCGTGAATATGGTGGTACGGGCCTTGGCTTACCCATCACTAAATCATTAATAGGCCTTATGAATGGCGAAATTAAAGTAACAAGCCAGTTAGGTTCAGGGAGTCAGTTTTATGTGTACTTACCATTAAAACAAGCGCAGGTGGATGACAGCACATTAACAACCAAAAATATTGAGCTTCCTGACCTATCTGGAAAAATTATTTTATTAGCTGAAGATAATAAAATAAATCAGCTTGTTGCAGCTGCGATGCTTGAACCAACTAAAGCCACCATTATTATTGCCAACAATGGTTTAGAAGCGATTTCATTATACGAGTTACACAAACCAGACATTATTTTTATGGACATTCAAATGCCAAAAATGGATGGTCTTCAGGCATGTAAAAAAATTAAGGCGCTTAATAGCGAACAAATTGTTATTGCATTAACTGCTAATGTTTTTACAGAACAAAAAGAAATATACAGGCAGCTATTTGATGGTTACGTTTCAAAACCAATCGAAAAACATGAACTTGTCGGCATGTTATCGACACTTTGCTTAGTAAATAATTAGTCATTCTGAGGGCATTAAAAAACCCAGTTATTGTTACCTTTCGATATTAATAACTGGGCTCTAAGAATAATGGTGGAGGGAGAGGGATTCGAACCCTCGTTAGGGATAAACCTAAACACACTTTCCAGGCGTGCGCCTTCAGCCACTCAGCCATCCCTCCACGGTGCTGCAATTGTGTAATGCAACAGCGCGCTATAGTATGAAATAGACCCTTAAGGTGCAAGGCATTTTTAAATTTGGGCCTTTAAATGCTTACTAATCAAGCAACACTTACCTATAGGCACAAAAAAACGGCTAAATCTAAGACTTAACCGTTTTTAATTTATACTCTAAAAGTTACTTAGCCATGCTCGCAGTAAACTCAAGCATGCGATTTAAGGATTTAAGAGCGCCTTCGCGTAAATCCATATCAACGAATACTTCTTTGCCTTTAGGACTTATGAGGGCTTCTTCAATCGCTTTTAAGCCATTCATTGCCATCCAAGGGCAATGTGCGCAACTTTTACATGAAGCGCCCTCACCTGCAGTAGGAGCCGCAAAAAACTCTTTATCTGGACATAGTTGCTGCATTTTATAAAAGATGCCGCGATCAGTTGCTACAATAAACTTTTTGTTGTCCATTGTTTGCGCTGCTTTGATCAATTGGCTCGTAGATCCAACCGAATCGGCAAGAGCAACTATTTCTGCTGGTGACTCAGGATGAACTAAAACGCCTGCATCTGGGTGTAGCGCTTTCATGTCTTTGAGTGCTTTTGTTTTAAACTCGTCATGTACAATACATGCGCCATTCCACATAAGCATATCAGCACCGGTATTTTTTTGAATATAACTACCAAGGTGCTTATCTGGGCCCCAAATGATTTTTTCGCCTTGCTCATCGAGGTACTCTACTATTTCAAGTGCACAGGATGAAGTTACAATCCAATCTGCACGTGCTTTAACAGCCGTAGAGGTGTTTGCATATACAACTACTTTACGATCAGGGTGCTGATCGCAAAACGCAGAGAACTCGTCTATCGGGCAGCCAATATCTAACGAACATGTTGCTTCAAGCGTTGGCATAACAACCGTTTTATTTGGCGTTAAAATTTTGGCTGTTTCGCCCATAAATTTTACGCCCGCAACAATAATCATATCTGCATCGTGACGTGCGCCAAAACGCGCCATTTCTAGCGAGTCGGCAACGCAGCCGCCGGTTTCTTCAGCAAGTGCTTGAATTTCAGGATCGGTATAATAATGGGCAACAAGTACTGCATTTTTATCTTTTAGTAATTGTTTTATACGCGCTTTATATTCGCCTTGCTCGTCTTGTGTTAACGGTGCTGGCTTAGGGGGAAAAATATAACCTTCAGGCATAATAGTTTGAGCTAGACTCATGTTCTCGACCACTTATCTACAGTGCATTAATTAGGGCGAATTATACGAGAATATGAAAGCAAATAACAGCGAACTAGTAAGGCTGTTTATAAAAAATAAAGTGGGAAATTAAAAAAGAATATAAAGGAAAGTATTAGAGAGTGGTGGGTCATGATGGATTTGAACCATCGACCAATTGATTAAAAGTCAACTGCTCTACCAACTGAGCTAATGACCCG